>NZ_KV810527.1:0-272658 GCF_001812815.1 Streptococcus sp. HMSC073A12 | reverse complement strand
TATAGATTTGAAGGGCTTAATAATTAAGATTTTTCAAAATTGAAATCTTTTTGTCCCAAACTCTCGTTTACTTTCTAGAATAAAACTCAATACGCAGTAGTTGAGCGCTCTATATGCACTGATGCTATCAGCTTTTACAGACTTACTCCTCATTTTCTTTATTCTCACATTAATTGATTAAAATCCCAAATCTGATCTACCCATCCTTCGTAGAAGTCAGGCTCATGGCAGACCATGAGAATACTGGCTTTGTACGCTTGGAGAGCGCGTTTGAGTTCATCTTTGGCATCCACATCGAGGTGATTCGTAGGCTCATCCAGTACTAAGACATTATTTTCTCGGTTCATCAGGAGACAGAGGCGGACCTTGGCCTGCTCCCCACCTGAAAGAACCTGGATCTGGCTTTCAATATGCTTTGAGGTCAGACCGCAGCGAGCCAGAGCAGCACGAACTTCCGCTTGATTGAGTGACGGGAAAGCATCCCAAACAGCTTCCAGAGGAGTCTGGCGATTACCACTAGCTGTCTCTTGCTCAAAATAGCCCAATTCCAGATAGTCTCCACGTTCTACTTGACCAGCTATTGGAGGAATGATACCTAGCAAACTCTTTAGCAGGGTGGTTTTTCCGATTCCGTTAGCTCCTATAATGGCAACTTTCTGATTACGCTCAAAAGTTAAATTAAGCGGTGAAGTTAATGGACGATCGTAACCAATTTTCAAATCCTGAGTTTGAAAGATAAAGCGCCCTGGTGTACGAGCCATTTTGAAGTCAAAGGAGGGCTTAGGCTTCTCGCCCTGCAGTTCAATCAGTTCCATTTTGTCTAATTTTTTCTGGCGGGACATGGCCATATTACGGGTCGCCACACGGGCTTTATTGCGAGCTACAAAGTCCTTGAGGTCTGCAATTTCCTTCTGCTGACGCTCATAAGCTGCTTCCAGCTGAGATTTTTTCATCTCGTAGACTTCTAAGAATTGATAATAATCACCAGAATAGCGGGTCAAGTTTTGATTTTCTACATGGTAGACGATATTGATTACATCGTTTAAGAAAGGAATATCATGGGAAATGAGCACGAAAGCATTTTCATAATTTTGCAGATAGCGCTTGAGCCAATCAATATGCTCTGCGTCCAAATAGTTGGTAGGCTCATCTAAGAGCAAGATGTCTGGTTTTTGAAGGAGAAGTTTTGCTAAGAGCACCTTGGTTCGTTGACCTCCAGAAAGAGCGGTGACATCCGTTTCCATACCGTAATCCATAACCCCTAAAGCACGAGCTACCTCATCAATCTTAGCATCTAAAGTATAAAAGTCTCGACTTTCCAATCGCTCCTGCAATTCACCCACTTCTTCCATAAGGACATCAACATCAGCTCCATCTTCTGCCATAGCCAGATATATATCATTGATCCGAGCTTCAGTCTTGAAAAGTTCATCAAAAGCAGTCCGCAACACATCACGCACGGATTGACCTTCTTTCAACACAGCATGCTGATCCAAGTAACCAGCTGTCACATACTTAGACCACTCAACCTTGCCTTCATCTGGCAACAATTGACCAGTTACAATGCTCATAAAGGTGGACTTTCCTTCACCGTTGGCTCCAACTAAGCCGATATGCTCACCCTTCAGCAGACGAAAGGATACATCCTCAAAAATAGCCCGGTCTCCAAAACCGTGGCTGAGATTTTTTACTTCTAAGATACTCATCTTTTCTCCTCTATCATTGATTACAGTTTCTTGATTATACCATCAAAAGGGATTTTTTGGCAAGGTAGAACAAATGAAAAGCGAGACTGCTTCATTCTCGCTTGCTTTCATCTAATTCAAATGATGGGTGTGTTTGGTAATCCACTGGGTTAGCTTGATATTAAGCCAAAAACCATAAATGCCAAAAGTAATGATCGTCAAGAGCCACCACTTCACCCAATTTCCAAAAAGCTGCATCGCAGTACCATCAAAATAGAGACGGTGTCCGTCAATGACTGTGTGCTTAATCTTCCAATTATACAGGATACACATGCCCCAAGGAGCACAGATACCCAACGTCATGACAGTAATCAAAATGGCTAAGATGACATGACCAATGTAAGAAAAGAGGCCACCGTCGAAATAAGATTCTTTATACACTATATTCTCCTTGTCTAAACCAATTCTTTCAGAAATTGAATCAGAGTGTCTGCTGAGCGCTTGCCAGCTTCATGAATAAATTCGTCAAAGCTAATATTGGCGTCATGAGAAGCTGTATCACTCATGGCCCGAATAACCATAAAAGGTAGCCCAATCGAATGCGTAGCCTGAGCGACGGCTGCGCCCTCCATCTCAACCGCTAGAACGTCTGGAAAGTGTCCTTTGATACGGTCAATCTTGTCCTGACTGGCAATAAAGCTATCCCCTGTTGCAATCAAGCCAACGCGACTTGTCTGATGTGTCTTTTCTAAAGTCTTTTTCATCTCAGAAACCAAATAACGGCTCGCTTCAAAATAAAGTGGCTGGCGTGCCATTTGTCCGTATTCATAGCCAAAAGCTGTTACATCTACATCATGGTACACTAGCCGGTCAGCCACTACAATATCGCCGATTTGCAAACCTTCAGCTACCGAACCAGCAGAACCTGTATTGATGACAGCCGTCACTTTAAACTCATTGACCAAAACAGCCACGCTCATAGCAGACATAACCTTGCCGATCCCGCTTTCCACCAGCACAACTTCATGACGACCGATATTTCCCGTATGATAAACATGCCCCAAACGTAAGTGTTTTTCGGCATTTTCCAAGTTTTCCACTAAAATTTTTAGTTCCTCAGGCATGGCCGCAATAATTCCGATTTTCATTATTTCCTCTCATTCTATCACAAAAAAAGCGAAAGTCGAGCTTATCGCTTTTTATAGCCAAATAATAGCAGCAATCAAAGCAATCAAAAGCAGGACAATCCAAAATAGAATTTTGTTTAATTTTGCTTGAAATACTCCACGTTTTGCATTTTCAATGCGTCGGCTTTTGGTTACCGTTGGTTCCACATCAATTTGCAGCGTATCTTGATTGAAGACACTATTTTGAGAGGAATAACCAAACTGGCTTCTAGGCGTTTTTAAAATTTTGGTTTCTTCCTCATCATGCAAAGGTGGACCTGAAATATCTTCACCACGATTTGCCCGTTCAATCATTTCATCTGTTAATAAAGGTCTTCCCATGAGCGTCCCCCTATCTTCGATTCATTTCCATTTCCCAATATTGGAGTGCAATAATAGTTTTTGCATCACAAATACCACCACTAGCAAGGAGAGCTTTCGCTTCTTCCAAGGTCACTTCATAGAGTTCTAACGTCTCGTCCTCATCTTGTGGACGAGGATTTTCAACTTTTGTCAAATGGCTAGCGCTATAAAGTCTGATTCGCTCATTGCAAAAGCCAATTGCCGAATAGAAATCATAGAGCAGTTCTAACTCACCTGTATAACCCGTTTCTTCTTCTAATTCGCGCAAAGCTGCAGCCTTTGGATCTGCATTTTCACCAACTTCTAACTTTCCAGCTGGAATTTCATAAGAGGTTGCTTCAATAGCTTTGCGGTACTGCCTGACCAAAATCATTTTGTCTTCTGGCGTTAGCGCAATAACTGCCACCGCTCCATTATGGAAAATCAAATCACGGTAAGCAGTCCCTTTTCCTGCTGGTAGCTGAACTTTATCCTTGACAAGGTTAAAAATAGGACCTTGATAAATTTCTGTTCGTTTTAGCGTTTTTTCTTCAAAATCCATAGCCGTTCCTACTTATTATCTGGATGATGTGGCAAGCGTTTTGCGTATTCATCTTTGTTAATCTGACGTCCACGTCCGATGGCAATAGCGTCTGCTGGTACATCCTTAGTAATGGTTGAGCCTGCACCTACAAGAGAATTGTCCCCAAGTTCTACCGGCGCAATAATGGTCGAATTAGAACCTACAAAGACATTGTTCCCAATGACGGTCTTAAACTTGTGCTGTCCGTCATAATTAACTGTAATTGTTCCAGCGCCAAAATTGACATTCGCACCCACTTCAGAATTACCAATGTAAGTCAGATGCCCAGCTTTGGTATTTTTACCGATAGAAGAACCTTTCACTTCAACGAAATTACCAACATGTACATTTTTAGCAAGGCTTGAATCTGGGCGAACATGAGCGTAAGGTCCCACCGTTACACCGTCTGCAACCGTAGACTCTTCAATCATCGAATTGGTAATAACCGTTTGTTCACCGATAACAGAGTCAACAATATACGTACCATTTGTCAGAATACTGCCTGCGCCAATTTTCGTTTGCCCTCTCAAGCTAACATTAGCTTCAATTTGTACTTCTGGGTCAATCTGTACATCTGCATCAATATAAGTCGCTTCTGGATTTACAAAGCTAACCCCATTCACCATATGAGCTTGATTGATTCGGCGACGCATAATACTTTCTGCCGTTGCCAATGCCACGCGGTCATTGACACCAAGACTTTCATCAAAATCTTTCAGAGTATAAGCGCCGACTTTTTCGCCATTCTCACGGAAAATGCCGATTACATCTGTGATGTAGTATTCTCCTTGCGCATTATTGGTATTGATATTTTTCAAGGCTTCAAAAAGACGAGCGTTATCAAAAACATACGTTGCTGTATTGATTTCCTTGATTTGCTTTTCAAAATCCGAAGCATCCTTTTGCTCCACAATTTTGATCACTTCTTCATGCTGATTACGGACAATCCGCCCATAACCAAATGGATTTTCCGCTTCTGCTGTCAAAATCGTTGCAACATTTTTGTGGTTGACATGAAAGTTAATCAAATTTTTCAGGCTTTCTCCTGTGATTAAAGGAGTGTCTCCTGCAATGACTAATGTTTGCCCTGCCAAACCTTCCAGCACAGGCTCTGCCATCATCACAGCATGACCAGTTCCTAATTGTTCCGTTTGACGAACAAACTCTGTCTGCCCCGCCAATACCTGCTCCACCAGCTCTGCCTTGTGTCCGACTACTGTCACAGTCTTTTCTGGTGCAATGGCAGCAACACTTCTAAATACGTGTTCTAACATCGAAATTCCAGCAACTTTGTGAAGCACTTTTGGTAAATCTGATTTCATGCGAGTGCCTTTTCCAGCTGCTAAAATAATTGCATAGTTTGTCATAATAGTTCCTTTTATCAAAATAAATTTATTTTATTATAGCATTTTTTATATCATTTGTTAAGATTCTCTCTGTAATGCTTTAATCCGCATCTTTTATATCGGATAAACCTTGCAAAACTCCTCCAAGACCACGCCCGTCTCCTCTGAGAAAGCTAAGCCGGCTTCAGCCATCCATTCCGTGAAGAGTTCCTCATGCACCTGCCGCCAGTAAGCCAAAGATTTATCTCCCTCTCCTTCTTTAAAAGCGTGCTCTGCAGACACTTGATTGAAAGGGACAACCGTTACCTTGGTAACTTTAATGATGCAGACAGCTTGACCTTGACCGTCTAAAATCACATCAAAGGTTCCTGCTTGAGGAATCGGCTCACCATCTATCTGATACAAATCGTAGGCAGAAGCTGTCGCACTCTTCTCTCTTTTCAAAACTAAATCCGCCAGCTGATCTGGCTCTACACCAAATGCCCAAGCATCAATGTCATCACCAATTGCGGGGTTGATTATTTTGTATTCATTCCATAATTGTTCTGGGGTCATGGTTTCTCCTATCTGTAATTTTAACTCATAAGCTGGGTAAGCTCCTAAGCATTGATAACCTAGCTTTTCAGCTATTTTCTTTGAGGCTTCATTGTGGGCGTCCCAGAGCGGAAAAACGCCGCATTGCAGGGATGCCAAAATCATCTTCGCCCCAAGAACAGTAGCTAAACCTTGCTGTTGATAAGTCGGTTTTGTTGCAATCTCAATTTCAATGGCTTTTTGGTAGACAAGTGCTGTCGAGACCCCAGCGACGATTTCCTGACCCTTCCGGATCACAAAGCCAAAAGCTCCGCCTTCTTGAAAGTCTTTAAAAGTTGCAAAATTCCCCTGCAAATCCTGAGACCATTCTTCCTGAGCTAGTTCTTGATAGGTTCTTTGATCAATTGCCTCCATACAGAACTGCTCCGATAACTGCTCCACGATGTTTTTCAAAACCTTGTCATCAAAATCTGCCTCATCTTTAAAAGCATAACGGGTAAAAGGAGATAAGGCTGGACAAGAGGACAAGCAGCCTTGCCAAGAAGCCTCTTCAGATATGAGAATGCGGTAGTCTGGCTTACAAAAGTCCCTATAATCCGCCAGTAATGCCATATCTGCCTGCCCAGCCAAAAAGAGAAAATCTCCTTGTTCATACAAAACGGCAGTCTCGTCTTTATTTGTATAAAACTGCCCTAACTTCGCCTTCAAACTATATCTCACCATGTTCTTTTGCCAATGTTGGAAACATTCCTGCAGTCTTGGCTCAATGCTCACTGCTTTCATTCTACTTGCCTCTTCACTTCAAACTCCAGCCACCGTCAATCTTGACAATCTCGCCCTGCATGGACTGAGCTTTTCCCGAGGCGAGAAAGAGGGTCAACTCGGCAACTTCTTCTGGTTCTATCCAACGCTTGATGGGAGTTTCGTCTGCTACCCATTGGGCTAAGCCTCCCGGCTCAAAGTCCGTTGCTGTCATACTTGTTTTAACTGCGCCCGGTGCAATCCCAAAAACCTGCACTCCCTGCTCCGCATAATCCAGTGCCAACTGTTTGGTAAATCCTGCCAGAGCATGCTTGGAAGAAGTGTAAGCATGACCACCACCGCCAGCTAAGCTAGATGCAATTGAGCACATATTGATGATGATGCCTGATTGTTTCTTCAGCATCTGCGTCAGATAATAACGAGTTAGCTCTACTGGTGTTACATAGTTAATCTCGAAAATTTCTTGGATCTCCTGAGCAGTCTGCTCCAGTAAGGGCTTGTAGTCATCCAGCACTCCAGCTGTATTACAGAAGACATCTACTTGCGAACACCAAGCAAAAACTGGTTGAAGTCCTAACGTCAAATCTTGTTGAAGGAAATAAAAATCCCCTGTCAAACTTGGCTTTTCAGACCGGTCTACACCGTATACGCGCCAGCCATTTTCCAAAAAAAGCTGCGCCTGAGCCAGACCAATCCCTGAGCTAACACCTGTCACCAAAACCGTCCTAGTCATGGACTTCCACCCAGTCATCTGCTAATACGTCACAAGGCGTCGGACTCCACATGGAAAAGCCTTCTCCCTCGCCTGATACATTGATGAGAAAATAAGGCGTCACTTCAAGCGCCACTCCGTTCTGCTCAATACTGTCAAAAAGCTGGACATAATTCTCGGCACCGCCCCAGCCTGTGCGGACATATTTCTTTTTGGCTTTCAAACCCGGTAAAATTTCTTCAAATGTCATGATATACCTCTTTCTGCTTTTCATATTACTAGTATAGCAAAATATATTGCCAATCGCTGGTTTTTCCTTGCCTTTTGCTGTTACTTCTGTTAGACTAGCAAGAGTAAATGAATTTTGAGTGAGTATTTTTGTTTTTCATCTTTACTTTTTCTATTTTTTACGCAACATTTTAGAGAAAGGAAGTAAGATGTATGGCACAAGGTACAGTAAAATGGTTCAATGCTGAAAAAGGCTTCGGCTTTATTTCACAAGAAAACGGGCCAGACGTATTTGCTCACTTTTCAGCGATTCAATCCGACGGATTCAAATCACTGAATGAAGGCGAAAAAGTAACTTTTGACATTGAAGAAGGTCAACGTGGTCTTCAAGCAGTCAATATTACAAAATTAGCATAAGACAAGAAAAGGCTGGGCAAAAAGTGTCCCAGCTTCTATCATATTTATTAATAAACGAATAACGTAGCTTCAACATTCAGTGAATTGTTGAAGGCGGGAAATCAGCCTTGCACAGCAAGCCACCGTGATTGGACTCTTCATTCGCTTTTCAAGATCGGAAGAGCACCTTTGACGAAAACTTCGTTTTCTTCATCTGCAACCTTAAACAGTTTGATAACTGTTTAAGCACCCTTGCAGGGGTGGGACTACGAACTAAAAATTTTCTATTTTTAGTTCTGTCCCACTCCCTTTTTTTCTCAAATAACGATAACTGCAACAGAAGTCAATCTCATACTTTCCCTATTTGATTGTCAAACTTTATTCCACTTTCTATCTGCGTCCATTTTATCTGCTTTCGCTTTCAGCAATCGGATGAACTCTTTATTACTTCCCTTATTTATAATGGCATTCATCACTATCTTTCTTTGCAACAGCTTGTTGAGATTATCTTTTGGAATTTGGTCTAATAATTCTTCCCAACTGCGTTTCGTTAAACGGTTCAAATTCTTTAGGGCACTTGCTTCCAACCTTTTTATTTCCGCTTCATGTTCAGGATAACCCATACCAAACTCACCATCAAATAGTTTATCTAATGTATATTGCAGGTTCAATTCGCCTTGCCAACCAAAATTTAAGTCGAGTGGCAGGGAAGCAACATTTCCTCCATTGATGCGTCCAAAGAGGAACGCGTCTTGAGGATTTTCTATATAACCACACAAAAGATCCGGTAAACTATTACAGGCAAGCATCATACCTTGACCTGAGGAACATCCTGTTACGACAAAATCGACTGCTCCGCTTTCCATTAAGAAACTGATCAAGATCGCTATTTCAACATAAGAATACTGCTCGTTCTCCTCCTCAAAAATACCAAAATTCAGCACTTCGTCAGACGATTGGACTGCTTTTTTTACAGATTCAAATAGCAGCAAATTCATATTTCTTCGAGTGGTTCCTTGGATAACCGCAACTCTCATTTCAACTCCTTTTCCATTTTGATAAAAAGGTAACTATCGCCATTGCTTTCCTGAGGCTGCCGTCCGATTACGTTGAAACCACAATTGAGATAAAGCCTTTGAGCTCTTTGATTAAAATCTGCAACTGAGAGAGTCAGGATTTGCACTGAAATGTTTTCCTCGATAAACCGTAAAATCGTTTGTAAAAACTCTTTGCCTTGACCTTTGCCACAATACTCTGGCTTCATGCCTAAACCTAGCTCCTGCTTGGCCTTGTCAACTGGAAAAAGGCAAAAAAAGCCATATAATTCATCATTTTTGAGAACCTGATAATAGTGATCACCACGCGCTTCAGGAGATAAAATTTCTTCATAATCCTCAGAATCTGCTTGCATATCATAAAAAGCATAGATGCCTTCGTAATGCCAATGATTCGCAATTTCTTCTGCATTGCTTTGACTTAATGGTTCAATTTTCATAGATTTCCTTTCTTAAAATTCCCAATAAAAACGTTTCTGATCAGCTTTTTCCTCACAGCCCAGTTTTCGATAAAATTCATGGGCTTCAGTTCGAGAAATGCCAGAGTTTATGCGAATACCTGCATAGCCTGCAGCTGAACCCTCTTCACGCACGACTCGCATAAGCGATCTGCCATGTCCCTGTCCTTGAAAGTCTGGAGCAACAGCCAAAGCCAACAGATTGAGCAAAGATGAAAAGTAAAGGCAGTCATAACGACAAGCGTGGGCATAACCGACAAGTTGACCTGCTGCATTTTCTGCCACCAAGATAAAATGATCTGACCTATCCAATATAACAAAAAACAGCGGTAATCGCTGTTTAGAGATTATTTCGATATTTGCTCTAGTAACCAAGTTCTAGCATCATTCAATGGTGTGGTTGCAGCAATATCTGGCTCGATTGGAGTATTTTCATAACGATTACCCTTTCGGTCAATAATCCGAGAAACCGTCAGCTGAATTGTTGCCCCGTCATAAAGAGAATAAACCATATTTCCTGTTGTATAGCCAGCTGTTGGCTTGCCAAAAATTTTAACGTTTGGTAAGCCTTTGAAAGCTAATGTCGTCATTTCACCAGAGCTAGCTGTATTACCATTAACTAGAATTGCTATAGGAATTGTTTTGGAACTGCTATTTGAATTTTCTTCTGTCTGCTTGCTTGCCAATATTTGTGATAAAGTAGTACCTATTTTTTGACCATTTACATATTCAAATTGAAAGAGAGTATCATTAGGCAAAATAAGCAGCTAATCCACCAATCATAGGATACATATTGCCACCGCTATTATTCTCCAAATCCACAATTACTCCCTTGTAAGTTTCCTTAGTTAGTGCCCGATTTAGGATCGTTTGATAAGCCTTAGCTTCTTTCTCGTTTCCCATAAAAGGAGGTAATTTCAAGTAAAGAATGCCATTCTCATTTTTTACAACAGGAAGCTGACTTTCTTCCTTTTGTGAAGTTTTAAATTCCTTCGGTGTATAAAAATAAGAATGTTTTCCTCCCGATAGTTTTGTCATTTTCTTTAGAATTGGATAGGTATCTGCATAAGTTTTGGCAGATTTGACTTCTTTTAATGTTTTTTCCTTTTCTTGTGACCAATTTTCATCAATATAAAGAGCAGAATTCATCTTATTTAGAGCAGATTTTGCGTATTGCTCAGGACTAGGTGGTAAAAGATAGATATCATCATTAGGACCGAAATATAACACTGCTCCCAATGCCGCTAAAAGCAATACTCCTAGCACACCTAGACAACCAATACATCCCTTTTTCATTTTTTCCTCCATCACTTACTTTATTATCACTATTATATGGAAAAATGAGAGTGGGACAGAAATCAATAATTCGAAGAATTTGATTTCGTCGTCCCACCTCCGCACAGTTGGTTAGGATAGCCGTTATCACCGGTATAACAAGAGATAAGGATATCCAACCAACCACTGCGTCTTACAACCCAAACTATAAAATGCATGAAGCTGGGGCTTTTCCCTAACCTCATCTTACAATTTACAATTATTTCTTACATTTTTGTAAGATAAACTCATCAATTGATTTCCGAATGTTGGTAGCCATAGATAAAATAAATAATTGTTCCGACTAGTAAGGCAAGGCCGAATGCTAGCCAAGTATCAGAGCCATATTGGGTCATGAAAGACAGGCAAATAATAATGGATAAGATTGGCGTCAGAGGTACCAGAGGAGTTTTAAACTCCCCTGCTTGAGGAAGTCCTTTATCCTTGCGCAACTTCAAAATAGCCACTGCTAACAAAATCAGATAAGCCAAGGTGCAGATATTTAGAAAAGATGCGATACTGGCTAACGGGAAAATACCAGCACATACTGCCGCAGCTATCCCTACCAAAATCGTAGCATTTTTCGGTACCCGACTAGTGGCAGTTAATTTTCTGAAAGACTTTGGCAACAAACCGTCACGCGCAATGCTGTAAATCATACGCGACAGAGCATAAGTCATGGAAATGCAAACGGTAATCAAAGTTAAAATCGCTACCACTGACACATAATTAGCCGCCCAGCCAAGCCCAGCACTGCGAAGCGCAAAAGCGACAGCATCTGCTACATCTAGCTTGCTATAGTGAACAATCCCTGTCAAAACTAGTGTCACCAATATATAAAGCACCGTTACAATAGACAAAGACAGCACAATCCCTCGTGGAACATTCTTTTGTGGCTCCTTAATCTCGTCCACTGCCATAGAAATAGACTCGAAACCTAGAAAAGCAAAGAACATCAGAGAAGCACCAGCCATAATTCCAACATTACCACCATATAATTTTCCAAAGCCAAATGGGGCAAAATGAGACCAATTTTCAGGTTTAATAAAGAAAATCCCTACAAAGATAAAAAGGGCAAGCGCCGAAAACTTCAAGACAACCAAAGCAGAATTAAATCGCAGAGCTGCTTTAGAATTTAATAAAACCACACCTGTTACAAATACCAAAACAAGAATCGGCAGTAAGTCTACATAGGTTCCCACTTGCGGATTAAAGGTTCCATTAAGCGCTCTTGGCATACTCAAACCAAATCCATTCAGCAAGCCTTTCAAATAGGAAGCCCAACCAGAGGCAACACTAGATACCGCCGTCATAAATTCCATAATGGTCAGCCAACCTGCTATCCAAGCTGGAAATTCTCCAAAAACAGCATAGAGATAGCTATAAGCACCTCCATTTGCAGGAATTCTTGACGCAAATTCTGCATAAAAGAAAGCAGAAATACTCACGCAAAGAGCAGAAATAATAATCGAAATCACCAAAGCTGGACCAGCTAGAGTTGCAGCCGCCGTTCCAGTAATAGTGAAAATACCCGTTCCCACCATAGCGCCAATTCCTAACAAAATCAAATCAAGCAACCGTAAATGACGACGCATGCCAGTCCGATCTCTACTGACATCTTTTTTACGAAAAATATTCATCCTAAACTCCAATTTATTAGATTGAATTATTCTACCATAAAAGCAATCAAAAAGGAATCAAACGTCCCTCTTTTTTGTTAAATAAATTGAAAAAGGAGCAAGAATAGCCCTACTCCTTTTCACTATTATCCGTACCTATCGCTAACTCACATCGACACAATTCTACGATAACTGCGTGATGTGATGAAAAAGACAAGTACATAGACGATAAAGAAAACAGCACAAACGCCAAGCGTAACTTCCAACATCAATGTAGCATTTACGACACCCAGCACTTTCAACATGAGACTCAGCATATGATAAGCAAATGCCAGATGCACAAAAGCGAAAGCAAGCGGTAAGAAGAACACAGTCAAAATTTGTTTGCGAATGGCGCGCTTGGTCTGCTTTTCATCTAATCCTACCTTTTGTAAAATTACAAAGCGATCGCGGTCTTCATACCCTTCTGAAATCTGTTTGTAGTAGATTACCAAAACCGTTCCCAGCATAAAGACAATTGAAAGGAAAATACCAATAAATAAAACGCCACCTAACATACTCATAATTTCCTGCACACCTTGGATTCTTGTATAACCATACACACCGGCATTATCGGGGAGCGTCGTATTGAACTGTTTCAGCTTCTTCTGGTAAGCTGTATCCAAATCGCCCTTTTTCTTATTAGAAGCCCTGATATTCAAACCGCCATATAATTCTGTATTAATCGTGTAATGTTGCTTTTGTGAATCCACCAATTTTTGTGGGTCATTGACCACCATAAAAAGTGACTGCGGCACAATGATATTATACTGATCTACGACATTTCCAAGAACAAAGTCCTCTGTTAAAAGTTCTTTCACTGTCAATTCTTGTCCAATCAGTTTAAGAGGTTGATCTTGTTTAATAGACATTCCTTTTGCAAAGATTGCTGTCTCATTATCTTTTAAATTCAATATTTTGCCCGTCATTTTCCGATAATCATCAGCTGAAAACAGCAGAATATAAGCCTGTGGAGAAACTCGTGTTTCACCTTTTGGATAAATATCAAGCTGATTGCCCTTTTGATTTTTAATTCCCATCGAATAATATTGATAAGCATTTTTCTTAGTGACTGTTAAATGATTCTCTTTTGCAAATTCTGTCAATGCCTGATCCAATTGAGCAGCTGACACTCCCTTCCCCTTTATCGTATAATCTTGGGGATACATCACGCTTTTAAGATAACCAGCACCTGCATAAATATTGACACCTCCAGCCAAGGTGACCAAAACCATCGTTGAAAGAATCGCAATCGTTGCCAATCCCACTGCATTTTTCTTCATCCGAAAAATCAAATTGGACACAGAAATCATATTATTAGGTTGATAATAATACCGTTTATTTTTCTGAAGCAACCGTAAAAATACCGTAACTCCTGCATTGAACAGCAGATAAGTCCCTAAAATAACAAAGAGAACAGCTATAAAAAATATACCAATTGCTGTCAATGGATTTTTGACACTCAGAGCTAGGTAATAAGCATAGCCTAAAGAAATCGATCCAATAATCGTTTGAATCAGAAGAAATCGTCCTTTTCTTTCACCACTATTCTTTTCCTTGGCCAATTGCAAAGCATTAAAACGTAGAATCCTCAAACCGTTGACAAGCACCAAGCCCGCAAAAATAACGCCATAGATGACAACAACTGAAATAAGAACTAACCATTGAAACGTGGATACTAGGACAACTTTTAACCCCATTAATTTCAGTAAAAAAGCATAAATCAGTTTATCAAATACAATACCAAATCCAAGACCAATCGTGACAGTCGTCGCTCCTAAAATCAATAACTCAATGAACACCATGGTAAAGAGATGACGTTTATTAAGCCCTAGCATTCCATAAAGACCTAGCTCTTTCGAACGGTTTTTCATGACGAAACTATTAGCATAAAAAACGATAATCGCTGCAGCAATCGTCACAATAATCACTCCAAGAGCCAAGACAAATGAAATAGAACTTGCCCCCTGCATTTTTTGTAAATGAGGATTAAACGTTAAAGAATTAAAAATATATGAAATAGCGACGACTAAACAAGTTGCCAACGTAAATGGATAGTATAATCTACGATTTTTCACTAGGTTAGAAACCGCTAATTTTCCCGCTAATCTAAGCACCTTGATTCACCTCGCTTGCCATAACCCTTAAGGTATCAGAAATCTCTTGGAACATCTGGCGCTTGGTCTTATCTCCTCGGAAGATTTGATTGTACAAAATTCCGTCCTTGATGAACAGTACGCGCTTAGCACGGCTTGCCGCAGAAGTCGAGTGCGTTACCATAAGAATCGTCTGTCCGCGGTCATTGATGTCATCAAATACATCTAAAAGCGCCGCAGAAGACTTAGAATCGAGCGCCCCTGTTGGCTCGTCTGCCAGCAGAATTTCTGGATTGGTGATAATAGCACGCGCTACTGCCACCCGCTGCTTTTGACCACCGGAAATTTCATAGGGGAATTTTTCCTGCAATTGGTTAATCCCCAGTTCATTACAAGTAGTAACCAACTTTTGCATCATTTCTGTAATCGGACGGCGCGACAAGACGAGCGGCAAGAGGATATTGTCCTTGACCGAGAGCGTGTCTAACAGGTTGAAATCTTGAAAAACGAAACCTAATTTTTCCCGACGGAAGCTCGAAGCTTGACTGTTTTTAATCGTCGCTGTATCCGTGCCATTAAGAAAGACGCGTCCTTCGGTTGGCTTGTCTAGCATGGCAAGAATATTGAGCAGAGTGGATTTCCCAGAACCCGACTCGCCCATGATAGCGACATAATCACCTTCATCTACTGTAAAATGAATGTCTTTCAATGCTTCTACTTGATTGCCTTGAAAGCGAGTTTTGTAAATTTTCTTCACGTGTTGTACGTCTAATAGTGTCATCATTTTCTCCTTTTTTAAAATCTAAAATATAACTGTTGCGCTGATTGACTCACTTCATAGCCAAATTGCGCTTTTCCAATATCTTTTACGTTTGTCTGAAGCAATTGACTGTCTTGTTTCAATAAAATTTTACCATATTTCATCTTGTTCTCCTTTTTTGATACTACTTTGCAGCGAATTGCTCGCTGCAAGACTATGATTTACTCATTTTTGAACGAGGTAAGCAATGCAAGTAATCAACCATAAGTGAGCTGGATAAAAGATATAAAAGAAATACTTGCTCCACTTAGTCACAGAACCGCGTTCGCCATTATAGAGTGAAATGAAAGGCAGTACTGTGATAAAAAGCCAATCGGAATTATAAAACATCATTAACAGCGTATCGCTCCATGTCGGGTAAATCTGAATACTCATACAAAATAGGACAACCGCTAAAATACCATACAGAAGATTGCGGAGATTTCTCTTTTCTCTACAAGTATAGGTGATCAACATAAATGGAATAATGACCATGCCGCTTTCTGTCACAAAACCAGCAAGCAAGCAAACAACAAGTCCTAAGATAAAGCGGATGGGCTGCCGTTTAATGTTAATTAGGTCGTCATTGGGCGAAATTCCAAAAAAGAGAATTAGCGCAAGTACACCGCAAGCTAACGTTAGGAAAATATTATTATATATCTGAACTCCTTTAGAGTGAAACAGCAAATTGAGAATAGTATTTCCAACAAACATGATCATTGCCCAGAAAAAGAGACGCAGATTGTAAAGCAAGCGACTCCGTGTGTATCGAAACCCTTCTACTGCTGCGAAAGCGAACCAAACAGCTACACAACGTGTCAAAGCATGAAAAATTCCCTCCCATTCACCAGACAGTAAGCCTGGTATTTTCCCAAGATGATCAAAAACCATTAATAAAGCCATGAAGAGCTTCAGCTGAAAAGCATTCAATCCTTTTGTTTTTATGACTACCTCCTTTATCAAACATTGTTTATTTTCTAATCTTATGATACAAAAAAAGAAAGGCTGCTACCATAACATAACCTTTCATTTTTAGATATCAACCTTACACTTTTGTAAGATTGCATTCATTCAAATAACAATTTCTTCTCTTTGAACGTAATCATCACAGTTGTCCCTTCGCCGACCACAGAATGCAAATGTAATTCATGGCCCAATTTATCCGCAATTTTCTTAGATAAATAGAGCCCTAATCCTGAAGATTGATGCGTCAAACGTCCATTATAACCAGAAAAACCTCGCTCAAATACACGGAGAAGATCGGAATTTTGAATCCCCAAACCAGTATCTTTCATATGCAAGGTATCTTCCTGAAAGAAAATTTCAATGCTACCTTGCTTCGTATATTTGAGACTATTAGAAAGCACTTGCTCTAAAATGACAAGAAACCACTTTTTATCTGTAATAACGGTGTGATTTAAATCATGCAAATTCAAACTAAGACCTTGCTGAATAAAGAAAAGCGTATATTTTTTGACGACTTCTTTAACTAAATCCTCTATATTTTCTTTCTCTACGACCAAGTCATCATGGAAGCTTTCTAACCGCAAATACTGCAAGACTAAGTTCGTATAAGAGTCAATCTTAAACAACTCCTGCTCCAATTGATTTTTGAACGTCTGCTCTTGTAAATCCTGCACCAAGAGCTTGCTCGCAGCAATCGGTGTCTTAATCTGATGCACCCAAAGTGTATAATAATCCAGTAAATCACTCTGCTTTTCTTGATGCTGTATTTTTAGCTCTTTTTTATCTTTTTCTAAAGTTCTAATTCTGGAGGTGAGCAATGCTTCTAAAGGAGTGTACGCATCGCTTTCACCATATAAGACAGCATGACGAAAATTTTGATATTGTTTCACAAAGTCTAAGATGAGTCCTATTAAGCTCGTCAAAAGCAAGAGTATTATAACATATTGCAAAACGGTGCGTTCATCTTCAAAAAGATAAGAAAAAATAAACAACAAACTATAAAAAATAAATAACAATGAACATAAAAGTTTTCGAGAACGCAGATAATATTTGAAAAATAGATGCTTATTCTGATGTTCCATTAATTAACCTGTACCCTATACCTTTCTTTGTTTCAATGAAATTCTTGAGACCGACTTCTTCTAATTTCTTGCGCAGCCGTGCAACATTCACAGATAAGGTATTATCATCAATAAAGAAATCACTATTCCAAAGTTCTTTCATGAGATCATCACGCGAAACAATACTGCCAGAATGCTCAAATAGCACACGCAGAATTTGAAATTCATTTTTCGTTAACGTAATCACTTCTCCATAATACATCATATCCATGGACTTGAGATTGAGAATAACCCCATGGTATTCCAACAAACTTTGATCTGTCCCAAATTCATACGAACGACGCAAGAGTCCTTGAACCTTAGCCAACAAGACATTATTGTCAAATGGCTTCGTCACAAAATCATCTCCGCCCATGTTAATCGCCATGACAATATCCATCGCCTGATCACGTGAAGATAAAAACATAATAGGCACTTTAGAAATCTTGCGAATTTCTTGGCACCAATGATAACCATTAAACAACGGTAGACCAATATCCATCAGGACTAGATGCGGTTCTTCCTTGACAAAAATCGTCAGCACCTGCATAAAATCCTCTACAGCAATCACCTCAAATCCCCATTGTTCCAGCATTTTTTTGACTTGTTGACGAATGACGGCATCGTCTTCCACTAATAATATCTTGTGCATCCTATCCCTCATTTCCGCTTTCTTTCTCTATTATAACAAAGACTTGCGAAAATATGCTATACTAACAATAGATTTTCAGAAAAGAGAACCTTTATGGGAAATATTTTTAACTATTTAGAAGATGTACAATACGACAGTATCTACGATCAGCCCTTTACAGAGCTAGATATTCTGCTTTTGACCGAGATCACGTATCTAAACTATGACACAATCGTAACGGACGATTTTGACCTGCAAAAAGCCAGCCGTTTAACTGATGTGCCACAATACATGCCCCAAGAAAATTCCATGATGAATACCAAACACCGCTTGGCACTTTTGGACCAAGCCGCTAAGGTGAAACGCTATAAGAACATCAAACTCTTGGGTTATGTGAATGATATTGATCTTGATGTGCAAAAACAATTTGCTGCTATGACTTATAAGATTGATTTGGATACCTTTGTCATTGCTTTTCGCGGAACAGATGATTCCATTATCGGCTGGAAGGAAGATTTCCATATGACTTATATGGAACATGTCCCTGCCCAGCAAACTGCTGTACGCTACGTTCAAAAGGTCATGCAGGCTTTTCCAACAGCGACCTTTATCTTGACAGGACATTCCAAAGGTGGCAATCTAGCGACTTACGCTGGCAGCCAAGTGGAGCCTGCCTTGCAAGCAAGAATTTCTCAAATCTATAGTTTTGACGCTCCGGGATTGAATCACACAGTGATTGAAACAGACGGCTATCAGGAAATGGCTTCAAAAATCAAGCGCTACATTCCGCAGGGCTCTATTGTCGGGATGATGCTGGAAACACCTAAGCAAGCGCACATTGTAAAGAGTGTAGCTATTGGTGGTATTGCCCAGCATGATACCTTCTCTTGGCAAATTGAAAATGAGCACTTTGTCTTACTTGACACGCTCAACCCAGACAGCATTCAGACAGACAAAACTCTCAAAGAATGGGTGGAGACGGTTCCCGATGATGAACTTAAAGATTTCTTTGATGTCTTTTTCGGCCTCATTTTAGACGCTCAAATTACGTCCATTGATGAATTTTTCCAACCCAACAGTATCAAGAAATTGCTGACTATCGTCCAAAATGCCCAAGCCCTTACCGAGCAAGAAAAAGAAATGCTCAGCCGCCTAACACGCCTGCTCATCTCTATCCGTTACCAAGCTTGGATTGACGACTTTAAAACACCTAATCCAGCTGTTTTTATGATCGATATACGAGAAAGCTGGACTAGTCTGGCGGAGAGGTTTTCGTTTTTAAATAAAGATGAATAGTGCATCATTATGTTTTATACTACAAAAGGGAGTCCTGTCTCACTCCTTTTTTTAACTACTACTCAAATAGGTCGTCCGAGCCTCAGACGGAGCAAACTTCTTCTCAGGCAGGCTATCCGAGCCTCAGACGAAGTGAACCACTTTTCAGGCAGACTGTCCGACTCTCGGACGACGTGAACTACTTTTTAGGAAAATTATCCGGCCCTCAGACGTGGGGAAACAATTCTTAGATAAGCCGTTGATGTAGGTATAGACTACCAATTTCTTTTATTCCATTGACCGTAACGATAAACAAAGCGAGGCTGAGACATTATTGTCCCAGCCTCCTTTTTAATTCTAATCTTCCTGTGGGCTCACCCAATCAAGCTACCATTTGGTACATTTTGATTTACTGTGAGCAGAGTTAGTTGATTACCATATTCTGCTGAGAGGATCATGCCTTGGCTGATACGTCCCATCATCTTGCGTGGTTTGAGGTTCGCTACGATTTGGACTTTCTTGCCAACCAATTCTTGCTCGTTTGGATAGTATTTAGCAATCCCAGACAGAATTTGACGATCTTCGCCGTCTCCCGCATCCAAGCGGAATTGAAGCAATTTATCAGAACCTTCAACTTTAGAAACTTCTTTAACCTCTGCGACACGGATTTCTACTTTGTCAAAATCGTCAAACTTGATTTCCTTGCGGTTGAGTTTGAGTTCTACTTCTTCTGGCTCCCATTCCTTTTCAATGGCTGGCTTATTGGCTTCCATTTGCTCCTTGATGTAGGCAATCTCTGCGTCCATGTCTAGGCGTGGGAAGATTGGTGTTCCTTTTTTAACCACAGTTAAGCCTGCTGACAATCCTGCCAAGTTAAGATTTTCCAGCGAAGTTGCCTCTGGCAAACCAAGCTGACTCAAGATAGCGTCACTTGTTGTCATCATAAATGGCTTGATCAAATGTGCCACCACACGTAAACTAGCTACCAAATGTGCCATAACCGCTGCTAAATCATCACGTTTAGCTTCATCCTTCGCCAATATCCACGGAGCTGTCTCATCAATGTATTTATTGGTACGAGAAATAATATTCCAAACCGCTTCAAGGGCGCGTGGATAATCCACAGCATCCATCTGTTTGTGGTATTGTGCCAAACTATCAGCAACTACTGCTGCCAAATCAGCATCGAAGTCCGTCACATTTTCCACATAAACTGGAACTTCACCTTCAAAATACTTGTTAATCATAGCAACCGTGCGGTTGAGGAGGTTACCAAGGTCGTTAGCTAGTTCATAGTTGATACGACCAACATAATCTTCTGGCGTAAAAGTGCCATCAGAACCGACTGGAAGACTACGCATGAGATAATAGCGAAGCGGATCAAGTCCAAAACGCTCTACCAGCATTTCTGGATAAACGACATTTCCTTTAGACTTAGACATCTTGCCGTCCTTCATAACAAACCAACCGTGGGCAATCAGGCGCTCTGGTAATTTCAAGTCTAACATCATGAGCATAATTGGCCAATAAATGGAGTGGAAGCGCAGAATGTCTTTCCCAACCATATGAAAGACTGTACCGTTATTCCAGAATTTTTCAAAGTTGGCATCCGCATCCTGACCATAGCCCAGAGCTGTTACATAATTTAGCAGAGCATCAATCCAGACATACACAACGTGTTTTGGATTGGACGGTACAGGCACTCCCCAAGTGAAGGAAGTCCGTGATACTGCCAAGTCTTCCAATCCTGGCTCGATAAAGTTTTTGATAATTTCATTCATGCGACCATCAGGCTGAATAAAGTCTGGATGTGCATGGAAAAATTCTACCAAACGGTCAGCGTACTTACCCAAACGCAAGAAGTAAGATTCTTCTGACACCCATTCAACTTCGTGACCTGATGGGGCAATTCCTCCGATAACCTTGCCAGTTTCATCACGGAAAACTTCTTCTAACTGACTTTCAGTGAAAAATTCTTCATCAGAAACAGAGTACCAGCCTGAATATTCACCCAAGTAAATATCATCTTGAGCTAAGAGACGTTCAAAAACATCTGCTACTACTTTTTCATGATAATTATCGGTTGTGCGGATAAACTTATCATAAGAAATATCCAGCAGTTGCCAAAGTTCTTTTACTCCTTTCGCCATCCCGTCCACATATTTCTGAGGAGTAACACCCGCTTCTTCTGCTTTCTGTTGAATCTTTTGACCGTGCTCATCAAGCCCTGTCAAATAAAAAACATCATAACCCATAAGACGCTTGTAACGAGCAAGGACATCGCAGGCAATGGTCGTGTAAGCAGAGCCAATGTGGAGCTTGCCGCTTGGATAATAGATTGGTGTTGTAATATAAAAATTCTTTTCAGTCATAGTTTTTCCTTTCAAGGCAAATGAAACCTTTTTTAGTAACACTTTATTATAACATATTACACAGCTTTTTAAATGAAAAATAGAGTTGACTTACGTTGTACTCATAATCATTAGTATATTATTCTTGCTTAAATCTTATTCTTAGTATAAAATAATAGTATTGAATGAGGCTTGTTTTATATGAACTTAGTATGTTATAAATGAGTTTTCGTTCTCTACACTACGTTTTATGAGGAGTTATGGAAACGAATGAAAATGATAGGTTGGGTGGCGACATTCATGTCTGTTATGATGTATGTATCTTATATCCCACAAATTATGGACAATTTAGCTGGACATAAGGGAAACTTTATCCAACCTTTGGTAGTTGCAATCAACTGTAGCCTTTGGGTTTATTATGGTTTGTTTAAAAAAGAACGCGATTTACCACTTGCTACTGCAAATGCTCCAGGTATTGTATTTGGATTTATTACTGTACTAACAGCAATGTTCTAATCCTGATTGAATTCTCTTACTGTCCTATCTGACAGTAAGGATTTTTGTTGACAGTTCTTACAAGAATAGAATTACAAACAAAAATTCTGATTTACTCAAAAACAAAAGCTCTATCTGGATGGACTAGTCAGATAGAGCTTTATTTTTTATATTTGTGCCGTTTTAGAAAAAGATTTTTTAATATTCCTTTGCTATCTTTAATGCTATCTGTTTTTAAACTATAATTTCAACAGCAGCTTCATTTTTCACCTTTTTATCTCAAATAAGCTTCGCAGCACCTTTATCCTAATTTCTCTGCAAGATTCCTAGCAAGATCTCCTTTTCTCTTTTTCGCTTTTATCTATTCAAAAAGGAAAATACTCTTAATACGTCACAACGCTCAAGTTACCACTTTCATATTCTGCGATGAAGATATTAGAAATATCAGTATAGCCTTCCTTAGCAAGCCTCTCGATTAACCATTCTTCTGTTTTGTCAATAGAATCTAAAATATCAATCTGGACAACACCGTCTGTGATAATGGGGTATTTCGGATTTTCCTCACCTGCCTGTACGACAATAAGCTGACCGTTTTGTTCCATGACTGCTCGTTTAACTTGCTTTAGTTGAAAAATTCCTTGGCTACGCAACTTCAGAGCCACATCAGCCGCTGAAAGGCCAACGGAGCGGCAGGCTTCAGGGCTTAACTTCCCGTGCTGAATCAGGGTAGTCGGTTTACCATCAATCAAATGCTTGACTGTCCGAATATTGTTATTGAGCCATTTTAGAGTCAAGACCAAAATCGTCCACATAATGAGGATGATCGCATACTGGAGAATGTTAATAGAACTATTGTAAATCACCCCACCAATAATACCACCTAGAACATAATTTTGAATCTGGTCGATTGCGGAATTAGGTGCCAGATTTCCTTTTCCTGTCACATTGATAACAAACACGAGTGAAAACAGCCCCAACGCTAGTTTAATCAGGATTTCAAGAAAATTCAATGTCATTTTTTAACCTCCACTAATTTGATATCCGTTGTCTTATGTAATTTAATTTTTTCCAGTAAATACTTATCTGGCTCACTGCCACTCATAGCTCGATAAAAATCTTCTCCAACTTTTAAAATCGCTCCATCCGTCGCAGCTGAAGTGTTGACATAAACCTCTGACTTATCTACTCCCAAATCTTTTGAAATAACTTCAATAAAATGAAGAGAAGTTTGGAACTGGTTATTAGAGGCTTGATTGGTCTGAAAAGTACTAATCCCAATCAGAACGATAGCAATCAAAGACAAAATGGAGATAATCGCCAATTCACGAAATTTCGAATCGCGCTTATTTCGATAAGCCTTAAAAGCAAAAAAACTGTCACAAGTAACAACAAAATAGAAAGTCCAATCGTCACCCAGTTTTGCTGGTTGATTTGACTCAAAACATAATCATAAGAATAAAATTTCATTTTTTCTCCCTCTATTTTCTCGGTCTATTATAGAAAATTTTTCAATATTTCTAGAAATCGTATTTTAACAAGATAATAGGAGCGAGACAAAAATCAGCAACTCAAAGAGTTCAATTTTGTCGTCCCGCTCCCACAACGATAATTAGACTAAAAAAGTTTCAAGCTAAACAGCAAATGAATCAATGTATCCTTTTAGATAACCAGTAAGAATAAATCATTGGCACTACAATCATAATGATTAGAGTAAAAACAAGCACGAACGTAACTGCAATCTGAACGAAACCATTAAAGAAAATGATAATACCACCAATTACCCAAATTTTACCAGCCAGACGATGTGTCTTTATCCAATTATCATCATTATCCAAAGTCCATGGTAAACGTATACCAACCGTATAATTGCGACGAGTTTTTGGCATGTAATTCCCAATAGCAATAAATAGAACTCCTAAAAACATACCATTCATCAGAGCATGATTAACTGCATAACCCAAGGCTTGCGCATAAATAGCTGTCATGACTAAACAAGATGTCAAAGGAATAATCCAATAAACCAGATGCCACATTTTCAAGCTAATATTCTTAGATTTAGGATCCTTGCTAGTCACAAATAAACAAAACCAATGTAGAAGCAGCAGAAAACTAGGAATACCAAAAACAGTAAACCCTCGACTACTGAATCCATTTACTTGATTCGAAAAATCAAAATGCGTTGCGACTGTTTGGGGCAACTGTTGCCAGAAAAAGCAGCCTATCAACATAGGCACCAAAATACTAGCACTTGTTAGTATCAATAGTTTTTTATCAATCTTCATTAGTCTTATCTCCTTTCAATTCAGCTAACCAAACTACAATTTCTTCCAAGACTGAAGTATTGAGTTCATAATAGATATAATTTTTCTGGCGCGTCTCCAAAATCAAATCTGCTTTTTTTAAAATATTAAGATGGTGCGAAATGGTAGCTCCCGTCAGCTCAAAATGTTCCGCTATTTCCCCAGCAGACAGACTGCCCATTTTTAACAAATCTAAAATCGCTCTTCTCACAGGATGAGATAAGGCCTTAAAGGTATTAGCGAAACTCATGAGTTTCCCTCTTTTCTTTTTGTAAAATGGCTAGCGCTAAACACAAGAAAGGTAAAACTGCCAGAAGTCCTGTGGGTGTCGGACCTAGAATACGCAAGGCTAATGCTTTTTCTGTTGGCAATTGAAATAAAAGACCCACGCCAACAATGGCATTAACAGCACCGTGCAAGAGTGCTGGAGCCCAGATAGAATTCGTCTTTTCCATCACCCAACTTAATAAAACGCCTAAACTAAAACAAAAAACAAACATTGCAAGCACTCCCAGCCAAGGATATGCAAAATAAGTTAGTCCATAATTATATCCCTGCAAATTAATCGGCAGATGCCAAATACTCCAGATAAGTCCAACTAATAAGTGTGCTTGAACTATTGAAAAACGCTTGCGTAGTGCTGGATAAAGATAACCACGCCACCCAATTTCCTCACCAATAGCAAACAGACTATTAAGAAAAGGCGCATACGTCAAAGCTGAAAATAGTTGTGCAAAAATAACGATCTGTATGGGAAGATTTATTTGAGGACTACCTGTTCTTCCCAGCATTTCTCGCAACATCTCAAAACCAAGACTAAACTGTTTGCTAAAGACGATGTAATACAGTCCTGCTCCTAAAAAACTCAATACCGCAGGCAACCAAAGCACTAATAAATAATAGCGCCAACATCCTTTGAGATTTGTTGAAAATTGAGCCTGTAATTTCATGTTTGCTGATCTCATTTTCTTTAAGATAAAAAAAGCAAAAGCTGGCATCCACATGGCAAGAATAGTTCCAGCCTGAGCGATAGGCTCGCCAAGCTTGACATTAGCTAACCATAGCCCAATCCAAATCAACCAAGCTAAGCTATAAGATAAAAAAATAAAAGTAAGCATATCCGTTTTCTTCGACATTTAAGTTACACTTTCTATTTAGATAATCTTCTAAATAGAATTATACTCTTTCTTTTAAAAAACACAAGACCTATTTAGACTTTTTTCTAAATAGTTTTAAAAAAGAAAGAGGGCAGGACAAAATCAATAACTTAAAGAGTTGGATTTTGTCATTCCGCTCCGCAGCAGCAATGATTAGCTCCAGTAGTCCGAGGAGCTGTTGAAGGCTACAAATACAGCTAACGAGAGCAGCGTCAATAAACTTGATTAAAACTTTGTTATTGCTTTCTACGAAAGATCTATTTATCACCTGCCCTATTTTTTGAGTAAACCACACTAAACTGCGTTTTACAAACAATATTATTATAAAAACATTTTCCCAAATCTCTTTTACAAAATCAAAGATACTATCAAAACAAGAAGAACAGTAAGAATAGAAAGTGTCACAGCCAGACTTACCCAAAAACCAGCTGTGTTCCTTGGATTGTTCCCAATTCCCACACCGATTTCTTTAGGTATCCAAAATGGTTCAGTAGAAGATTGCTTTCCCTTCAAACGAAGTAACCTAATCAGGTACCAAATAAAGAATATGAATAAAACAATATGTAACAATAGTCCTCCCATTATATCTCCTTTCACCAGTATTATACACTTTACTCTCCTTTTTACAACCTCAAACTCGCCGAGTCAGTCATTTTTTGATACAATAGAAAAAAATGAATCTAGAAAAGGTATCTATATGAAACTCATTTCTTGGAATATTGACTCTCTCAATGCAGCTTTGACCAGTGACTCCGCACGCGCGCAATTGTCACAAGCTGTTTTACAGACTTTAGTAGGATTAGACGCTGATATTATCGCCATTCAAGAGACTAAATTATCTGCTAACGGACCAACTAAAAAACATCTAAAAGTTTTGGATGAATTATTCCCACATTATGAAACTACATGGCGCTCTTCTATAGAACCTGCACGTAAAGGTTATGCAGGAACTATGTTTTTATACAAAGAGAATCTATCTCCAAAAATAACCTTCCCAGAAATCGGTGCACCTTCTACTATGGATGCCGAAGGGCGTATTATTACCCTTGAGTTTGAAAAATTCTTTGTCACACAAGTCTACACTCCCAATGCAGGTGATGGTTTAAAACGTTTAGAAGAACGACAAATCTGGGACAAAAAATATGCTGACTATCTAACAGCTTTAGACATAGAAAAACCTGTCCTTGCGACAGGGGACTACAATGTAGCCCACAATGAGATTGACCTCGCTCATCCTTCTAGCAACCGTCGCTCACCTGGATTTACAGATGAAGAACGATCCGGATTTACCAATCTGTTAAATCGTGGTTTTACGGATACTTTCCGTTACATTCACGGCGATATTCCAAATGTTTATAGCTGGTGGGCACAACGCAGCAAGACCAGCAAAATCAATAACAGTGGCTGGAGAATTGATTACTGGCTGACTAGCAATCGAATTGCAGATAAAGTAACCAAGTCAGAAATGATTGACTCAGGTACAAGGCAAGACCACACACCAATTGTATTGGAAATTGAGTTATAAAAAAAGAGGTTTCTCCTCTTTTTTTCAATCAAAATGATACAGTTGTGGATACTGGTCACATTCAGGATTTCTTGGGTGGCAAATTTCACGACCAAAGCAAATCATAGCTTGGTGAGCTGGAAGCCATTCATTTTTGGGCAGAACTTCCATCACACGTTGTTCGACTTCTAAAGGACTAGCGGACTTTTTAACAATATCATGGTGTTTGCAAATCCGCTCCACATGGGTATCCACCGCAAAAGCTGGAATACCAAAGCCAACACTCATGACCACATTGGCTGTTTTGCGTCCCACACCCGCAAGACTTTCCAATTCTTTTCGTGTATGTGGGACTTGACCGCCAAAGTCATCTAGCAACTGCTGAGCACATTTTTTCAAAAACTTAGCCTTATTGCGATAAAGCCCCAGACGAGCAATATAGCTGGCAATTTCGCTTTCTGAAGCCGCCGCCATTTCCTGTGGAGTTGGATAGGCTTTAAAAAGGGCTGGTGTGACTGTGTTGACTGCTGCATCGGTCGTTTGAGCTGACAGCATGACTGCGACTAACAATTCAAAATGATTGGTAAAATTCAAGCTAGGTTTTGCATCTGGAAATAGGGCGATGATTTCCTCAATTACCTTTCGCGCACGTTTTTTTGATAAAACCATTTTTTCTCTTTTCGTTTTTTACTAATATTCAATGAAAATCAAACAGTCTCACAGACTGTTTAGCAACCTTGCAAGGTGAGACTATACAAAATATCTGACGGAATATGTTGTATCGGATGATTAAATCAAAAGAGCGACGATTAACATTTTCAAATTTTAGTTCTATCTCACTCCCAAGATAACAAGGTTTGAAGAAATTTTCTCAGTATATAAAAACATTATAACACGAACAGCAATGATACCAAAATAGAGAGCTTAAAAAGAAGTGAGACGACAAAATGGATTTCTTTAAAATCGCAATTGTTGCCTCACTTCTTTTTTATTTACAAATCTAATATTGCATATTCTATGCGGTAGCCTATTTGCAGGATTTTTCCGTCTTTTTCTAAGATTGGTCGTTTGATGAGCATGCCATCGGTTGCTAAAAGCTCTGCGGCTTCTTCGTCGGACAATCCTGATAGTTTATCTTTCAAACCTAGCTCACGATATTTGAGCCCGCTAGTGTTGAAGAAAGATTTGATGTTTAAATCAGAATTTTCCATCCAAGTTAAAATTTCCTCTTTACTCGGTGTTTCCTTGACAATATCTACTGCTTCAAAGTCCAAACCCAACTGGCTTAATTCAGCCTTGGCTTTGCGACAGGTCGAACATTTTGGATATTCAATAAATCGTAACATATCATTTTCTCCATTTGTATCATTTATCTAAAGCTTTCTCGCTAAGCTCTACGCCTTCATGCTTCAGCAACCACATTTTCTTGTCTAATCCCCCAGCATAACCGGTTAATTGCCCTTGACTTCCCAGAACTCGATGACAGGGAACGATGATAGAAAAGGGATTTCTGCCCACAGCGCCACCAACAGCCTGCGCCGAGTGAATATCTAACTCCTTTGCTATCTGACCATACGTGACCGTTCTCCCATAAGGAATAGTTTGCAAATAAGCCCAGACCCGTTGTTGAAAATCCGTCCCAACAGGAGCCAAAACAAGACTCGAAAAGTCTGGATACTTTCCGCTAAAATAATCATCTAGCAAAAGACGAGTTCTTTTCAGAATATCATTTTCTACTGGCATCGTAGCTTTCTCTAAACCACGCTCAAAATATTTCTGCTTGAAAAACCAAGCTCCAACAAGCCCTGTCACATCAGCAACCAAAGACATTTCTCCTAAAGGGGAAATATAAATTTGTTTATAAAAAGTCATTTTTACTCACTGACTTGCTCATGATAACGAGCATATAATTCACTCTTATTCCAGCCGTATTTTTTCGCTACTTCTTTGATAGCTTGATTTTTCTTTGCTCCTGCTGCTACTAGAAGATCAACCTCTGCCAACAAATCCGCTTCTGACTGTTCAATCTCTTCTTCCTTAAAACCTTCTACGATTAACAAACATTCACCTTTTAGTGGATTTTCCGTAATAAAGCCAATCACTTCCGAAATCAAGCCGCGCTGGTATTCTTCATAAATCTTAGTTAATTCCCGTACTAGTACTACAGAACGATCCCCATAGATACTGAGCATATTTTCTAAAGTGGCTTTGACCCGATGAGGAGATTCGTAAAAAATCTGTGTCTCTAGATAGGCTTTTTTATTAGAAAAAAACTCTTTTTGCTGACCAGACTTGCGTGGCAAAAATCCATAAAAAATATGAGGTTGTGGAGCTAAGCCACTAGCTATCAAAGCTGAAATGCCTGCGCTGGGACCAGGCACAGTCACTACTGCGATTTCCTCAGCAATAGCAGCTTTAACTAAATCATGCCCCGGATCCGAAATACTAGGCAAGCCGGCATCCGAAACCTGAGCAATATTCTGCCCGCTTTTCAGCAAACGAATCAAATCAGGGATTTTTTCTTTGGCATTATGCTCGTGAAAGCTAATCTGCTTCTTAGTAATACCAAAATGCTTGAGCAACAAACCAGTATTTCTGGTATCTTCTGCTGCAATGAAATCGACTTCTTTCAGAGTATTCACCATACGGATGCTCATATCGTCCATATTCCCAATCGGAGTAGCCACCAGATAGAGCTTCCCATAAGGAGACTGACCTTTAAAACTTTTTTGAATCTGCATGCTTACTCCCTAAACAGCAACTCGTCACAAAACATGCATTCTGCATCATTTTCACGGCGTTGACCATAAAAATCCGTACAGACATGAAAACCGTCTTCGTATAATTTACGCAGATTATCGCGATTTCTTTTTGTTTTTGGTGTTGTTGTATGCTCCACTTGGCCCAATCGCTCTCGTAATTTATCATTTTCCAAACGAAGCGCTACGTTTTCTTCTACTACGCCTTTCAGATTTTTCTTAATTGCCTCTACTTCTGCCAAAGTCACAAGCAGATTTTGAGAAAATTCATCAAGAGCATCAAATAATTCTTTTTTATTCATCCTCACTACCATTTTCCTGTGCCAACGTAGCACATCATTCTCTTTCTTGTAACACCATATATTCTAGTGCATTTTGAAAACTAACATTTGCTTGCCACATTTTCCTCGCTGTAAATATACCGTCTAAGTAATAGCGTCCACACTCTGTTTCCATCTCTTTAGCAAATAAAATTTCCAGCACCTTCAAAGCCTGTCCTTGCTTTTCCTTATCATCAGCCAGACTAGCTAACTTCGCAACCTGCAAATAGGCGATTGCTTTTTGATTCAAGCAAAAAGATACAAGACATTCACATTCATTAACTAGTTCAAAAAATGATGAACTAGCTGCCAAACGCATAGCTTCTTCTTCCGTCTGACTGTAAACTGTCAACAATTCTGCTTGCATCTTCATCACTCCAGCTTGTTCTAATTCCTCAAACAAATATGCTTTATTTTTCGGAAAATAAAATCGCTGCGCTCGACTTTTAATGGTCGGCAAAATAAGGTTTTCATCTGCCGTCAGTAAAAAAATATACACTTCACTTTGCGGCTCTTCAATCACTTTCAGCAGTGAATTAGCCGCATTGACATGCATTTTTTCTGCGTCACAAATGATAAAAACTTGCTTGTTGCTCTCAAATCCAGACTGCGAAAAATTGCGTACCAATTCTCTGACTCGCTCTGTCTTTATAATATTATTGATTGGTCGAACAACCGTCACATCTGAAAAATCCTCTGCCTCAATCAAGCAGCAATTTCGACATTCACCACAGGGTAAGACACCATTTTTATTGGTACAAAATAAACTCTGTGCTAAACATTGAGCCATCTCAAAACTACCGCAAGCTCCTGTAAACAAATAAGCATGATTCAGCCGATGTTGCTGTAAAATGTGCTCAAAACGCTCAAACAAAACTGGCTGCAACTGAGCTAATTCTTCTATTTTCATCTTAAACTCTCAACTCGTTCTGCCAATACTGCTAAAGTATCTGCGACGACCTTTTCTAATGGCTGACTGGCATCAATCTTTCTCACACGATTTGGCTCTTTTTCAAGAATAGACAAATATCCCTCACGCACGCGCTGGTGCCATTCCACACTTTCACGATCCAAACGGTCCGCACCACGCTCTTTGCTCTTAGCAATACGAGCCAAGCCCTCCTCTGCTTCAATATCAAAATAAAGGGTCAAATCTGGCTTCAAACCGTCGGTCGCAAAATCATTCAGCCAATCAATATCAGCCACCTTCAGACCTCGACCAAAACCTTGATACGCCACCGAACTATCAATAAAGCGATCCACCAGCACCATTTCACCACGATCTAAAGCAGGCAAAATACGTTCCACCAAATGTTGCCTGCGACTGGCAATATAAAGGAGCAATTCCGTTTTTTCATCGATTTCCGTATGCTTCGGATCTAAAACAACATCGCGAATCTTCTCCGCAACTGCCACTCCACCAGGCTCACGCGTTGTGACAAACGCCTGCCCTTTTGCTTCTAAAATGGGAATCAAAGCTTCTAAAACACTTGATTTTCCTGCACCATCTGGTCCCTCTAAAGAGATGAACATTCCTTTTGACATACTAACTCATTTCTTCCTTTTTCTCCTTTCTATTTTAACAAAAAACTCCAGAAAAATCATTGTCAGAAAAAGTTTAAAAAAATTTTTTCAAAATGATACATAAGTTTTCAAGATTTGATACAATAGAATGTACAGAAATTATTAGGAGGTTATCATGTCTAAGTTTAAAAACTATCTAACGATTGTTCTAGGAGCTGGAATTTTTGCTTTTGCAATCAATTATCTGATTATTCCGAATCATTTGTATGAGGGAGGCGCAACTGGTGTGACCCTCATTACATACTATCTTTTTAAGATTCCTGTTTCACTGATGAATCTCATCATCAACATTCCTCTTTTCATTATTGCTTGGAGAATTTTTGGATCGCGACTTTTGTACTCTAGCATCTTAGGAACCTTTGCCGTTTCTGCTTGGCTGACGATATTTGAAAAAATCCCTTTCGTGATTAACCTTGAAGGCGACCTCGTGATTGTGACGCTTCTGACAGGGATTATTGCTGGTGTTGGACTAGGAATTGTTTTCAATGCCGGTGGTACGACTGGCGGTACCGATATTATTGCTCGAATCGCTAACAAGTATACGAATATCTCCATGGGAAAATTGATGTTTACTGTAGACTTCTGCGTCCTTATTTTCGTTATACTTGTTTTTAAAGATGTTCGCCTAGTGACTTATACCTTGATTTTTGTCTTTATCGCTTCACGAGTGATTGACTTGATTGGTGAAGGCGGTTATGCCGGCAAGGGCTTCATGGTTATTACTAGCCGCCCAGAAGAATTGGCAAAGAAAATTGATGAAGATCTCGGTCGTGGAATTACTTTCATCAATGGACAAGGCTACTACAGCGAGAATGATTTGAAACTCATTTACTGCGTCGTTGGACGAAACGAAATGCAATCCATGAAAAAAGTTATTCATAGCGTCGATCCACATGCCTTTATTACCATTACAGATGCCCATGAAATCCTTGGTGAAGGCTTTACCTTAGATGTCAATAAGCAACCGATTCAGAAATAATCTTGCTCCCATTATAAAAAAACGCATGAACACAGTTAAATGAACTGCTCTCATGCGTTATTTGTTGTCTTATAATGCTTTTGCTGAAGTACGGGTAATGTTTTCTACCTGAATGCCTTTGTCTTCAAATTTCGCTTTTAAAGCCGGCAAATCCACATTACCATCAATTTGAACTTCAATGATAACTTTGCCATCTTTGCGTGGAATATTAACAGCGTTAGAGATATTGAGATTTTCTTCGACAATCAAATGCACAATCTTCTCCAACACGCCGACTTCATCTTCTGTAATGAAACGCACGCGAATGCCTTCTTCACCATAGCCAGCAATTTCAAGAAAGGCTCTGAAAACATCACGATCTGTAATGACGCCGTATACTTGCTGATTGTCCACCACTGGCAAAATGCCAATTTTATTTTTCAACATCAAGTAAGTAGCATCTTCCAAACTAGCAAATTGTGACACCGTCACCACATCACGAATCATGACGTCTTTAATCTTTGTCTTGTTTAGCAAATAATTCATCTCGTAAATGGATAAGCTCGTTGCTTTTGAAGGGCTTGCTTCGGCAATCGTTCCTTCAGTCACCAAACCAACCAATTGGTCATTTTCAATAACAGGAAGCCGGTGTAATCCCTGCTCACGCATAATATCCGCCGCATGCGCTACTGTCGTGTCTGGGCTAATATACACCACTTTTCGCGTCATAAAATCTTTAACTGCCATGGAAATCTCCTTTATCTCTGATTTTTCAGTTCTATTATACTGTATTTTCTAGTTTATTTCAAACGCTTTCAAGGTACTTGCTTATGTTTTCAAGAATACTATTAGTGAATAAAAAAGAAGTAGAAAACCACTTCTTTCTCCTTTTTCACCCACCAAGATAAGCCTTGCGGACTTCATCGGAAGCGAGCAATTCTTTTCCTGTGCCAGACAACACGATGTTTCCTGTTTCTAAAACGTAGCCACGGTCGGCAATTGAGAGGGCTTTATTGGCATTTTGCTCGATCAATAGAACAGTTGTGCCTTGCTTTTGAATATCTTGAATAATATCAAAAATTTCTTGAATGAAGAGAGGAGCTAGCCCCATTGAAGGCTCATCCAAAAGTAGGAGTTTTGGAGTAGACATAAGTGCTCTCCCCATAGCAAGCATCTGCTGCTCGCCTCCAGAAAGAGTTGCAGCGTCTTGATTTTTACGTTCCTCTAAACGCGGAAAGCGTGAGAAGACTTTTTTTAGATTCGCTTGATTTTCATCACGATTTGTCTTTAAGAAAGCACCCATTTCTAGGTTTTCCAAAACAGTCAGGCCTGGGAAAACATGGCGTCCTTCGGGTACCTGAGAAAGCCCTGCTGCTACAATTTTCTGAGCAGGAACTTTTTGAATTTCATTTCCTAGAAACTCAATTTTTCCTGCACTTGGACGAACCAGTCCTGAAATGGTCCGAAGAATCGTGGTTTTTCCGGCACCATTGGCACCGATGAGAGAAACAACTTCGCCCTCATTGACTTCAAAGCTGACATCTCGGACAGCCTGAATCATGCCATAATGGACAGAAAGATTTTCAACTTTTAGCATAGACATTAGGCTTCACCTCCCAGATAGGCTTCGATAACACGCTTATCATTTTTGATCTCGTCAGGAGTTCCGTGTGCGATCAAACGACCATACTCCAATACATAAATTCGCTCCGTCACTTCCATGACTAAACTCATGTCATGCTCAATCAGCATAATTGTAATCTGAAATTCATTTTTTATGCGACGAATTAACTCTGTCAATTCTGCTGTTTCTTGTGGATTCATTCCCGCAGCAGGCTCATCAAGAAAGAGAATTTTTGGTTCTGTTGCTAGAGCACGCACAATTTCCAAACGACGTTGTTGACCGTAAGCTAAATTCTTAGCAAGTGTTTCTGCTTCACCGTCTAGGTCAAAGATTTTTAGTAATTCCAGAGCCTTCTCACGCAATTCTGCTTCATTTTTATAGAAAGCTGGCAAACGAAAGAAGCTAGCAAAAACATGTGCTTTGTGGTGATTTCCCAAAGCAATCAAGACATTCTCTAAGACTGTCAAATCTTTAAACAAGCGAATATTTTGGAATGTTCGACTGAGCCCTAAAGAAGCAATCTTATAAGGAGCCTTGCCATTGAGCAAATGCCCATCCAAGGTCACGCTTCCTTCACTTGGCTCATAAACACCGGTCAGTAAATTAAATAAAGTTGTTTTTCCTGCACCATTTGGACCAATGAGACCGACTAATTCCCCATCATTCAGCTCCAAGGTTACATCACCAACAGCAGTCAACCCACCGAAATTTTTTGTTAGATTTTTTACATCAAGAAGCGCCATTAGTTGACCTCCTTATCTTTTTTAAAGAAGCGTGAGAGGCTTAATTCCCATGTACCAAGAAGTCCTCCTGGACGGAAAATCATCACCAAAATTAAAGCAAGAGAGTAGATAATCATCCGAATACTTGCTACATTTTGAAGTACCATGTTTAAAATTCCCAAGACAATCGCTGCAACAATGGTTCCTGTCATGGAACCCAAGCCACCAAATACCACGATAATCAAGACATTGATGCTATTGATAAAAGTATAATCTTTCGGCACAACAGAGCCGATAAATCCTGCTTGGAGTGAGCCTGCGATACTAGCTGTCATCGCCCCAAAAACAAAAGCAATGACTTTGATTTTAGTGGTATTAACCCCTACAGATTCTGCTGCAATTTCATCTTCACGAACTGACAAGGTTGCTCGTCCAATCGGGCTGCGCAAGAAATTGATGGTTAAAATGGTTGTGATAACTACAAAGAAATACACCATTTGCCAATTGGTAAAGGCAGGAATACCCAATATACCCGCAGCTCCATTGGTCAAATCACCACCGTTAATGATTAAAATGCGAATGATTTCAGAGACTCCAAGCGTTGCAATCGCCAAATAATCACCTTTCAAGCGAAGAGTAGGAATCCCGACAACCAAAGCCACTGCTCCTGCAATCAATGCTCCTAACACCATAGCCGCAAAAAAGGCAGGATAAGTAGCTGTTCTCGAACCAATAATTGCAGCCGCATAAGCACCAATTGCCATAAAACCAGCATGTCCCAGAGAAAATTGACCTGAGAAACCGACAATCAAATTCAAACCTACTGCTAAAATAATGTTAATGCCGATTTGTTGTAAGATTTGTAAGTAAAAATCATTCAAAACTCCAGCGCTGACAAGTAAGGCAATCAAACCATACCCTGCAAGAAGGAGCACAAACCATAAAATATTTACTTTTACATTCTTTTTCATAGCCTATACCTTCTCTTTCACATTCTTACCAAGAATTCCTGCAGGACGAACAAGCAAGATTAAGATTAAAATACCATACACAATCGCATCACGGAAATCTGACATACCAAAAGCTGTCGCAAAAGTTTCTAATAGACCAATGACAAAGCCTCCCAATGCTGCTCCTGGGATAATACCAATCCCACCAAGTACTGCAGCGACAAACGATTTCAACCCTGGTGTCATTCCCATCAAAGGCTCAAGGGAATTATAATAAAGCGCGATGAGTACACCTGCTGCTCCTGCCAAAGCAGAACCTAAAGCAAAAGTGAAACTAATTGTACGATTGACATTGATTCCCATTAACTGCGCCGCATCACTATCGACTGAAACTGCCCTCATCGCTTTCCCCATTTTGGTCTTTTGAACAATGACTTGCAATAACACCATCAAGATTAAGGAAATGACCAAAATCATCAGTTGGATATTGGTGAGACTAATCGGTCCAAAATTATAACGAACCGTTTCAATCACTTGCGGGAACGAACGAGTATTGGCTCCCACAAAATAGACCATCACATATTCCAAGAAAAATGAAACACCAATCGCAGTAATCAAAGCTGCAATCCGAGTTGAATTTCTCAATGGACGATAAGCCAGAAACTCGACCAGCACACCTAAAGCTGCTGTCCCAACCATCGCCAAAATCAAGGCAAGGAAAAAATTAAGATGAAGAGAGTTAATCAGGAAATAGCCCATAAAAGCGCCCATCATATAAATGTCTCCATGAGCGAAGTTGATGAGTTTGATAATTCCATAAACCATGGTATAACCGAGAGCGAGCAAAGCATAGACACTCCCCAGAATCAGACCATTAACAAGTTGTTGGAGCATGGCCACCACACTTTCTAATTATAGTATAGAAGAAAGAACTATGTGATTTTTCACATTTTCTTATCTATCGTGAAAAAAGAGCGAGTCAAGTCATCATTTCAAAAAAATTGATTTTTCTCACTCATCTATTCTAAGTTTGAGCAAATGAGACCGTTAAACCTTTTAAGTCTCACTTCACAGTTGATTACTTTTCAACAGCTTAAAACATATCTAACAATCAATCACTAGGTATTACAAACCATAATAAAAAATATTCTTAAGACTAAGACTTTTGTCCCGCCTCTTTTCTTTTAGCCCGTATAAAGAGAAGTAACTATCTACGATGTTCACCATAAATAGTTACTCTTTTATACACTATAAAATATATTTTAAGCAATTTCTTGAGAAGGATTATGGCTTAACCGTTTCAGCTGCTGTGACCTTTCCATTGTTCATGGTCATCATAAAGGCTGTTTTAACAGTATTATGATTCTTGTCAAAGCTAGTATCACCTGTTACACCTTCAAAATTCTTTGTCTTAGCAAGATTGTCTTTGATGTCAACAGATGTTTTAGCACCCTTAGCAGCATTGGCAACAAGATAAACAGAGTCGTATGCTAGCGCTGCAAATGTTGAAGGTTCTTCATTGTTGTATTTCGCTTTGTAAGCTTCAAGGAATTTCTTTGCTTTATCTGAGACATCAACTGTTGAAGAGAAGCCTGAGATATAGTAGATATTTGAAGCTTTAGCTGGTGTTGCTTGTTGGACAAATTCTTCGCCATTAAAGCCGTCACCACCAACGATTGGCTTATCAATGCCCATACCACGCGCTTGGTTTACAATTTTACCAGCTTCTGTATAATATCCAGGTACGATAATGGCATCAAAATCTTTGCCTTTCATTTTGGTAAGAGCTGCTTGGAAATCAGTATCACCAGCGACAAACTTTTCATCTGCAACAATCTCACCTTTGTAGGCATTACGGAAAGCTTTTGCAACACCTTTAGCATAGTCACTTGAGTTATCTGTATAAAGTACAACTTTTTTCGCTTTTAAATTTTCTGTAACATATTTAGAAATGATTTTCCCTTGGAAACTGTCTTGGAAAGTTCCGATGAATAAGTATTCTTGATTTTTCGTCAAACCGTCTTGTGTCGCACTAGGAGAAATCAAAGGGACACCTGCTTTTGTCGCATTGGGAACTGCCGCTGCTGTTGCACCAGAAGTTGCAGGTCCTACGACTGCATTTACTTTTGATTGGGTTACCAAGTTAGTCGTGACAGAAGCTGCTTCTGCTGTTTCAGATTTATTATCCTTGTCAACAACTTCAAGTTTCTTGCCGTCAATACCACCGGCTTTGTTGATTTCATCAACAGCCAGTTGGGCACCTTTTTGTTCAGCTGTCCCGTATGCTGCTGTTGCACCAGTTTCTTCAAAGTTGAATCCAATTTTAATGGTCTTGTCAGCAACTTTTGTACCAGTTGCATTGGAACCACCTGACTTTACTTCCCCACAAGCGGCAAGAAGGGCAACGCTTGCAAGAGCAACAAATGATAGAGCAAATTTTTTCTTCATATTCTTATCTCCTCGTTCCGAAATGATATGTTAAGAATATACCGAATTATCTGACAATTGTCAAGCGGTAAATGAGATTTTTTTATATGTTTACGTTTTCTTTATCTCTAAACAGACTTCCAACAAAGTCTGTGTCTAATTCTTGAATATGGCAGACTCGTACTTGTTTGACATATTTTTCTTTAGATAGTTTCTCAACAATACGATCTACTTGCACAGTATCTACATACAGCTGGAGGTAACGATGATTTTTAGAATGATAGACAATGTCCCCAATAGCTTCTATTTTTTTCACATCTCGATTATAATATAAATACACAATTATCCCTGTGCGTTCTTCTTTTTTAAACATGAATTTTCTTTCTAATTTATTTTTATCATTTATAAGTATATCAAAAAAATGCCCATCAGAGGACATTTTTCATACAGTAATAAACAAATGGATTAGTTTAATTTATTATTTGCCATAATTTCATCAATGAAACCATAATCCAAGGTTTCTTGAGCGCTCATCCAATAATCGCGTTCTGCGTCTTTATGTACTTGCTTAATGGTTTTCCCTGAATTATCCGCAAGGATTTTCTCCAAGTTATTCCGAGTTTTCAGCAAATGCTCAGCTGCAATCGCCATATCGGTTTGTTGCGTACCGCTACCAGTTCCGCCCATTGGTTGGTGAATCAAGTATTCTGCATTCGGCAACATGAAGCGTTTGCCTTTAGCACCGCTTGAAGCGATAATAGTTCCCATGGAAGCAGCCATCCCCATGACAATTGTTTGGACATCTGACTTGATGAAGTTCATGGTATCAACAATCGCTAGACCAGCCGATACAGAACCTCCTGGTGTATTGATATAAAGATAAATATCCTTTGTACTATCTTGAGCATCTAGGAAAAGCAGTTGGGCAATAATAGAATTGGCCATGTTGTCTTCAACTGCTCCAGTTAGCATAATAATGCGATCTTTTAAAAGACGCGAGTAAATATCGTAGGAACGTTCTCCACGGCTTGTTTGTTCAATAACTACAGGAATCATTGTATTCTCCTTTTCATCTGATATTTTAATCTGATCAACAATTCTTAGTGAGATTTTTCAAATATGAGACTATTATAGCCTTTTGGTCAAAAAAGGTCAAACATAAAACTCATTATTTTGTACCGAAAAGACGATCTCCTGCATCTCCCAATCCTGGAACGATATAGCCGTTTTCATTCAAGTGATCATCGAGGGCCGCTGTAAAGATTTCTACGTCTGGGTGAGCTTCTTGTAAAGCTTTCACACCTTCTGGCGCTGAAACAAGGCATACAAATTTAATATTGTGTGCTCCGCGTTTTTTCAATGAATCAATGGCTAAAATAGCTGAACCACCTGTCGCCAGCATTGGATCTACCACAAAGATTTGACGTTGGCTAATGTCTTCTGGTAACTTCACGAGGTACTCAACTGGTTTTAGGGTTTCTTCGTCGCGATACATACCAATATGTCCAACTTTAGCAGCTGGCACAAGGCTCAAAAGACCGTCCACCATACCGATACCTGCACGTAAGATTGGGACAATGGCTAATTTTTTACCAGCCAATTGTTTTTGAACCGTCTTTGTAATCGGCGTTTCAATTTCCACATCTTCTAATGGTAAGTCACGTAAAACTTCATAGCCCATCAGCATAGCAATTTCATTTACTAACTCACGAAAAGCCTTAGTAGAGGTATCCGTACGACGTAAGATAGACAATTTATGCTGAATGAGCGGATGTGCGATCACTTGAAATTTTTCCATGATTGGTTTTCCTTCTTTCAATTTATTCTTCTTATTATATCAAAAAAACATAAAAAAGGCTCGTGACAAACAAGCCTTTTCAAAGATTGTCAATTGTTTACAACCATTCATGGTATTTCTTAATATAAAGATGCTTCACAAACGTAACACTTGCCATATATAAAATCATGACAAGGATTAAGAATAAGAAATAAGTACCATTTAATGGAGCGACTTTTAAGAGAGCTGCAAAAGGACCGTAGGGCAATAAGGTTACAAAGAAGACGGCTGCTAGGGTCGTCATGACTACAGACAAAGCCGGTCTGCTTTGAATAAATGGCAATTTGGGTGAGCGCAACATGTAAATAACCATCGTTTGTGTCCACATGGACTCAATAAACCAGCCTGTTTGGAAAATAGTAATGAACTCGCTAGACATCCCATGATGATAAACAGAGCCAGTCATCATCGGTGCAACGATAAAGAACAAAATCAAGAAGGTCATACAGTCAAAAATAGAACTGATTGGACCAATCCAAGCCATGAAACGAGTAATGGATTTTGCACTCCAAATGCGCGGTTTTTGTAAAAATTCACAGTCGACATTGTCAAACGGCAAAGCGATACAAGAAATGTCATACACCAAATTTAGCACAATCAGATGAATCGGTGCCATAGGCAAAAATGGTAGGAAAATACTTGAAATCAACAAGGAAAAGATGTTCCCGAAGTTGGAACTGACTGTCATCTTGATATATTTGGTCATATTAGCATAGACTTTGCGACCTTCCACCAAGCCTTTTTCAAGCACCAACAAGTCCTTATCTAATAGGATAACATCAGCTGTTTCTTTAGCAATATCGACAGCTGTATCAACTGAAATCCCTACATCAGCTACTTTCATAGAAGGTGCATCATTGATGCCGTCTCCCATATAACCAACCTTGTGCCCATTTGCTTTCAGCTGCAAAATGATACGCGCTTTTTGGTCAGGAGATAATTTTGCAAAAACAGTTGTAGTTTCAACTACCTTGCTCAATTTTTCATCTGACATCGTTTCAATCACAGAGCCAAGTAGGATATGTTCTGCATCTAAACCAACTTTCTCACAGACCGCTTCTGTGACTTTTTCATTGTCACCTGTCAAAATTTTGGTGGCAACACCATATTCTGCTAAAGCCTTGATAGCAGGCGCCGCAGAAGGTTTTGGCGGGTCAAGAAAGGCAAGATACCCCGTCAAAATCATATCAGATTCATCTTCTACTGTGTATTCATAGTCAGCATCTAAGTCTGAGCGATAGCTGACGCCCAGCACGCGCAGTCCTTGTTCATTTAACTGTGCAACTTCTGCTGAAATTTCTTGACGAATTTCTTCCGTCAAAGGAAGGATTTTCCCTTTGTCTTCGACATAATTTGAAATGGCTAACATTTCTTCCAAAGCACCTTTTGTTACCATGCTAACGACATTTTCATCATCTCGAACCAGCACACTCATGCGGCGGCGTTCAAAATCAAAAGGCAATTCATCAATTTTCTTAAAAGTTTGGTCCAAGTTCCGAACGATTTCATGCTTTTCAGCTTCTTTTTCTGTCCGATTGATAATAGCACGATCCATTAGGTTTTTTAGCCCTGTTTGGTAATACGAATTAAGATAAGCCCTGCGAAGAACGGCTAAATCAAGCTCTCCATGAATATCCAGCGGATATTCCAAGACAATCTCATCTTGCGTCAATGTACCTGTTTTATCCGTGCAAAGGATATCAATCGCTCCCAAATCTTGAATGGCATTGAGTTTCTTGATGACAACTTTTTCTTTTGCCATAAGAATAGAACCCTTAGCCAAGCTTGCAGTGATGACCATAGGCAGCATTTCTGGTGTCAAACCAACACCGACACTAAGTGCAAATACACCAGCCTCCAACCAATCTCCGTCTGTCAGACCATTGATGAAAAAGACAACGGGCACAAGTACCAGCATGAGACGAATGAGCAGCCACGAAATACTGTTCATTTCCCGCTCAAATGAAGTTGGTTCGTCATACGTATTGAGCGTTTGCTCAATAGCACCCATCTTGGTATCGTCTCCAACGACCAGAACAAGAGCAATGGCACGACCAGAGATTACATTGGTTCCCATAAAGGCAAGTGCTTCAGACTCAAGCAAGCTATCTGTTTCTTTTGTCTCACATTTATCCAGCGCCATTTTTTCAACAGCATCACTTTCACCTGTCAAACCTGACTGTTGCACAAAGAAGTCGCGCGAATCTAAGATTAGCACATCTGCTGGTAGCATATCTCCTGCACTCAAGCGGATAATGTCTCCTACTACTAATTCTGTAATCGGAATTTCTTGCTCTTTTCCCTCACGGACGACTGTCACTGTATTGACAATCATACGTGAAAGATTGCTGGCTGCTTTGTCGCTCCGCAATTCTTGCACAAAGCGAATACTACCAGACAACAAGACAAGGACAACAATGATGATAAATGTCGTCGGGTCTTCTTGCCCTGGCTTTGCCAGCCAAACATTGGTCACCAAGGATACCAATGCAATGAGTAAGAGAATGACGGTAAAGGGATTGATAATGGATTCATAGATCTTTTTAAAAATTGAATCTTCTTGCCCTTTAGTCAATTCATTTTCGCCGTATATATCACGGTTTTCCTCAACTTGCTCTTCTGTCAGCCCTGCTCTGGAAGTGTTGAAAAAAGTCATCGTATCCAGTACAGACATGCGAAGAGCATCTGTTAATCTTTCTTTTGCTGTTTTCACTGATTTCTCCTCTATCTAAGACGCATCCAAGCAACAAAATAACTGCACACAGCTTTTTGCTCAGATATCGTTCATTTGCTAGAGTCGATTCCAAAGGGAGCATGAGGAATGCTCAGATATGGCAATCGACTGGTTTTCTGTTGACTCGGGTGATCATCATTTGCCATATTCCTCACTCCTTTCCCCTGCAGTTTCCTTTTAAAAAATCAGCTAAAAAGCAATAAAATCCTACCATGAAAAACATGGCAGGACTGTATGTCTTGTGTTACCGTTCAAGCTTTAACTCCGTAGGGCGGTGAAATGACATTAGTCGAAACCTTAGCGATCTCAACTGCTAACCAACGCGTAGTGTCTCCACTACTTTGCGGTAGTCATCCGTATCCCTATGGTAGCCTCACCTACCGATTTTTCATACTAACTATACTCCACTTAAGAATGATTGTCAACCCCAAATGGCTGTTTCTGAAAATTTCTTTTCATTCTTATTGTGGCAAACAACGTACAATTCTCTTGCAAATCTCTTCTACTAAAGACTTAGGCGCTGCAATATTCAGCCTTGCATGAAGTTCGCCCTCACTTCCATAATCGCTTCCTCGATTGAGAATGACTTTGGCTTGGTCATGCAACAAAGTAAAAAGTTCATCATCTGTCAAACCATAGGCACTGAAATCAAGCCATATCAGATAGGTCCCTTGTGGTTTCATTACTTTTAAACGCGGATCCTCTTTGGCAAAATACTCGACTGCAAATTGAATATTTTCTTCTAAAACAGCTTTTAGTGCCACTAACCAAGGTTTGCCATAACGATAGGCCGTTTCTGTCGCAATATAACCTAAACTTGACACTTCATGGTGGTTATTAACAAGTTGCTGGTGTTTAAACTGCGCACGTAATGAAGGATTTTCAATAACAGCATAGGAATTTTTAGTCCCTGCAATATTAAAGGTCTTGGTAGCACTAGACAGTATAATGGCAAATTCTTTAAAATCAGGTGAAATGGTATTAAAGGAAACATGCTCATGACCAAACAAGGTCAAATCTTGATGAATCTCATCTGATACCAAAATAACCTGGTGTTTTTGACAAAGATGACCGATTTTTTCCAAAACCTCCCTTTCCCAGACACGTCCTCCGGGATTGTGCGGATTGCAAAGAAGATACAATTTCACATTATTTTCGACAATCTCTTTTTCCAATTGTTCGAAATCAATTTGAAACAGACCATTTTCTTCTTTGAGAGAATTAGATACTAATTTTCGATTGTTTAAGCGAACGCTACGAGCAAAAGGTGGATAGACAGGAGAATTGATTAGAACAGCTTCTCCTTCTTTGGTAAAGGCTTGAATCGCAAGGGAAATAGCTGGCACAACACCTTCTACAAAAACAATATCTTCCTTATCAAACGAATACTGATGTTCGCTCTTTTCCCAATCCAGCACCGCTTGGAGCAGCTCATCACTCGCATAAGTATAGCCATAAACCAACTGCTCTGCATAGTCATGAATCGCATTTTTCACTTCCGGCATAACCTCAAAATCCATATCTGCAATCCATGCTGGCAGCAATTGAGGATCTGTCTCTGTCTCTTTCCACTTATAAGTGTGGTGAGATAAGCGATTCGGTGCTGTTTGAAAATTGTATTTGCTCATATTATACCTCCAAAGCAAATTTTAAATCTGTTATCAAATCTTGACTATCCTCAATCCCAATGGACAATCGCAACAAGTCATCCGTTAAGCCATAGGATTTCCGCACGTCAGCTGGAATATCTGCGTGTGTCTGAGTCGCAGGATAGGTAATCAAGCTTTCGACACCACCCAAGCTTTCTGCAAAAGTAAAGACTTTTAGCGTATTTAGCAGCTGTGGAATAACTGCTTCATCCTTTACTTTAAAGGAAACCATGCCACCCTTTCCTGGATAGAGAACCTCTTTTACTGCTGGCGAATCTTTCAAGAAAGCTGCTACAGCTTGCGCATTTTTGTCGAACGCTCCATACGCAAAAACAAGGTTTTCAAACCTCGAAGCAAGAGATAACTATCAAATGGAGATAAAACAGCTCCTGTTGTATTGAGATTGTAGAATAGATTCTCATAAATCTCTTTATCACTCGTCATAAGAGCACCAGCCAGAACGTCATTATGTCCTCCTAAGTACTTAGTTTCCGAATGTAGCACAAGATCCGCTCCATTTTCCAAAGGGCGTTGATAGATTGGAGTATAAAACGTATTATCTACAATAACCTTTGTACCTTTTGCATGAGCTTTTTCTGCAATAGCCGCAATATCAAACTTAAGCATTAAAGGATTGGTCGGGGTTTCCAGATACACCACATCTATATCCTCTGTTAAAGCAGCAAGCAATTCTTCTTCCGTATTTGCATATGTAAAGTGAAAGCGCCCTTCTTGCTAGACTTGATGAAACCAGCGAAAAGAGCCGCCATAAAGGTCACGAACCGCCAGAACCTTGCTCCCAACTGGAAAAACACTAAAGGCCAAAACAATGGCGCTCATTCCTGAGCTAGTGGCTAATGCATAATCCGCATGCTCAATGGCTGCTAACGCCTTTTCCAAGCTGCTTCGCGTTGGGTTTTTCGTGCGCGTATAGTCATAACCTGTAGATTTTCCAAATTCTGGATGCTGATAGGTCGTTGAAAAATGCAAAGGAGTTGTCAAGTCACCTGTTGCTTCATCCGTTTTAATACCAGCATGAGCTAAAATCGTGTCTAATTGTAACTTTTTATCCATAATAAATAACCTCCATAAGATAAGCGCGGAATCAAGCAATTCTTATATTTCTAAGTGATTCTATTGTATCATCTTACGAAAGCACTGTGTTTTGTTCTTTTCAAGAGCCAGATATAGTTTTAAACTATACTGACTATTCAAAAGATTATAGAACTTGATTGCAAGAATAGCTATTTTCATTATAGCTTAATTTTTATAAATTTTCTACAATATTAAAAAGCCTTTCGGCCTTTTAATGAATATGAAATTTTTGACGTAAGGTTTGAGCTTTCTCACCAATAAAACGGTCTAACAAACGGACTCGCAAAGCCATTGCTCCATAAATAGCCATGCCCAAGCCACCGATGATAACCAAATAAAGCATACTAGAAATGCGTCCACTTGGATGAAAGACAAAGCCAAGTACGACTTCTACAATGGCAATCAAAAGAGCCATGACTGTCGTTAAAATCCCAATCAACAAACTCCGTTTGAAGAGAATGATTTGATTGAGTCCAGTTACTTGACGAATGTGTTGGTACATCAGAATGATTGGGACGATGAGTCCAATTGTTGTTGCCAGAAGCGGTCCATAGGCTCTAAACAGATAAATAAATGGAATTTGCAAAATGAGCTTAACAAGAACTCCGTAACCAAAATAGAAAATTGCTTTACGATTTTGAAAAAGCGCCTGAATCATTGGCGACAAGACAGTATAGACACCAAGAATAATCGTCTGTAACATAGCAAAAATGAAGAGCCCCAAAGCTAAACTATCTGGTTGTCCGTAGAAAATCGTATACAAAGGATGGGCTACTAAGACGGAACCAATCGTTGCTGGTAAAAGAAACAGCAGTAACATACTCAAATTATCTTGAATCAAGCGCGCAGCCGCCTTTAAATCACCTTTGACATAGTTTTCTGTCAGCAAAGGAATCCCCACACCGCCGATCGAAGTTGCTACCGCAATCAAAATCATGGTAATCTTATTTGGATTAGCAGAGAAATAACTGAACATGACTACCAGCTGAGAATTGCTATAATTGGTGAACCATTTCATCGTATTGATAAATGTCATCTGGTCAATAATTTGGAAAAGCTGAATAGCAGAACCCGTGATGATAAAAGGAATGGCTTCACGAATCGTATCCACCAGCAAAGCATGACTGTTGATTTCAGCACTATTAGCTGGTTTGTGTAAGATAGATGTCAAGAGATTGGTTTTCCAAAGAAAATAAACCAAAACCGCCATACTGGCAAACATGCCGACAAAGGCTGCAAAAGTGGATTGGGTCACTGCAGCAACATAATCTTTAGAGCCCAATTTCATAATGAAGAATGTTGCAAGCAACATCCAAATCACACGAATGACCTGCTCGGCAATCTGGCTCATGGCATACGGTTTCAAATTGTTAAAACCTTGGAAAAATCCACGAATAACACTCATGGCCGGAAATACTAGCACAGCCCACGACAGACTCTGCATAACTGGAATCAGCTCTTTCCCAACTCCTGATACACGCGCAAAGAACGGTGATAAGAGATACATAATCACTGCAAAAATGACTCCCAACAAGAGCATGAATTTCAAAAATTCACGAATGAGAGTAAAACTATGATCTTTTTGATCAATCGTATTGTACTTGGCGACTTGCTTGGCGACTGCAACAGGTACACCTGCCGTGGAAATCAGAAGAAACCAAGCATAAATATTGTATCCCATGGTAAACAAACCATTGGCTTCTGCACCATGTTTCCCCATCCAGATATACCAAGGAATAATATAAATTGCCCCTAAAAAGCGGCTGATAAAGTTACTAGCTGTCAGCCACGCTGTCCCTAGAAGCATTTGTTTTTGTTGATTTGTTGTTTGTTGCTCCATACATAACCTCTGAAAATAATCTCATCTTATTATAAACTTTTCCTTTCCGCTTGTAAAACCTCGCCATTAAGTTTACAATAGAAATATGATAACAATTGAAAACGCATTAAACATTTTAAAAAACGATCACAATTTCCGTGAGATTATCGACAAGGGACAATATTTTTATCATTATCGTGGTCTTGTTTTTGAAAAAATCAGCTACGACAGCCGTGAAGTGGATGCTTCCACTCTTTTCTTTGTCAAAGGTGACAATTTTAAAAAAGAATTTTTGGAAAAAGCTGTTGAATCAGGCTTACAGTTCTATGTCAGTGAGACGGATTTTGAAGTAACTATTCCGGTAATTCTAGTCAACGACGTAAAGCAAGCCATGAGCCTTCTTGCCATGGAATTTTATGGAAATCCACAAAATAAACTCAAACTGCTCGCATTTACAGGAACTAAAGGAAAGACAACGTCTGCTTATTTTGCCTATCATATCCTCCAACAAAGTCATAAGCCAGCTCTCTTGTCTACCATGAACACGACGCTTGATGGAGAACATTTCTTCAAATCTACTTTGACAACACCGGAAAGCTTGGATTTGTTCAAAATGATGGCGACAGCTGTTGAAAATGGTCGAACTCATCTCATTATGGAAGTTTCCAGTCAGGCTTACCTGAAAAAGCGGGTTTACGGTTTAACCTTTGATGTTGGCGTTTTCCTCAATATTAGTCCTGATCACATCGGACCAATTGAACACCCGACATTTGAAGACTATTTTTATCATAAACGGCTTCTCATGGAAAATAGCCAAGCTGTGGTGGTCAATAGCGAAATGGATCATTTTGAAGTTTTGGCTGAGCAAGTTGCTTCCATGGAACATGATTTCTACGGACAGTATTCAGACAATCAAATTCATCACTCGCAAGCCTTCTCTTTTGAAACAAGCGGAAAGTTAGCAGAGAAATTTGACATTCAGCTGATTGGTCGTTTCAACCAAGAAAATGCGCTTGCTGCTAGCCTTGCCTGTCTCCGCTTGGGTGCTTCCATTGCGGACATCAAGAAGGGAATTGCAAACACACGCGTACCTGGACGTATGGAAGTGCTGACTCAAAAAAATGGTGCCAAAGTGTTTGTGGACTACGCACACAATGGTGTCAGCCTCGCCAATCTCCTATCTGTCGTCCAAGAACATCAAAAAGGTAGGATTGTTTTGGTGCTCGGTGCAACTGGAAATAAAGGAGAAAGCCGTCGCAAAGATTTTGGTCTACTAATCAATCAACATCCAGAATTGACCGTTATCCTGACAGCAGATGATCCAAATTACGAAGATCCAATTGCTATTGCCAAAGAAATTGCTTCTTACATATCCTTTGATGTTGATATGATTGCTGACCGCGAAGAAGCTATTAAAACAGCCCTTAGCTTAACTAGCAAAGAAGGCGATGCCGTCATTCTAGCTGGCAAGGGCGCAGATTGCTACCAAATTATAAATGGTAAAAAAACTGACTATCTAGGTGATTATGCCATCGCTGAAAAATATTTATAGAAAATAATAAAGGTCGAGACAAGCGTTTTCGACCTTTAATTATTTAAGAAAATTTATACTAGCAAGGAGAGATGAACACAATTCCTCAGAAATCAAAATCTTGCTTTATGACTTTACTTTCTCCAACTAATCAAGACATACATTAGACTTGACCCAAACATATCTGCAAGTGCATGCACGAGGAAGAAAGGCAAGAGATTTTTAACCTTATATTTGTAAAGAAAATAATAGAGAAGTCCAAAACCAACACCGATTGTCAGTGCCCAGAGCATTCCTTGATAGGTATGGAAAGAAACGCGAACAATCGTCGAATAAAGAAGAACCAACCACTTATATTTATCTTTCACTGAGGTCAATAAACCTAAGAAGAAAAATTCTTCATAGAAGCCATTGAGCAAAGCATAGAGAACAGCCATAGGTGTCAAATCAATAAATTTGCGGAAAATTTCTGTCAGATCAATATATTTCCACAATTGCAGATCAAAATAATTGTATTCTCCGCTAAGAGTCGTCACTGTATCTGCGAGAATCCCCATAACCGCAAAGATAAAGGGAACCCAAAAGAGCACAGACCACGATAAACGAATTGGCAACTGCTTAAAGTCAAAACGGCGAAGTATTAAATAGGCTATCGTCAAAGCTAACATGAGAAGCTGCAATTCTAAATTACTGAAATAAGCTGCTCCGTCACTTGCTGTTTTACTAGCTGTACCTGTTACTGCTGCCGTAGTGGACGGTGATAAGCTCGCAAAATAAAGTTCCGTTGAGCGATAGATAAATTGTCCAAATAGCAGAGCTGTAACAATGACAATATCAAACCATTTCAAATACTTCAACGGCTGAGACGGACGAATTTTTGCTAAAAGATTCACGATACCTTCCTTTCATGCAACGAAACGATTTAGTGACTACCAAATCTTGCTAAACTTAAACCTTATACTTATAAATCTATCAAATAAACCTTAAAATTTTATTATTCTAAGGTTTATCTAATGCTTCCTTTACACGAAAGGTCAATGTTGCCTGATCAAAATCCAACTTTAATTCATGTTTTCTTGCTTCGTTAGGCACGATGTAGCCTAAAATCACTAGAGCATCTACAAAAATATCACGCCGTTTCTGCATCAGCTCAGTTTTTCGACCATATTTTAAGAGAAAGGTCGTCATATATTTTAGAGCATACTCAGGATTTACATCTCCTACCAAATCATAGAGTTTTTGTTGCTGATTGATCAATGGATATTGTTGTTTCAACCTATAAAAATAATTGGAAAGCGTCAACTGCTCTCTGAGAAAATCCGTTTTTTCTACTAAAATAGCTTGGTTTGTTTGATTGGTTAAATGCGTCTCAAAACGCATATTCAGCAATTCTTGATAAAGAGGACTATCATCTCGCACAAAGACTTCCTGATCCAAAGACAAAGCCGTCACATTTTCCAACAGAGGAACGCTTTGACGATAGCGTTTATTTTCCCGAAGCACATAGCCTGCCTTGATATAATCCTCTATAGAGCGATCAATATTGGGAAAATTTACAAACTCACGCTTTATCTCTCGCAAAGTAACATCGTCATGTTGATCTAAATAATTTATCAATTCATGAAAAAAAGGCTGACGTGTCAAACGACTGGGATTGATTACTTTAATCATCTAATCTTCCTTTATAAACTAATTTTTCGGATTGAGCCAATTGGCTAGGATTGGTTCCTGGCTGATGAAGAGGAACTGCTAAACCTAACTCTTTGTAATACTGCTGCCAAAAAGGAGCTATTTCCTCTTTTTCATCACCGAACTGCATAGGAATGGTTTCAAAAATGGGGAGGATTTCTGCAATATATTCAGAACAATAAAAGCCTGTCGTATCTGGATAAAAGCTATTATTATAAGGTTTATAAAGGTGTTGCTCTGCTCTTTTCCAGACAGCTTTTACATCTATGTCAGAACAAGCATAAACAGCATAACATTCATCAACCTGTAAAAATTGATCTATCGATTCTTTAATGACACCGCGCTTACTTGTCGCATGGTAAATCCAACCAGCAAAGAAGATTGCCACATGGTTATACCGCCCAGTTGATCGCTGAATAGCTTCTGCTATATCAGATGGGCTGGACACAAAAAGCAAATCCCCATTTTTTAAATCTTGAATTTTCATAGAACTATTGTATCAAAAAAGGAGCCGAAACTCCCTTTTTATTCTATTCTTAAGCATTAAAACTTTCTGTTAATTGCGGAACGACTTGTTTCTTACGAGAAACAGCGCCAGCAAGGAAAGCGTGGTTATTGTCAAGAACAAAGTTGAAAGCTGCTTCTACCTTGTCCATATTGCGACCGATTGCCAGGATTTCCGAGTTTGAATTGACAATGTCAGTAATCATTAAAACAAAGTCAGAATAACCATTGGCTGCATTTGTTTTTTCAATAGCTGCTTCCAGTTCTGCTTGGCGTTCTAAAACTTCTGCAATATCAACTGTGTTGACCTGTGCCACACGAACTTGATTTCCGTTTAATTCAAATGTTTTAGCATCAATATCAATCAATTCCTCGGCTGTTTTGCTTGCTAAGTTCGTTCCAGCTTTAAGCATAGCCAAACCGTATTTTTCCAAATCAACTCCTGCAAGCTCTGCCAACTCAGGTGCAATCACTTTATCACTCGGATGAGTGGTTGGTGATTTCAGAAGAAGCGTGTCTGAAATCAAACCTGAGAGCATCAAGCCTGCAAGTTCTTTTGGTACAGCTACACCAGATTCTTTAAACATACGATAAACGATAGAAGAAGCTGAACCAACAGGCTCCAAACGCATATAAAGTGGGCTGGATGTTTCAAAATTAGCTACACGGTGATGATCCACAACGCCATACACTTCTACTTCTGCAATGTCAGAAATAGATTGTTGAAATTCATTGTGGTCTGTTAAAATGACTTGCTCAACTCCTTCTGCTTTGGCAGATGTCACCACACGCGGTGCTTTTACACCAAAAGTATCCAAGACAAACGCTGTTTCTTCATTTGGAGTCCCAAGAGCCACTGCTTCTGTATCCAAGCCATAAGCTTCACGCGCAAGATAAGCAAAGGCCACAGCTGAGCCAATCGCATCTGAATCTGGATTTTGATGACCGAAAACTAAAATTTTAGACATGATCGTACCTCGTAAACTTTTTATATACTTTATTTTAGCACAATTTTAAGATTTTCACAAAGAGAGGAATAGAAAAGCACTTAATCGTCAGTTTTTCTATCTAACTTCTTAGGTGCTGGTCAACATTTCACTTTCTACTTTTGATCAACTATTATGTATGCGATTCATATACTCTGTATAGGATTCGGTTTTCATGAGTTCTTTGGCATTTTTTACTCGGTCAGCAGTTGGTGGTTTAATACCTTCTAATGGATAAGGAATTCCTAATTCACGCCATTTAAATTCTCCCATTGTATGATAAGGTAGCACTTCAAATTTATCAACTGTTTTTAACGTTTTGACAAACTCACCTAATTCTTTTAAGTCGTCATCACGGTCTGTTAACGTTGGAACCAAAACATGGCGAATCCACATTGGAACACCTTTATCAGACAGATATTTTGCACATTCCAAAATATTCTTATTGGTATGCCCTGTCACAAATTTATGCTGGGCATCATTGATTTCTTTAATATCCAGCAACACTAAATCTGTCACTTCAAGCAGGCGATCAAAAACTTTGAGATACTCTGGTGTATTACGGAACGGCATCGCACAAGTATCTAACGTACAATGAATTCCCAATTCTTTAGCTTTGGTAAAAAGTGCAATCACAAAATTAATCTGCAAAAGAGCTTCACCACCACTTACTGTAATCCCACCTTTTTTACCCCAAAAGCCACGATAACGAAGCGCTTCTTGCAAAACGTCTTCAACCGTTCGCTCTCTTGAATTATTGGTTTCCATTGCCCATGTATCTGGATTGTGGCAATATTGGCAACGCATTTTACAACCCTGTAAAAAGACAATGAAACGGATACCAGGCCCATCAACAGCTCCAAAACTTTCAGTTGAATGGACCATACCTGTTACTTTTCCATAATCAATGACTTCTTTTTCCATCGTCTTATCCTCTTGAAAACGTTTTATAATACTATTATAACACTTCTTTTCTAGATAGAGGGACAATTTGTCTATTTTTTAGAAAATAATCTGTTTTTCGGTTTCATTTTCAATGTTTTTCAAAAAACGAGAGAAGTCTAAAACTCTCTCGTTTATCATCTATTCCTTTTAATCCGCCACTTTCTTTCGCCAAAGGAGGGTTGCGTTTAAGATGACAATCCCTACAACAACGACTTCAGCGCCTGTTGTTCCTGTAGATGGTAAAATCCTCTTTTTAGTTAGTTTATCATCTTTATTTGGTGGCATTGTGGTGTCACCAGAAGGTTTTGGTTCAGTTGATTGTGTCGGTGTCGTATTACCTTTCTTCTGACTAAAATCAAGCTGTGCAATAACGGGATCGTGATCTGACGCCCGACCGTGTTCTTCCATAAAGGAAGCATTGATATGAACTGGTGAGAATACTGTTTTATCTGCAATATTTTTTGAAATAAAGATATTATCTAAACTTTGATTGCTGCCACGGTAGAAGTAAGAATACCGATCAGCTGCATCATGATTGAGCATCATATTTACCAATTCATTACCAGCCACTGCTTTGGCAGTTTCTGAAAATTCAAAGTCATTAAAGTCACCAGTTAAGACAAACTTCAAATTTGGATTTTGCTTCAACCCTTCTTTTACAAAGGCATTCAGCAACTTAGCTTGTTCAATCCGTTGTGCCAATGTATTTTGTACTGCAGGCTGTTTTGAACCATAAACCGCATCGTCCCCGAGCTTGGATTTCAAATGATTGGCAATCACGACAATCCGTTCGCCTTTAAATTCAAACTCAGCTGCTAAAGATTTTCTAACTTTTTCAAATACTGGATTAGCTGGGGCTATTCTGGCAGGATTTTTCACCAAATGACCGTCTTTGAAAGTAGCCGCTTCTGTGCTACTTCCTGCTTCACGTTCTACTAGCTTCACTCGTTGAGGATTGTACAAGAAAGCTACACGAATATTGGAACCAGGTTTTCCTCCGTCTGCACCGTCAACAGGAGCTACTTCGACATACTTATACTCTTTGCCACCTAATTGTTTAATCTTAGCAGCTAACTTTTCCCCGCTTTCAACACCACTTACTGTGCCGTCATTGACACTTCCATTATTATCTTGAACTTCTATGAGTGTGATAATATCTGGACTATGGATTTCATTGATAAAGGATTTGGCAATTTTCTCCACTTTTGCGTCAGGTGTTTCGCCCGTTGCATTGTTCGCCGAGAAGTTTTCGATATTGTAAGAAGCAATCGTCAATTTATCTTCACTTGGGTAAAGTTTAGAAACCTCTCTTTGCAAACCACCGTCTTGCAAAGCTGGTAATTGGGTTGGCTCCAACTTAAAGACTTTACTGCGATAACTCACGACTCCAACAACATCTTCATTAAAGTAATCTTTGGCTTTGGCAACAAACTTATTTCCTACATAAACTGGAATGGTTGCCGTATTTTGCACATTCAGACGTAAATTGACGCCACCGATATTATTTAACGGTAATTCTTGATAGCCAGCAGGCAACAGGTAGATATCCCCGCGATATTGTGGTCCAAGCACATGAGGTTTTTTAACTGTTGTCAACATGCCTTCAAGACTTTCCCAATAGTCCAAGGCGTCATGCTCTGGATCGTAGACAGTCGGAGTATTGTCTACGATATCTTTTGGCATACGCTCTGAAATATTGACTGATTCTGGTAGTGCGGCTGTACCGTTTTTCGTTACCTTAGAAGCAAACAATTGTGTTACAGTTAAGCTGTCAGTTGGTTTACGGAAAGTTTGCCCCGGACGGACGCTGAGCGACTCCATGTAACCTTCTTTAACTTCACCTTCAATCGTCAATCGGTCTCCAACAGCTACTTTTTCCTTTGAAACTACATAGATAGCGTCTGAAGTCTTTGTGTTCCCGTCAGCTTTGATGTCTTGTGCATAAAAGCCATATCGATCCGTTTTAGTGACGACTACACTTGACACGCGCACCTTTTTCCCATTATAAGGCGATTCATGTGCTTCGCCTTGAATTTGACCAATATTAGCTACCTCGGTAAATTCCGAAACAGCGGCTCTTGCTTCACTGCTTGAAGCTTCTGTCTTAGGTGTTTCTTCGCTTGTGCTACTTGGCTCATTCGTACTACTCGTACTGCTTGCTGAACTTTCAGAAGTTGTTTCTGATGATTGCGACTGAGTTGTCGAAGCAACAGAACTAGACTCTGAAGTCGTTGTTACAGAAGTTTCTGAACTTGAAGAGCTCGCCTCATTTGCCTGAACAATAGGACTTAGAACGCTACTAGCTAACAAAATAGCTGTCGCAAACAATACAGGCAATTGTTTTGAAGTTTTTTTCATATATTCTCCTTTACATCATAATTTAGAAATCAAATTTCCTTGAGATGTATTTCTACCGTAATTATTATAAATAAAACAGAAGGCCGATGCAATCGCTTTCTTTCAAATTTAAAAAAATCGCCTGAATGGTTCAGTCGATTTTAGGATTTATTGCTACATTTAGTGTTTATTTACAATAATTGCCAAACTTTCATAAGGTCTTAATGTTACAACTTCTGCTGTTTGAGTTTCTTCATAATTGGAAAGGAGCACTTCGCCATTTTGATACTCTGGTAAAATATCTATCGTAATCGGATCTGGATAAAAGTTATTGAGTACCAAAAGTTTTTCGTCACCTAATTGACGCTCAAAAGCATAAACTTGCTGACTATCTTCATAAGCTGGTTGATAGCTGCCTTCGGCAATAATAGGAAGCTCCTTACGAAGGGCAATCAGTTTTTGATAGAAAGTGAAAATCGGTCCTTGTATCTCATTTTCAACATTGATTTCAGGATAAGATTTCCCTGCTTTGAGCCAAGGGGTGCCTGTCGTAAAGCCAGCATTTGCTGAATCACCCCACTGCATGGGAGTGCGAGAATTATCGCGAGATTTGGCCTGAATAATTGCAAAAGCTTCTTCTGGTGTTTTGCCTTGCTCCAGCAGCATCTGATAGGCATTGATAGACTCCACATCCACATAATCTGCCATAGAGTCATAGTCTGGATCCACCATGCCGATTTCTTCTCCCATATAAATATACGGCGTGCCGCGAGATAGATGAATGCTGGCCGCAAGCATGGTTGCTCCTTCATTGCGGAAATGCTGAACATCAACAAAACGATTTAAGGCACGTGGCTGGTCGTGGTTGTTCCAAAATAGAGCACTCCAGCCATCATGGTCACTCATTTCCTTGCCCCACGTATGGAAAAGATGCTTGAGTTCCTCGAAATCAAATTTTTTCAAGCTCCATTTTTGACCATTTTCATAATCCACCTTCAAATGATGGAAATTGAAAGCCATAGACAATTCGTGACGTGCCGGATCTGTATAGAGAATGCAGTTTTCAATAGTAGTCGCACTCATTTCTCCGACAGTTATAAATGAGTCAGCCTGTCCGAAAGTCGCTTCATTCAGCATGTGCAGGTAGTCATGTACAATGGTCTTGTCCGTATAGGCAGGCTTACCATCATTTTCCGGACAGTTTTCCAACACCTCATCTTTTCCAATCAGATTGATGACATCAAAGCGAAAACCTTTGACACCCTTGTCCCGCCAAAAATTGACAACTTTGAAAAGTTCTTCGCGGACATAAGGATTGCGCCAGTTGAGATCAGCCTGCGTCACATCAAAGAGGTGCAGGTAGTACTTGCCAGTGTCGCCAAAAGGTGACCAGGCGCTGCCGCCAAACTTAGACAGCCAGTCTGTCGGCTCATCACGCAGAAAGAAAAAATCTTGGTAGTACGGATCGCCAGCTAAAGCTTTTTGAAACCATTCATGCTCGGTCGAGCAATGATTTAAGACCATATCCAGCATGAAGTCAATGCCGTATTCTTTCCCAACTTGGACCATCTCTTCAAAGTCAGACATCGTCCCAAAAAGAGGGTTGACAGCCGTATAATCTGAAATATCATAACCATTATCACGCTGCGGGCTGGGATAGAAAGGATTGAGCCAGACCATATCCACTCCTAATTCTTTGAGGTAAGGAATTTTCTCAATAATGCCTTGAAAATCTCCTAGCCCATTGCCAGTCGTGTCTTTAAATGATTTTGGATAAATTTGATAGACGACTTTTGTCTTATCTAATGCCATTTGTCTTCCTTTTCTATTTTCTAAAAGAAAGAGGCGGGGCTTGCGCTCCTCCCCTTTATCGTTACTTTTATTCTTTGTACGAGCCTTTTTGCCTCTCGTTAAGAGATTGCTGCTTGGATTTCCAGTAGTGAGGCAAATGGATTACTGAGATAAATTTGTCCATTCGTTAGATAAAATCCTGCTCACCATAGATCGTATCAAACATTTTACCCGATTCGAGTAGCTGTCATCAGCTTATCTCCACGTTCGACAGTCCGCGGTAATGTTCTCTGTTCATCAGCCTGAAATTGCTCTTGATTTGTGATAATCACAGGTGTTTCAGTCACTAAGCCAGCTTCCTGAATAGCTGCTATATCAAAACTAACCAGTTTCTGACCTACGCTCACTCTGTCTCCTTGAGCCACATGAGCTTCAAAACCTTTGCCGTCGAGATTAACTGTGTCCATACCGATATGCATGAGTAATTCGACACCTTCATCTGACACGATTCCAACAGCATGATTGGTTGGGAAAAGCACTGATACCGTCCCGTTCACAGGGGCCACCAGTTCTCCCTCACGTGGAAGAATGACAACTCCTTGTCCCATCACGCCTTGAGCAAAGACAGGGTCGGTTGCTTGGCTTAATTCTTTGACTTCCCCAGCCAGTGGGCTAGCAATTTCTGCAAAATCTACTTTTGGAGCGGCTTCTTTTGCTTCGTCAATGGCTTCAATTTGCGGTGATTTGACACTTTCATCTTCTGTCTTTGTAAACATGCCTGTCTTGCGGAAGAAGAAAGTCAAAATCATCGGTACTGCAATAGCTACTAACATAATAAGGAAGAATGGAAGCATGTATTTAGCTTGGATAGATAAGATACCTGGAATTCCACCGATTCCGATAGCATTGGCTGTTACGTTAAAGGTTACGGATAAGAGACCTGCGATAGAAGAACCAATCATCCCTGCCACAAATGGGTAGACGTACTTCACGTTGACCCCGAAAAGGGCTGGTTCTGTAACACCTAGATAAGCAGAAATCGTTGCTGGCAGAGAAATCTGTGCTTCACGTTCATTATGACGGTTCATCAGATAGTAAGCAAATACAGCTGAACCTTGAGCGATATTGGACAAGGCAATCATTGGCCATAGCGCCGTACCGCCTGTATCTGCAACCAGCTGTGTATCAATGGCATTGGTCATGTGGTGCAGACCAGTGATAACAAACGGTGCATAGAGGGCACCAAATATCGCACCAAAGAGCCATTTAACAGGACCAGTCAGACCAGCAAGCACCGCTGTTGAAAGCCATTGTCCAAGTGTCCAACCAATTGGACCAAGGACTGTATGCGCTAGAATCAAAGCTGGAATCAAGGATAAGAATGGCACAAAAATCATGGACACAACTTCTGGAATGCGTTTGCGCCAGAAGATTTCAAGATAAGATAGCGATAATCCTGCAAGCAGAGCTGGAATAACTTGTGCTTGGTATCCAATTTTTTTAACTGTGAAGAAACCAAAATCCCATACCCAGTTTTTAGCAATTTCTGAAGCCGGTGTGCTGGCTACTGAGTACGCATTGAGCAATTGTGGTGACACCAAACAGATCCCAAGAACAATTCCCAAAATCTGGCTGGTTCCCATTTTACGAGAAACAGACCAAACAATACCAACAGGTAAGAAGTGGAAAATCGCTTCACCCGGCAGCCACAAGAATGAGTTTACTCCGCTCCAGAACTGTGATACATCCACAATCGTATTGTAAATCGGAGTACCGTCTTTAGCAAACTGAGCAACACCGTCAACCATTTTTTGACCGAGTGCCTGAATCTGCACACCTTCCAGAATATTGCGGAAACCGAGAATTAGCCCCCCAACGATAATGGCTGGAATAATTGGAGTGAAAATTTCCGCCAGCATTGTCATGACACGCTGTACTGGATTCTGATTGCTTTTGGCAGCAGCTTTGGCTGCTTCTTTTGATACTCCTTCAATCCCTGAAACAGCTGTAAAATCATTGTAGAAAATCGGCACATCATTTCCGATAATGACCTGAAACTGCCCTGCATTTGTAAAAGTTCCCTTTACAGCTGGAATGGCTTCAATTGCTTTTACGTCCGCCTTCTTTTCATCTGCCAATACAAAGCGCATCCGAGTTGCACAATGGCTGACAGCTGAGATATTTCCCTTGCCGCCGATAGCCTCTAATAGCGTCTTGGCGTCTTTCTCAAATTTTCCCATTTTCTGTTTGGCTAGGCTTAACCTAACACTCTCCTTCTTTTTTTCATCATTGTACAATTGATTGATACATTTATTGTAAACGATACCAAAGATGTCTGCAAGTTGTTCGTGGTAAAAAAGGCTCTTTTTTGGTAAAATTTATTTAGTTGTATGCTAAAAAGAAAACAAGTGAGGATATCATGAAAAAATATGAACAAATTTTTAAACTCTTAGAACAAGATATTCTAAACGAGAAATATCAGATGAATGATTATCTTCCTAGCGAACACGAACTTGTCCAGACCTACAAGGTCAGCCGTGACACGATTCGTAAATCGCTTGATTTGCTTCAAAAAGCTGGTCTCATTCAAAAAATGAGAGGTCAAGGCTCTAAAGTCATCCAACAAGAACAGATTGACTTTCCTGTTTCCAACCTAACTAGTTACCAAGAACTTGTTCGGCAACATGGAATGAATTCTAAAACCAATGTCATACAGTTAGAAAAAATTACAGTTGATAAAAAATTATCCAGTCTTACTGGTTTTCCTGAATACCGTCTGGTGTGGCGGATTATTCGCCAAAGGGTCGTTGACGGGATTGCCTCCGTCTTGGATATTGATTACCTTGATAAGAGTTTTGTCCCTTCTATTAGCCGTGAAATTGCAGAGCATTCAATTTATGCTTATTTAGAAGATGAACTGGGACTACACATTTCTTACGCCCAAAAAGAAATCACAATTGATCCAGCCACCAATCGCGATAAAATATTGATGAACATTGGAAATGACCACCATGTCGTCTCTGTCAAATCCAAAGTTTATCTTGCAGACGGACAACAATTTCAGTTTACAGATAGTCGTCATAAACTCGAAAAATTCCGTTTCGTTGACTTTTCCAAACGGCAAAAATGATCATGACCCTTCACAAAATTCACTCTTCAATATTAAAAATAGCCAAAAAGGAAGAATGTCGTTGTCATCGATCTGCTTCCTTTATTTTTAATGCCATTCACATATTTATAAAAAGTAAAGCAAACTTATCAATTTTTGAAAAACGAAAGAAGCAGAGATTATTTCTCAACTTCTTCCTCTTCTTCTACTATTTCAGAAACTTCTACTTTGAGCTTTGTCACACGTCCATTTTTTACCTTATCATTGGTTAAAATGAGCTTTTTGCCCTGACTTTCCACTTCATAACTCAAACGCTCTTTCACGTCGGGTATCGAGCCTACGCCCGTCAAATAATAACCCGCAATGGTATCAACGTCATCACTTTCCAGTTCAACTTCAAAATACTCGTTAAAGTCATTCAAACTCATGGTGCCAAGGACGAAATAAGTATGGTCAGAAACCTGATACACCTCTACTTCAGCCTTATCTGTTTCATCATCTATCTCACCGACAATTTCTTCCAGTAGGTCTTCCAACGTTACCAGACCAGACATACCACCATATTCATCTAACAATATCGCCATTTGATTTTGCGTGTTCCGCAACTCTGTCAGCAAATCATCCACGAAAATCGTTTCTGGCACAAAGAGCGGTTCCTGCAAAATTTTTCGTAGTACAATATTATCAAAACCATTAGTAAACGCCTCATTTAACAGACGTTTGGTGTGAATAAGTCCAATAACATTATCCTTGTCATCATCATAGACTGGGATTCGTGAGAAATTCTGCCTCAAAATACTTTCGATAATTTCCTTGGTATCATCATTGATGTCCACCATAAACGCATCGGTACGCGGCACCATTACCTCACGCGCCACCATCTCATCTAGTGAAAAAATCCCCTGCAGCATTTCAATTTCATCTGCATCCAATGTTTCTTCACTATTGGTCAGCATATACTCAATCTCATCACGTGTCATTTTCTCATCTGCATCATCAAAAGTCATGGGAGTGATTCGACTGAGCAGATTGGTAGAAGCTGATAAAAGCCAAACAAAGGGACTGACAATTTTTCCCAAAAAGATGATAACTGGCGCTGTACGAACTGCTAGGGAATCTTTGAGGTTCAGAGCGATTCTCTTTGGATACAATTCACCAAAAACAATCGAAATATAAGTCAAAATAGCAACAGATAAGAAGCTTGCAATCGCTCTTGCTGTCTCAGAATTTCCCATCCAAGAAGCAATTTCCCGACCGAGTGTATTAGCCAAACTAGCTCCTGACAAAATTGTAATCAAAGTAATCCCAACTTGAATAGTGGACAGAAAATGATTAGGATTTTCCAAGACTTTTAACAAACGAATGTATTTTGCATCGCCTTCTTCAGCTTTTTGCTCTACACGAGCGCGATTTAAAGATACCATCGCCATCTCTGCTGCTGAAAAAAAGGCGTTCAATAGCGTTAAAATCAGTAATAATAAAGCTTGCAGTAACAAGGTCTGACTGCTAGGGTCTTCCATGAATATTCTCTCCTCATATATAAGTAATCTTAATTATAGCATACTTTTTGACTTCTTGCACAGGGAGTGTTAAAAAGAAAGTTTGAAGGAAGATTGCAAAGAAGAAAATCGATTGTTTAGGCTTCTAAATTTTGCAGAACTGTTTCCAAGCGTGAAATTGCATCAATAGGAAGTGCCGTTTTCGGGTATTTTTGGTTGAAAGCAAGCAAGAAATTTAACCGTACCTGCATTCTTTCTCTGATTAATTGTTTATAGCGAGAATCAAAACTTGGAACAGGATAGCCCTCACATTCCATATATTCAAAACCTTCCAACGGTCCAAATGGTTTAAAATCTGCTTCTTCATCAACAATTTTTTCAATAATACTCAGACTGACCTCTTTTGAAATTCCCCTGCCCATATAAAATCCAGTATTGATGATATAGCAGTCGACACCAGATTCAAAGAGACTACGGAATATCCGATAATCTTCCACCAAGGGATACACTCTAAATGGATTGGCATAAGGTTCAATCACCAAATCATCATGCTTGCCAATCACATTTTCAGCATTGGAACGCTTGGCCATCAAGGTACAACCCATCGTAGAAGCTATCAGCGAATCGTTAATTTTAACCAAGGGTGTAAGAGAATCATCTTTCATAATCCAGAAAATGGCTTGGATAGGTTCATCAATTCGATCGACCCGATTTAGCGTTGCAAAACGAGACTTAACTGTCCGACCATTTCCATTTCGAATGTCCTCTGTCACCAATTTTTTTAGACCATTGTCATCCAGTGTCACACCACAATTCTGAACTGTTACAAAAAAGTCCTGCTCCCTATGTCCAATGGAATAGTCATTCGTTTTATCAAAATAGGACGGTTCCAAAGCAATGGAAGACCCATCTTTGACAGAAATAATAAAGGCATCATCATGCAAAACCTTAATATCATATTTTCCATTGTGTTTGGCATGTGTCAGTGTGGATTTCCCTGAACCAGATAAACCAAAGAAGGAGGCTACATAGTCTTGCTTTTCAACCTCTTTTTGTTTAAAGATTTTCAAGCCGCCATGACACGCCACATAACCATTTCTAGCAGCGGTTGCCCAAGCTAAGGTTAAAGTCGCTTTTTTCAACTCACCAAAGTAATTTAAACCCAAAATAATGACACAATTGTGCTGAGTATCAAAATATACCAATCCTTCAGGATAATCTGGATGCTTCCATTTGGGATCGAAAAAAACAAATATGTCATTTTCATCGTACTTTTTAGAAACTCTCAAACGATTTTTAAACTCTTCATCCAAAATTTGTAAGTTTAAAAGCCAAGAATAGAGATTGTTGATTTCATCTTCAGGAACCATGAGATGAGCACAAGCCATGAAGGCTTCAGCGAGCCCCACAACTGCATCTGCCTTATAAAATTTTCGATGATGAGCCTGATAGATTGCACTGCGTACTATTGAAAGCAGCTTTTCATCTTCCTCACTGTCCCTACCAAATCCGTCGAGCTTTGGCCGTTCGACCAACGACTGCTCCATAATTCGTTAATAAAACGCGAGCATAAGAAGGCAAGCCCAATTCCTTTGTATGAATGACAGGCATATCTAAGACAACTGTCCCAGCAGCTGCGGAAGCCAATTGATAAGCTTATTCCACTGTTTTTATTGCAACAACCTGATTTTCATAAAAAGCTGTTTCAATTATTGCCTTCAAAGGAGAGAAATAAGAAGAATTTTTTCTTATTTCCTGCGGAGAATATTTACGACGTGTTACCATAAGTGTACCTCCTCTATCTTATTAGTTCTATTTTAGCATAAAAATACACTTATGGTTTTAATAAAACGTATTAGAAAGAAAAAGGAGTGGAATTCCAAACTAAATTTTTGTTACATTTAGCTTGCTTCCACTTCCCTATATTCATCATTCTAAAACATTAAGACACAGTCCTTCTGAATGTCTATTCATCTTTCAGATTTTGAATTTATTCATCATCCCATTCTTATTTATTAATAATTCCGTACTCCTCATTTTTCTTTTGCTCCTGTGCAGCTCGATGATTATCATATAAATTCGCTAGGAATTTTGCAATTTCTTTCAAAATAGAATAAATCGGAATCGCTACAATCATCCCAACAATCCCATAAATATTACTTGACAAAAGCAAGAGAACCATAATGGTAATTGGATGCACCTTCATCACGCCACCTACAATCCGTGGATAGAGAATATTTCCGTCAATTTGCTGCACAATTAACATATATATAACTGCAATCACCATTTTTTTCGGATCAGCAATCAGATAAGTGATAATCATCGGAATCAACCCAATGCTTGGACCCACATAAGGAATAAGATTAGTAATCATAGAAAAAATAGCAAATATCAAAGCATATTTCAGACCAATAACACTATAGCCAATGAAAGCCAACGTTCCAATAATAAACGCATCAATCGAAATCCCACTAATATACCGAGCAATCGTTGCATTAAGATTGGTCAATAATTTCGTGATGTTGAGCTTATCCCGCTTCAAAACAGTTCTTTCCAACATGGGCAGTAATTTATCCCCGTCAATTAAGAAATAGACCAAAAAGATCGGCGTCATGATGAGAATCAAAAATGTATTCACTACTGCTGAAACGACACTCCCCAGACTATTGGTGACACTATTTAAAATATTTTGCAAAATATCCACATAAGACAAATTTAACTGCTTAATAATAGACTGGATATTCAGATTTTTAAAGAGAGAGTGCTGCGATAGCTGGTTAATCCAATTTTGCAATTCCCCATAAACATTTTGACTAGAAGAAATCAAACTTGTCAACTGCGTAATCAAAATAGGTAGCAGATAAATAATGCCCAGAGCAATAATTCCAAACAAGAGAACCAAGGTAATCAAAATTCCAAAAATTCTCTTAATTTTCAGCTCTTTCTCTAGGAATTTCACTAAAGGATTCGTCACATAGTACAAAAATCCCGCAATTAGAAAAGGAATTAAAACCGTATTTAAAACGCTCACAAAAGGGGAAATCAAGCCGTCCATTTGCCGCCAGATAAAAAAGATAATGGTTAGTAGTAAGACTTCTGTTGTCCAAAAAAATAACTTACTTTTATGAAACATACTGTTCCTCCTATCAGCTATTCTATCATATTTTCCACTAAAATAGAGTGCTTTTCTTAAAATGGCTTAAATTATTTTAGGAACAGACTCTTTCGTTTCTCATTATCAAAACTTATTTTCCCATTTATTCTCGTTTGTAAACCATTTTCACATGTACTCGTGATTCTAAGATGAAGGGTTCACTAACAGCTTCAAATCCAAATTTCTCATACAAGCCCACCACCTGCTCTTGCGCCTCTATGTAGATCTCTTTTTCAGGCCATTTTTCAGCACAAGTCTCCATAATAGCTTGGACCAACTTACGACCAAGCCCTTGACCGCAAGTAGAAGCCGCTGTTACGACACGTCCAAAATGAATGGTAGTGCCCGTTTCAAATACTCTCGCATAAGCATCTACCTCGCCGGCTTCATTTTCATGAAAAATATGGATCGCTTCTAAGTCGTGCTCATCCAAATCATTATAAACACTATTTTGCTCTACGACAAATGTTTCCAAACGTAATTTCAAGCATTTATAAAATTCTAAGGTGGTTAATTCCTCAAATATCTTTTTATACCACATACTTGTTTTCCCTTCTTCTTTATTATATGATAATTGTAAATGCAACTATAAAAGGAGCCTTTTATGGATTATCGTCATCTCTTTCGTCAAATGGGCATAATTTCTCGCCAAGCCACGATGAATATGAATCATGAAGCCAGCCAATACAACCTAGATAATAATCTCTTTCTTATCCTTATCCGCATTGTTGAGCATGAAGGACTGAATCAATCTCAACTTTCTCATATGGTAAAAATTGATAAAACAACACTTAGTCGCTCCCTTAGAAAACTAGAGGACAAAGGATTTATCACAAAGAAAGTCAACTCTAAAAATAAGAAATTTAAAGAGCTTTTCCCTACGACGAAGGCTTTGCAAATCTACGACCGATTGATTGGATTTGAAACAATCTATATTCAGTCTGTTATGAAAAATCTGACATCTTCCGAGCTCTTTCAACTAGAAGCCATTCTCAATAAAATAGAAAATTCTCAATAAAATCAGCATAACATACATTAGTTGCATTTGCAACTTTGGAATTAAAAAATGACGAGGCTGAAAGTCCTTAACCTCGTCAGATTTTTATGAGTTTCTTGCAAGCCGCAGTGGTTGAGTGGGTGGGACGACAGAATCAAATTTCTCTGAAATTACCGATTTTTGTCCCACTCCCTTTTGATTATTTTGTTTCAAATCCTTCTGTAACTGCTTGCGCAAAATGTTCTTCAACGATTTCTGCACAGTGGTCACAAACAATTGCATGATAGCTACGTTCTTTGACTGTTTCATCTACCCGACGGCAACGTTCACAAACTTGTCCTTCTGCATGCTCAACTGTAAAAGCTACATCCTCGAAAGCAATAGCACTTTCAGGAGCTTCCCCGTCTGCGATTGTTAATTTAGAGACAATGAGAAGTTGCGCAACGTCGCTATTAACCGCTTCAAGTAGCATTCTCACGACTTCATTTGGATAAACAGTCAAGTGAGCTTCCAAGGATTTTCCAATCACTTTTTTGTTACGTGCTTCTTCCAAAGCTTTTTGCGCTTGACTACGGAAGTTCATAAAGGCTGTCCAAGTATCTAACAGTTCTTCCTCATTAGGGAAAGTCAACGCATCTGGCAATTCCGCTAATTGAACAAATTCTTCTGGCTCATGTTCTAAGTAAGACCAGATTTCTTCTGCTGTATGTGGAAGAATTGGGGTCAACAATTTTGTAATTTTTACTAAAATATCATAAAAGACGGTCTGCATTTGACGGCGTTCCAATGATTTAGCTGCTTCAATATAGACAACATCTTTTGCAAAATCAAGATAAAAAGCTGATAAATCAACTGTCACGAAGTTTACAATCGCTTTGTAAATATCTAAAAATTCAAAGTCGGCATAAGCCTCACGAATCGTCTTGACAAGTTGATTAAATCGAACGGTCATATACTTATCAACAGAGCGAAGGTCATCATAAGCAACAGCGTCTTCTTTTGGATTAAAATCAGAGGTATTCGCAATCAAGAAGCGCAAGGTGTTACGGATTTTTCGGTAGGTTTCAGACACTTGACCAAGAATATCCATAGAGATACGCACATCGTTGCTAGAATCCACACTCGTCACCCAAAGCCGCAAGATTTCCGCACCAAATTGTTTTTCAACATCACTTGGAGCAATCGTGTTGCCGAGAGACTTCGACATTTTCTCGCCTTTACCGTCCAAAGCAAACCCTTGTGAAAGAATTTGTTTATAAGGAGCTACACCATGGTTGGCAACCGATGTGATAAGCGATGAGTTGAACCAACCACGATACTGGTCTGACCCTTCAAGATAAAGGTCAGCAGGATAAGTCAATTCAGGACGATTGACCACCACACCATTCCAAGAAGAACCAGAATCAAACCACACGTCCATGATGTCCGTTTCTTTAGTGAATGTACCATTTGGTGATCCTGGATGAGTAAATCCTTCTGGAAGCAAATCTTTCGCTTCTCGTTGCCACCAAATGATAGAGCCATGTTCCGCAAAGAGCTCAGCCACATGCTCAATTGTTTGCTCTGTCATAATCGGTGTGCCGTCCTCCGCATAGAAGATTGGAAGTGGCACTCCCCAAGCCCGCTGACGCGAAATGACCCAATCTCCACGGTCACGGATCATATTGTAAAGACGAACTTTACCCCATTCAGAGTGGAACTTCACTTTTTCAATCTCATCAAGAATTTCCTGACGGAATTTTGAAACTGAAGCAAACCATTGCGGTACCGCACGCCAAATAATTGGCTTTTTCGTCCGCCAGTCAAATGGGTAGGAGTGAGAAATTTCTTCTTGCGCAAGGAGAAGTTGACCTAACTTTTCAATTACTGTAGGAACTACCTTGTCATAAAATTGCCCTGCAAAATCTGGGCCAGCATTTTCCATCATGATACCACGTTCATTGACTGTAACGGCTACTTCTAAGCCATTTGCAACTCCAACATTGTAGTCGTCCTCACCAAAACCAGGAGCTGTATGGACAATCCCTGTACCTGAATCTAGTGTAACGTGGTCACCAAGAATCACCAATTCATCTACTTCCTCATCCCACGGGTGCTCTGTCACGATATGGTTCAGTTCAGCACCGCGATGAGTTGCTAAGACCTCCACATCTTCCCAGCCAAATTTTTCAGACAAGCTATTGAGCAAGTCAGCAGCAACAACAAATTTACGGCTTTCCCCAGCTGGTTTTACCACAACATAATCAAAGTCAGCACCTACTGTCAAACCGCGAGAAGCCGTAATAGTAAATGGTGTTGTCGTCCAAACTACAATATAAGTATCTGTATCTAGCACATTTTTGCCGTCTTTTACCTTATTTGCATAGTAAAGAGAGGTTGAAACCAAATCATGATACTCAATTTCTGCCTCTGCAAGAGCTGATTCAGATGACCATGACCAATAAACCGGCTTCGCACCGCGGTAGATATAGCCTTTTTTCGCCATTTCTCCAAATACGCGAATTTGAGCAGCTTCATAATCCGGAGTCAACGTCACATACGGATGCTCCCAATCACCAGAAACACCTAAGCGTTTGAAATCTTCCCGTTGCTTGTCTACTTGACTCAGTGCATAATCGCGACAAAGTTTTAAATACTCTGCCAAATCTATTTCTTTGCGTTTCACACCTTGCTTCGCTAGGACTTGCTCAATTGGAAGGCCATGAGTATCCCAACCTGGAATGTAAGGTGCATAGTAGCCAGACATCGATTTTGAACGCACAATAATATCTTTTGAAATCTTATTCATGGCATGACCAACGTGAATATTTCCATTAGCATACGGAGGCCCATCGTGAAGTGTGAAGTGCGGTTTTCCTTCATTCAATTCTTGACGGCGTTGATACAATTTTGCATCTTCCCATTCTTTTTGCCAAAGAGGTTCTTTATTCGGCAAACCAGCACGCATTGGAAAAGCTGTTTTTCCAAGATTAAGAGTTTCTTTTAATTTCATAAGTTCTCCTTTTTCATATTAGTAACAAATTAAAATAAAAAAACCACAAATTCATCCAAAGGACGAAAATTCGTGGTACCACCTTCATTTAGACAAGAATAAGATTCCTATCCCTCTTACTCGTAACGTGAGTTAAGCGTTAAATCTTACTGTTTTCAGATTTAAGTTTGCAAAATGATAATCCTAACAAAAGGAATTACAGGTCTCTCACCGTCACCTGCTCGCTGCGAATATTTTGTTAGCATCTTGTTTTTACATTCTCTTATAAAATATCTACAGATTCTATTGAAGTAGCTTCTGAGTTATCTGTTGAAGTCTCAGCATTTGTCAGATTTAATCCTAAGACAGACTCATCTAATGTTTCAAACGCTTGTGTTTCGGCTAATTCACGATTTGCTTCTTCAATGCGTCTTTGTAATTCTTCCATTTCCTCTGGAGAGAACTGACGCGTCACATCCACTTCATCTTCTTCTGGAGTCGTTACGACTTCACCCAAAGCAGACTGAACAACTTCTTTAAAGGCTTCATCACTAGTCTGCAAGTAAGTAGCTGTTGGGCGAAGAATATCTTCCCATTCTGAAGAATTCACAATGCTTAATTGACTTTCAATGGTTGATTTTAAACGTTGGTGGAAAACACGCGTTTTATTTTTCAACTCTTCTGTTTCAACAGCCACTTTCTTAGCATTATCAGTCGCTTGACGAAGAATTTCATTAGCCTTGTATTTTGCCTCATCCAACAAATGTTGGGCTTCTTGCTCAGCCTTATGAACAATGTTTTCAGAACGGTCATTTGCCGCTTGTTTTACACGTTCTGCTGTATCTTGTGCAATCAATACAGACTGGCTAAGGGAATCCTTCATCTCGTCAAAATAGGTCAAACGTTCTTCCAGATTTTTAATTTTTGACTCTTGTTCATGATTGACACGCACTAAATCTTCGTAATCTTGGACAATGATATCAAGAAATTCATCTACTTCGTCAACATCATATCCTCTAAATTTATGAGCAAAAGCTTTATCTTTAATTTCTAATGATGTAATAGCCATATTTTCTCCTTACTTACTAGACAATAATTCAACAGTTAATTTGTACTTTCCATTTTTTGAAAAGCCATTTTCTCTTAAAACTTTTACTCTCCCATATCCTCGTACACTAATCAAGTCATTTAATAACAAATGATGACTGGGATTATCCAGCGTAGAATAGTTTACCTTAACTTGCTTTGTTGCTATCAGCCGAGTGGCAATGCTTCGTGACAAATGAAATGAGGCAGCTACCACTTTATCCAAACGCATACTAGAGACAAGCACATCTCTTAGTTTTGAATCAGTTTGAGCGATAATTTGTTGTGAAAAATCTACTTGCTTTAATTTTACAGGTATCTTTGCTATCCTTGAGATATGATCGATGAAAAATTGAGTAAATTTCTTATCTACCATAATTTGTGCTCTACCTGAAGCTACAAGAATATCACCAAAAACTTTACGTTCAATCCCTAATTGATTCAATAACGTTCCCATTATTTGCGAATGGGTGAAATGGTGAAATTTATTCGCATAGCTGATTTCTAACAGATCCATTTCAAAATCATTTAATTGCAACTCATAGTAGAGAGGAGCAATAATGACTTTAGCAAATTCACTCGTATAATAATCCGAACTTGAAAATATTTGCAATTGTAAGCGATTCCCAAGATTTCGCAAAACTTCAACTTGATGTGGATTTACAAATGAAGTCACTTCAAAAGAATAAGAATCTTCAACTCGCTGCATCTGTTCTAAACTTTTATCAACAAATTCACGATCTTCTTCAGCAAAATGTTGGTATAAATATTTGGTATTCTTCATGAATTTAAGCTAAAAGCAAAAGGGCATTCAAAATGATGCCAGAAACAAAATTCAGAAGAAAGATAACGACAAGAACCGTCCAATCAATCCCAGCAAATTGTAGGTTGAAACGTTGAAATGGTTTTAAAACAGGCTCTACTATCCGCAGAATCAACTGACCAAACGACGTTTGATAGGCACCTGGAAACCATGATAAAAGAGCATACACCACTAAAATAAATGAATATAATCTCACTAAATTATAAAGTATATTTACAATCCAAACCATGTTTTTATCTACGTTTCATATCAAAATCAAATTCGCCACTTTGTAAATCCTCAGGTAATTTCAAATCCTCAACATTTACAACAACATTGATTGGTGTTAAAAGGTACATTGTACTTGCAACTTTTTTTATATTTCCTGCAAGCACATAACGAGCACCATCCAAATAATCCAAACAACGACGAGCTTGCACTTCTGTCATATATTGAAAATCAATCAAAATGCTTTCATTAACAATTAACAAATCAACAATTTCAGTTGTTTCTTCATATTTTCTTGGATAACGAACATTGATTGTCACTTTGTCATCTGAAATTGTCCGATGTTGTGCCAATTCTTGCTGACGTGCATGCAGACGAGTAATGTTCTCATTTGCTCCCGACTTTGTAGAAGATTGTGAAGAGCTACTCGCTGTATGTACTAGTCTTTCTTTGGTAGGTGTAGATTGATTACTCACACGTGGTGGCAACTCTGGCGTTTGAACGCTTGCGTCTTCACCATCTTCTGTAAAGTAATCAATGAATTTATCAAATCTATCTTTAAGAGACATAATACTTTCCTATTTAAAAAATGCAATACCAATTCTGACAAAAGTCGAACCATTTGCAATAGCTATTGCATAATCACGGCTCATTCCCATACTTAAATCAGTAAAAGGCATATTAGGTAACTGTTTACGTTGTAATCTTTGCTGTAATTTATAGGCTTGTTGGAAAATGGCATTTAATTCCGCTTCATCTGCTTCAATCGGTGCCATTGTCATCAAACCTACAATCTGAATGTTTTCAAGTTTTTCTAGCTCAGGTAAAATCGTATCTATTTCCTCTATAGCAAAACCATGTTTACTAGCTTCTTTGGAAATATTTACTTGTAAAAAGCATTTAATGATATGTTCAGCTCTTTTGTTGATTTCTTGAGCTAATTTTACTGAATCTAAGGCATGGAAATAGTCAACATAATTGATGACATCTTTCACTTTCCGCCTTTGAAGTGTACCAATTAAGTGCCAAGTTACACGTTCATCTTTCAGAGCCTGATATTTCTCTAGAAATTTATCAACTCGATTTTCACCGATATGATGAATTCCTGCTTTAACCAGCTCTTTAGCAGTAGAGCTGTCAACATATTTGGTGACAGCTATTACTTCTACTGAATTTTTTGAGCGATTGGCTTTTTGAGTAGCTTGCGCTACATTTTCCAAAACTTGATATGTATTCTTTTCTAAATCCATTTTAACGGTTTTTAAAGAAAGGTGGTGTTTCTAATTCATCGTCATCAGAACTAGTGTCTTCATAACGCTCTATAGCTGGTGCAGCACTCGCATCTGTTGAGCGAACAATATTTTCACGACGCAAATCCCAATCACCAAATGCTGAAGCCTGTGGCGCTTCTGTCCGTTGACGACTTGGCTTTGGAACTTCAAGATGTTCAGTCAAATCAAAGTTACGGTCATAACCTTGGCTTCCTCTAGAATTACGATTTTCACGAGTTCCAGCTGCATAAGAATTTTGTTGAGCAACTGGACGAACACCACTTACTCGATCAATTTTTTCTTGACGAACACCCGTTGCAACAACTGTCACACGAATTTCATCTTTCATGCTATCGTCAATAGAAGTACCCAACCAAATATTAACACCATGACCTGCTGCTTGATTGACGATTTCTGATGCTTCTTCTGCTTCAATCAAGGTCATATCAAGACCACCTGTAACGTTGATAATGACATCTTCAGCTCCATCAATCGTTGTTTCAAGAAGCGGTGAATAGATAGCCTTACGTGCAGCTTCAATAACACGTTCTTCGCCACTACCAATACCGATTCCCATAAGAGCATCACCTTTATTTGCCATAACGGTTTTTACATCGGCAAAGTCAAGGTTAATAAGTCCTGGGCTTGTAATCAAGTCCGTAATTCCTTGTACACCTTGACGAAGGACATTGTCTGCTTCGCTCAATGCTTCAAGAAGAGGAGTTTTCTTATCAACAATTTCAAGTAAATTATTGTTTGAAATGATAAGAAGTGTGTCTACATGCTCACGAAGTTCATTGATTCCTTCAATAGCAAAGTTACCACGCTTACTTCCTTCAAAGCCAAACGGACGAGTAACAACTGCAACAGTTAAGGCACCAAGACCTTTTGCAATACGAGCAATAACTGGTGCAGCACCTGTACCAGAGCCACCGCCCATACCAGCAGTAATGAACACCATATCAGCTCCCGTAAGAGCTTCCGTCAACACTTCTTCGCTTTCTTCAGCCGCTTTACGACCGATTTCAGGCTGTCCTCCAGCACCTAGACCGCGAGTCAACTTTGGTCCAAGCTGAATAACTGTTTCTGCTTTTGAGCCACTCAGAGCTTGCACATCTGTATTGGCAGCGATAAATTCAACGCCTGATACTCTTTCATCAATCATGCGGTTAATGGCATTACCACCACCACCACCGATACCAATAACTTTAATTACTGCTCCCTGTGCCGCAGCTGCATCAAATGAAAATGTCATAATGTATTACCTTCTCCTTTAATCAAACATATTGCCAAGTAGATTTCGAACACGATCTGTCAATTTTTCTTTTGGCTGTTGAGATTGTGTTGGAAGTGGTTCTGGACGTTCAACTTCTTCTACTGCTTCATCAACCAAAGACGCAGTTGGCTGTTGTGGTTGAGTAAAGCGTTGCAACGGATTGAACGACTGACTTTGCTGTGTTGAACGAGAGAATTCAACTGGCTGATGCCGTAAAAGTTCATCACCATGAACAGCAGCTTGTGCTAGAACATCCACTTCAGATAAGTTTCCTGCATACTCTGATAAACTAATAACATGGGCAAACGCTGGATTACGAATACCGATTTGATTTGGAACATATAATTTAACGGGAACACCGAAAACTTCTTGTGCCAATTCAACCACGCCCGGCAAAATCGCACCGCCTCCAATAATAACAATACCACCTGGAAGCTCTAATAAATGTCTTCTCTCTAAATCTTGCTTGATTTGTTCAAAGATATGTTTAACACGCGCTGAAATAATTTCTGCTAAATAACGCTCTGTCACTTCAACTGGTTCCACTTCACCAATTACTTCCACTTGGAAAGACTCATTGCTAGCGGCAGGTACGTATGCTTCTCCATAGTTAAACTTCAAGCTCTCTGCCAACTTCTTAGATGTTTTTAAAACCTTAGAGATGTCTTTTGTAACATATTCGCCACCTTCTTGATAGATATTGGTAAATTGTAATTCTTGATTGCGAACAGAAGCTGCAGTTGTTTGGCCGCCCCCCATATCAATGACAGTTGCACCAAACTCACGCTCTCCTTCATTCAGAACGGATTTTGTCATAGCGAGCGGAGAAATGATAATGTTTTCAACTTGAACTCCTGCACGCTCAACCGTTTTTCTCAAATTATGAAGAATAGTACGTGGACCTGTATATAGAAGACCACGCATTTCTAAACGAATTCCCATCATTCCGCGAGGATCACGAATTCCTTGAAAACCATCTACGATGAATTCCTCTGGAATAAAGGTAATAACTTCCCGGTCTGGAGTCATACTTTTTGTCAAAGCAGATCGTACAACATTTTCAACATCTGCATCTGTAATTTCTTTCGTTTCACTTGTCACAGGAATCATACCTTGTGTTGCTTCAATCTGCAACAGGTTAGCAGGCAAACCAACGTTCACCAACTTAATGGAAATTCCTGCTTTTTCTTCTGCTTGTGAAATTGCTGATTTTATAGCACTTGCTGCCGCTTCGATATCTACAATAATACCATCTTTTACGCCAGCACTTTTTGCATTACTAACTCCGATTACGTTTAATTCATTGTTTACATGTTCTGCTACCAAGACCTTAATGGAGCTGGTTCCTATATCTAATCCTGTAAAAAAGCCATCTCTAGCCATTAGACCATTCCTCTCTATCTACCAAGTTTCTCACTTATCAATTTAACTATCAAAAAGCTATAGTTATTCAAAGCATATTATAACATAAAAAAATAAAAATTGGGTAGATTTTCTGCATTATTTTAGCTATTTCTATAACTAAATATTCCTGCTTCCATATCCACAACACTTGTTTCCGTCAATTGTGGTTTAATTTTTTCATAATAAGGTAGTTTTTTAGCTACTTCTGACAAAGGAACTAAGATTTTATTTCCATCTGTCATAGTGATTGTCAGCAAATCCTCAGTCGCTTTACTTGGTGTATGCTGAACCGTTTGAATTTCTGATTTGATTGTATTAGAAATACCTGATAATTGTTGCACAAATTTCTTAAGCATTGCTTTATCTGAAAAATCAAGTGTTATATAACTTTTTGGCAACTGGGATTTTTTAACCGGAGTAGCAATTTCTTCTCCACTAGATAATACTAGGAAATACTGCTCCCCAGAATAATCATAAGCAACAACCGTGTATTCTGTTACTTTTACTTTAAATGTAATTGGAAATTGGTAACTTATCTCTGCTTTTTTCACCCATAGACTTGACAATTTAATATTTCTAGCATGTGCCTTTTGACTTAAATATGTCGTCAAGGTGTAATCCTCTTTTTGAATACTAGAAGCATCCAGCACCTCTGTTTTTGAAAGCTGTTTATTACCCGTTACCTCTATATTCTTTAATTTTGAATAGGGACTTATAAAATAAACAGCTAAAATTAACAAAATAGAACTTAGAATCAATACTGGTAAAGCACGGTAAACATGGCGAGGAGCGATTTGTTCTCTTGTCTCTTTTGCTTCCCGCTTAGCTTGTTTGCGTTCTGCTTTCTTCTTTTTTCGCAAGGCTGCTTTATCAAGAGGTTCATCTTGTTCTTCCTCAGAAGTTTCTGTCTCGGTAGGCTTTTCTGCCTCCTCTGACTCGTTCTCTTGAGTATCCGCTGTCACTTCTTCTGCACTTTCATCATTCTTTTCGACTTTCTTTTTTTCAGAATTTGGCAAATGCTGCTTTTTTTGCTCTGCTAGTTCTTTCACTTTTTCAGCTTCTTCTTGAGCCTTTTTTTTAAGGTATTCCTTGTTTCTTTTTTGCCACTCAGAAAGTTTTTCTATTTCTTGCTCTTTCTGATCCTCTTGCTTCTTTTTTGTCATTTTCTTCCTTTGTTCATGTCATTTTTTAAAAGGTTATAAAATTCATCTAACGATTTTATTTCGTGGGACTGTTTCATGTTTTCTTCATAAAATTCTTTCTGTTCAAGCAACTCTGTTATCATTTTTTGAAGATTTTCCAAATTCAATTGAGACTCGTCTAATTTTTTAGCATAACCTTTTTTTACAAAATAATCTGCATTTTCAATCTGATCACCGCGACTTGCTTCGCGTCCCAAAGGAACAATTACATGGAGTTTTGCCATAGCCAACAATTCAAAAATAGTATTAGATCCGCCACGTGTAACAACGACATCCGCCAAATCCATCAACGGTTGATAGAGATCAGTCACATAGGCAATTCGGTACAGATGATTTGATAATTCATCTAAATGAGCATCGCCTGATAAATTGATAATATTGTAATGCTGAGTTAGCTCTGCTTTATTTGCCGTTACAAAATCATTAAAAACCTTTGCTCCCGCTGATCCACCAACAAACAGAAGTGTCGGAAAGTTTTCATCAAAACGCTGCCGAATCGCTTGAATCTGCTCATTTGGAGCAGTTGTTTTTTCTCCTACTTTTGTCACAGCTCCCACATGCTCAATTTTTGTCAACGCATGGGCTTGTTCAAAAGTAGAATACATTTTTATCGCACATTTGTAAGCAATTTTATTTGCTAGACCAATAGAGAGGTCTGATTCATGTACATAAACTGGAATCCCAGCTAAGCGAGCTGCAATGACAGGAGGAACTGATACAAAACCACCTTTAGAAAAGAGAGCTTGCGGACGAACCTTTAGCATAATTCCTAAAGATTGCAAAATGCCCCAAGCCACTTTGAATACATCTAACATATTTTGCCAAGAAAAGTAACGTCGTAATTTCCCCGTCGCTATAGAATGAAAAGCGATGTCCAACCCCGACTTCTGGATTTCTTGGTATTCAATCCCATGCTTATCACCAATATAGTGGACTTGCCATCCTGCTTCTAGGAATTTTGGAATGAGCAAAAGGTTTAGAGTCACATGACCAACCGTCCCTCCACCTGTAAATATAATCTTTTTCATCTTAACCCTTTAATTCTTCAAATGTTGCAATAAATTCATCGCCACGAACTTCAAAATTTGGATACATATCCCAGCTAGCATTTGCAGGACTGAGAAGAACAATGTCACCTGCTTGTGCTTCAGCAAAAGCTTTTTGCGTCGCATCTTTCACATCAGCAGCATCCATATAGCTAACACCTGCTTTATCCGCTGCTCTCTTGACACGTGCTGCAGATTCTCCAAGAATAACCATTTTCTTCAATCCTTGAATATCTGGCACCAATTCGTCAAATTCATTGCCACGGTCCAGCCCACCAGCAATCAAGATGACCTTACTATTGTCAAAACCAGATAAAGCCTTTTGCGTTGCAAGAATATTTGTGGATTTGCTATCGTTATAAAATTTAACATGGTTGATTTCACCGACATATTGGAGACGATGTTTAACACCGCCAAAACCTGCCAAAGTTTCTTTGATGACTTGATTTTCAATGCCACGCAGTTTCGCAACTGCAATAGTTGCGAGGGCATTTTCAACATTATGACTGCCCGGAACGCCAAGCTCATCTGCTGCCATAACAGGCTCTCCACGGAAGGTCAACATGTTTCCCTCTAAGTAAGCGCCGTCTACCTTTTCTGTCGTTGAAAATGGTACAACGGTTGCTTGCGTCTTTGCAGCCAGCTCTTTCGCTAATGTTTGGTTGAAATTCAATACGAGGAAGTCAGATTTGCTCATATTTTTTTGAATGTTCCATTTAGCCGCCACATAATTTTCAAAAGAGCCATGATAATCAATATGAGTTGGCATCAAGTTGGTAATCACTACAATCTCTGGGTGAAAGGTTTCAATACCCATGAGTTGGAAAGAAGACAACTCCATGACTAGAGTATCATTTTTGGTTGCAGTTGTTGCAACTTGACTGGCTGGAAAACCAATATTTCCAGAAAGTAGACCACTTTGACCACCTGCAGTCAAGACTTCCGCAATCATTGTTGTCGTTGTTGTTTTTCCATTAGAGCCCGTAATCCCAATAATTGGAGCATCTGAAATCAAATAAGCCAACTCAACTTCAGTGATGACTGGGATTTCCTTTTCCAATGCTTTCTTGACCATAGGGTTGTCGTAACGAATACCAGGATTTTTGACCATTAGTTCAAATTCTTCATCCAAGAGTTCCAAAGGATGACCACCTGTTACTACTTTGATGCCTTCTTCAAGAAGAGACTGTGCAGCAGGATTTTCCTCAAATGGCTTTCCGTCATTCACTGTGACAATCGCTCCCAACTTATCTAGTAAACGAGCAGCGGATTCACCAGACTTGGCCAAGCCTAAAACTAAAACTTTCTTATTTGCAAAATTTGTAATGTGCTTCATAACATGCCTCTTTTTAATTCTTCTGTATCTATTTTACCTTTTTTTCAGAAAATAAAAAAGCCTTTACGGCTTTTTATTCTTGTCTGTTACGAAGTTTTGAGCGAAACGATACTTTTCTATCTTTTTGTGACAATTTTGAAATATCACGTAGAGAAAAATAAGCTACGCCAATCATTGCAATTCCTACGAAAAATTCAGACGGTAATTGAAAAATCTGAAATACTGCCAATCCTAATAAAATGATAAAAGCGACTAGAGCAATCACTAAAACTACTACATTTAAAGTCCCTTTAATGCTTTGCGGAGTAGCAAAAATGTAAAATAATAGAATGAGAATTCCAAAGATTAAATAAAACATTTCTGCTCCTTTCTAGCCTATTTACTTCTTTAATATATTAGCAACGAAGCAAATCGTCCTTTCATTATTCAGCTGATTTTTTCTTTTTAGCAGCTTTGGCACGTTGATTTTTATCAAGAATTTGTTTCCGCAAACGGATCGATTCTGGTGTCACTTCCATGTATTCGTCATCATTCAAAAATTCGAGTGATTCTTCCAATGTCAAAATACGAGGTGTTTTTATAACCGCCGTTTGATCTTTCGTTGCAGAACGTACATTAGTCATTTGTTTGGCTTTTGTAATATTGACCGTCAAGTCGTTTTCACGTGAATTTTCACCAATAATCATTCCTTCGTAAACTTCTGTACCTGGATTAACAAAAATGGTTCCACGTTCCTCAATAGACATGATTGAATAAGTCGTTGCTTTTCCTGTATCAATCGAAACAAGAGCTCCGCGACGGCGTCCGCCAATCTCACCTGGAATCAATGGTAGATATTGGTCAAAGGTATGGTTCATAATCCCGTAACCACGCGTCATAGAAAGGAATTCAGTTGAGTATCCAATCAAGCCACGCGCAGGCACAAGGAAAATCAAACGTGTTTGTCCGTTTCCGGTAGCCACCATGTCTAACATTTCACCCTTGCGCTCAGAAAGACTTTGGATAACCGAACCTTGGTATTCTTCTGGGGTGTCAATTTGCACACGTTCAAATGGCTCACATTGCACACCGTCAATTTCTTTGACGATAACTTCTGGGCGCGATACTTGTAACTCATAGCCTTCACGGCGCATGGTTTCAATTAAGATTGATAAGTGCAATTCTCCACGACCTGACACAATCCATTTATCTGGTGAATCAGTCGGATCCACACGAAGTGAGACGTCCGTTTGCAATTCCGCTTGCAGGCGTTCCTCAACCTTACGAGATGTTACCCATTTCCCTTCACGACCAGCAAATGGTGAATTGTTCACCAAGAAAGTCATTTGCAGCGTTGGTTCGTCAATGTGAAGAATCGGCAATGGTTCTACTGCATCTGTCGGAGTAATCGTTTCTCCAACAAAGATATCTTCCATACCAGACACGGCAATCAAATCACCTGCTTTGGCTTCGTCGATTTCACGACGTTCTAGTCCAAAGAAACCAAATAGCTTGGTGACACGGAAGTTTTTCGTTGTGCCGTCTAGTTTAGAAAGTGTCACTTGGTCTCCAACTTTTACAGTCCCGCGGAAAACACGGCCAATCCCAATACGACCTACAAAGTCATTGTAGTCCAAAAGAGAAACTTGGAATTGAAGTGGCTCGTCTGAATTATCCACTGGTGCTGGAATATGATCAATAATAGTATCAAAAAGCGGTGCCATAGTGTGCTCTTGGTCAGCAGGATCGTCTGACATAGAAGACGTTCCGTTGATAGCAGAAGCATACACGACAGGGAAATCCAATTGGTCATCATCTGCACCCAGCTCAATGAAAAGTTCCAAGACTTCATCCACCACTTCTGCAGGGCGTGCAGATGGTTTGTCAATTTTATTGACCACAACAATCGGCACTAAATCTTGCTCAAGAGCTTTTTTTAATACAAAACGAGTTTGTGGCATGGTTCCTTCATAAGCATCAACAACCAAAACAACCCCGTCCACCATTTTCATAATCCGCTCAACTTCTCCACCGAAGTCCGCGTGTCCTGGAGTGTCCATGATATTGATACGAACACCGTTGTAAGCAACAGCTGTATTCTTAGCAAGAATGGTAATTCCGCGTTCTTTTTCAAGATCGTTAGAGTCCATTGCGCGTTCTTGCAACTCTTTGCGTTCGTCCAATGTATGTGATTGCTTCAATAATTCGTCCACCAGCGTTGTTTTCCCGTGGTCAACGTGAGCGATAATAGCGATATTGCGAATATCTTCTCTTAATTTTGTCATTTTATCCTCTAAATCTTAAGTTTTATTTCTAACTGAACAATTATACCACAGATTACAGTAAAAAACACGGTTAAACCGGGTGTAAATGTTTTCATTAGAAAATCAATGCCCGACAAATTTATTTACATTCTTTATTGCAAAATTATGATATGATAAGAAAAAAACAAAGGAAACTGTATGCGTTTAGATGTTCTACTAGCTCAAGCTCACATTAGTCGTAAAAAAATGAAGCAAGCTCTCCTAAAAAAGAAAATCTTGGTAGATGACTGTCCTGCTCGAAAACTCAGTCAAAATGTTGATACAGGTCTGCAGACGATTACGCTAGAAGAACAACCTGTTCTGGGCAAGCCTCATCAGTATTTTATGATGAATAAACCCCTTGGTGTCGTGACAGCTAACTCCGATGCCAAATCCCAAACGGTTCTAGATCTCATCAAACCAGAAGATTTCAATGATAAGTTATATTCTGTCGGGCGACTAGATCGAGATACTTCTGGACTGCTGTTAATCACTGACAACGGTCCGCTCGGTTTTCAATTGCTTCATCCTCAATATCACGTCACAAAAACATATGAGGTTGAAGTTAATGGTCCCCTAGACGACCAAGCAGTGCAATCCTTTCAAAAGGGCATCGTTTTTCTTGACGGAACAAGTTGTAAACCAGCTACTCTTACAATTCATTCTTCTAGCTCAAACAAAAGCAGTGCAACTGTCACTATTTCTGAAGGAAAATTTCACCAAATCAAAAAGATGTTTTTAACTGTTGGTGTCAAAGTTACTTCTCTTAAACGAACGCATTTCGGAGATTTTGAATTAAACCCAAACTTAGCCACAGGAGAATACCGAGTATTGAACCAAGCAGAACTCGAAATAGTGAGGCACTATCTAGAAAAAAGCTATTAAAAGTGAGCAACCCGCTTGGATTACTCACTTTTGATTTTTCCTTTCCATCCATCTAGTCCTGTAGAGAGGATGTAAATATTTTGATAACCTTGTTTTTTTAATAGAATAGCTGCATTCATCACACGTTGTCCACGACTATTTTCATATAGTAAAACAGTCTTGTCCTTACGAATCGCTCCTAAGCTTGTTTTTAATTGCTGTGACGGAATATTTCGTGCCCCTAAAATATGTTTACGACGAAAATCGGCTGGATCTCGTAAATCAATTAACTGACCTTGACGAATCATATCACCAAATTCTGCATTGTCTACTACCTTAGCCGCACGACGAACACGAATATAGTTAAAGCCCATCCAGCCTAACGTTCCAACAATAATTGCCAATAAAATCCAGTTTAACATGTTTTCTCCTCATTCTTCTTCAAATATTGTAACTCCAACTGATGTTCCTTTCGCAAGACCCGCTCAGCTTCTAGATAGTCCATTCTTTCTATCAAGCCCGCATCATAAATCCTCTCTAACTCAATTTTCATCATTTCAATATCATACAAGCGCTTACCCATATAGATAATAATGCCAAAACTTTTGAGGTATTGCTGCACATCATAAAGTGTTTTCATGAGGCTTATTTTACCAGAATTTTAGGAGTATTTCAAGGTTGAAAAGAACTCATTTTGTAAGTAAAACATTCTTCAAGTGCTCAAAAACAACAAAAAAGCCGCTGATTGGGCGACTCTTATAGGGAGATTATTATGAAAAAGAAAAGTTTAGGATTTTTATCAAATAAAGTTAGGAGGTCTTCATCTGATGATGTTAGTATAACGCCACCTCCTTAAACTTATCTTAAATTCTAAAAGATTTTAAAAATTTATTTTCTACTCTCAAAAATTTACTTACAAACCCGGAGTTTGACCGATTTCTGCTGTTAACATCCAGATATTCTTTTCAAGTTCTGCTTTTGCACCGACAAAAATATCGTTGGTCACATCATCCCCTTCTTCATCTGTTACATCCAGAGCTTCTTGGTAGAGGCCTACCAAGTAACGGAAGATTTCGATGACACGTTCCAAACTTTCTGCAACATTCTTACTGAATTTTCCTTCTTTTTCTTCAATATTGCTGTGTTGGATAAATTCACTCAAAGTTGAATACGGCGTTCCACCTAAAGTAATCAAACGTTCACTTACTTCATCCAAAGTCGTATCCAAGGTTTCCATGTACTCATCCATCTTAGGATGCCAAACCATAAAACCAGCTCCACGCATGTACCAATGTACTTGGTGAAGAGCAATGTGAGCGGTGTATAAATCCGCTACCACTTGGTTTAAAACTGCTTTTGTTTTGGGAAGAGACTTACTGAAAGACTCAACACTTGAGAAAGTTGCAACATCTTTTGCTGCTTCATTTTTTAGATTAACCATTATCCTACCTCGCTTTTATTTAGAATGATTATAATCTTTTTGATTATGATTTAATTATAATGTTTCTAAATAAGAAAGTCAAATGATTGAACTCAGAAATTTCTTTTATTAGAAAAGTTGCAATTTTTTAGAATTATTTGCGAATAAAAAAGTATGATTCATTTTTATTTTTTCTTGGTTGGAAGCATTGTGGCTTCTTTTTTAGGGCTGGTTGTTGATCGCTTTCCTGAACAGTCCATTATCGTTCCTTCCAGTCATTGTAATGCTTGTGGGCAGAAATTAGCACCTCGTGATTTAGTCCCTGTCCTTTCACAGCTTATCAATCGACTGCGCTGTCGGTTTTGTCAGTCAAAAATTCCCATTCGCTACTTGATATTAGAGTTGGTAGGTAGTTTACTCTTTCTCGCAACTTCCTTAAGCTACTTAACTATCAGCCAACTTGTCTTGCTCATAATGGGAATTACACTAGCTCTTTATGATCAAAGAGAACAGGAATATCCTATCCTCATTTGGTTGTTCTTTCATCTTCTTCTCCTATTTTTGGTAGGTTTTAATCTTCTAATGATTAGTTTTTTAGCCCTTGGAATAGTAGCTTTTTTCTTTGACTTACGAATTGGCGCAGGAGACTTTCTTTTTCTAGCTTCTTGTTCAACTGTTTTCAAGTTGACAGAGATTCTTTGGCTGATTCAAATTGCCAGCTTAGTGGGCTTATGTCTCTTTTGCTTAAAAAAGAGAAAAGACAGGATAGCTTTCGTTCCCTGTCTTTTGATTGGAGTGATTGTTCTACTTATGTATGAGTTGTTACTTCAATAAAATTAGAATGACATCCTATCATGAGGCTAGGATGGATGTATCCGGATTCTCGAAATAAGAGAGCGATGATTACAATTTTCAAATTTTAGTTTTTAGACATAATTTTCCCAGATTTCATAATTTTTGGGGAATAATGTACCAGCAATCATGGTCGTCTATTTCACTCTTGATTTTTCATGTTTCTTTTTTCTAAATAATCAGCAATAGCGGCTACATCTTTATCACCACGCCCAGATACATTGACAATGATAATCTTGTCCTTACTCAATCGAGGCGCGCGTTTAACTGCTTCTGCAATATCGTGGGAACTTTCAATGGCAGGAAGGATCCCTTCTTTTCGCGTCAACAATAACAGTGCATCTACTGCTTCATCATCTGTCGCAGCCACATATTCAACTCGACCTAAATCTTTAAAAAAGGCATGTTCAGGACCAACTCCCGGATAGTCCAATCCAGCGGAAATAGAATAAACAGGAGCCACCTGACCGTCTTCTGAAAATACAGCATACGTTTTCATGCCATCAATAACTCCAATGGACCCTTTAGTCATTGTAGCCGCATGCTTGTCTGTATCCAAGCCATGACCAGCTGCTTCAACACCAACTAAATTGACTTCTTTATCTGCCACGTATTCAGAAAATGCTCCAATTGCATTAGAACCTCCGCCGACACAGGCAATAATATAATCTGGTAGACGACCTTCCTTATCTAGAATTTGACGGCGGGATTCCTGACTAATAACCTTTTGAAACTCATGCACAATCGTTGGATAAGGATGAGGACCAACAGCCGAACCCAGGACATAAAAAGCATCTAAATCTGTCATCCAAGCAGCAAAAGCAGCATCCACCGCATCCTTTAATGTTTTAGTCCCTGTTTCGACCGCATGGACAGTTGCTCCCATCATTTCCATTCGGAAAACATTCAATCGCTGGCGTTCCACATCTTCTGCTCCCATATACACATCGCATTTCATGCCAAACTTAGCAGCCGCTGCAGCTGTTGCTACTCCATGTTGACCAGCTCCAGTCTCTACGATAACTCTACTCTTACCCATTCGTTTTGCTAGGAGAATTTGCCCTAAAACATTGTTTAATTTATGAGAACCTAGATGATTCAAGTCTTCTCGTTTGAGATAGATTTTTGCACATCCTAAATAGTCCGTCAAACTTTCTGCAAAATAAAGCGGTGTCTCTCGACCTGCATAATCTGCTAAATAACGATGATATTCTGCTAGGAATTCTGGATCTTTCTTATACTTTTCAAATGTCCCCTCTAGCTCGTCTAATAAAACTTGAATCAGTTCCAGTACAAAGCTACCACCAAATTGACCAAAATATCCTTTATTTCTACCATGATGCCTCCTCACAATCTTTAGTATTCTTGAATTTAAACAACAAAATGCCCCCACACAAAAACTGTGTGAGGGCGTATGAGCGCGGTACCACCTCAATTATGGGAAAAGTAGACCTTATCCGCATATCTCTATCTTGTCTATCAACAAGTTGCACTATAAGGTGTGCTCACCGAATTTTTATCGTTTAAAATTCATATCATTTACATCAGCCCATTTCATAAATATCTACTACTTGTTTACACCTAGCACAAGCTCTCTGGAAGTATCAATTTACTACTTTTCTGATGTTTGAGCATTATTATAGAGTTTTTCTACCATTCTGTCAATAAAATAGTGAAAAAGCATCCTAAATCCGAACAATAACCCTTATTTTTACTTAGAAGTCAGAAACTTATCTTTCCAATGGCTGACACAAGTCTTATACAACAGAAAAGCCAGATATCCGCCTAATGTATTTGTCCATAAATCATCTATTTCAAAAACACGATTGGCATCAATTAAAATATCTAACAAAATCTGTGTACATTCAATGAAAAGGCTTATCGCAAAGCTGACAGAGAGTACACGTTTGGTATTTCGCAAGTTCGGAAACAACCAGAGAAGCTGAAAAATCAGTGGGCTCAGCAGAAATATATTCATTAGATTTTGTACAAAAACTTTGACCAATTGAAAGAAGGACGTAATTTGCCCAAGATTGATAAAAGAATTAAAAGGAATGAGAAGCACTACAATACGACCAAACTGCTGAATTCCCGGTGTTTCCATTCCCTTTTCTGGCACTTGAGGGAGAAAACACATCAGACATAATAATAAAATGTAGAAAATGCTTCCCCAAGTAAGAAAAGTACGTCCCTTAACGGTTAATTCACCATCTGTTTTCAATAGATTGTTCAATTTAAGCATGCTTGGTAAGAGCTTTCTCCTTGTCTTGCTTCATGGTGTTTGAGCGCAATTGACCACAGGCTGCATCAATATCTGTCCCATGCTCCTGACGAACAACACAGTTAATACCATTCTTTTTCAGAGTATCGTAGAAAGCCATTACATGTTCTTTGGGACTGCGACTGTATTGATCATGTTCGCTAACCGGATTGTAAGGAATCAAATTGACATACGATAGCTTTTTGATGTTTTTGAGCAATTCAGCCAATTCCAATGCCTGCTCTACTCCGTCATTGACTTCATTTAACATAATATATTCAAAGGTCACTCGGCGGTTGGTCGTTTCAATATAATATTCAATTGCCGCAAATAACTTCTCAATTGGAAAAGCACGATTGATTTTCATAATGCTAGAACGCAATTCATTATTGGGTGCATGAAGAGAAACAGCTAAATTAACCTGCACCCCTTCGTTTGCAAAATCACGAATTTTATGTGCTAGACCGGAAGTGGAAACCGTAATGTGACGAGCTCCGATAGCCAGCCCCTTGTCATCATTGACAGTTCGCACAAACTTGAGAACATTGTCATAGTTATCAAAAGGCTCGCCAATCCCCATAACAACAATATGGCTGACGCGCTCACCTTGTCCACGCTCATCAAAATATTTTTGCACCAGCATAATCTGAGACATAATTTCCCCATTATTCAAGTCACGCTGCTTTTTAATCAGCCCGCTGGCACAAAAAGTACAGCCAATATTGCAGCCAACCTGAGTAGTTACACAGACCGACAGACCATAGTGCTGACGCATGAGAACTGTTTCAATCAACATACCGTCTGGCAATTCAAAGAGATATTTGACTGTTCCATCAGCCGATTCCTGCACAATTCGTTGCTTCAGTGGATTGACAACAAATTCATCTTCTAATTTTGCTAATAACCCCTTTGAAATGTTTGTCATTTCTGCAAAAGACTGAACCCGTTTGCGATAAAGCCACTCCCAAATCTGGCTGGCTCGAAATTTCTTTTCTCCTTGACTTTCTACCCAATCTATCAAATCCTGACGGGTCAAGCTATAAATCGATGGTTTCATTTTTTCTCCTTCATTTCGTTACAAAACCCCATTCCATACACTATTTTTGACGAATGACAAAGTGGCGCTGGCTGCTTGTTTGTTGTTGCTTCGTTGAACTTTGCTTTCTTGATCTTTGCTTTTGATTTTGTCGCTTACTGAGCTGGCGATTTTCTCGCCTGGGTCGTTCTTCTTTATAGGAGCGAGCTTGTTTAGAACGACGTGGCTTGTTCTCACTTTCTTTCTTGTGATGTGATTTTTTATCAAACGATGCGCAACGCGGCTGTAAATTTTCCAAGACAAAATAAGCACAGCCATAATTGCAGTATTCTAGTAAATATTCTTCTAAACGGCTGATTTTTTCTTCACTTTCATTTGCCTTGTCATCTTTATAAAATCCACGCAAACGCAACTGCTCATTTCCCCAGTCGCCAACAATATAATCAAATTTTGTTAAAATTTCTGAAAAGCGCTGATTAAAAGCCGTTATATCAAAACCTTCCTTGAAAGTCTCTACCAAGTCAAATTCAATTGTCTCAGTCAAGATTTTGGTTCCTATTTGCCGAAACTCCGGTCCAGGAAATTTATTGTAATTGTATAATTCAGGTGCAATTTCTTTTCGCATAGTCATCCTTTATCACCTTATTTCTTGTATAAACTTATTTTACCATAAAAAGAAGTGTTTTTGATAGTTGAAATAGAGAAAGAAGAAAAGAGCAAAGTCAATTTTCTATCATTAACTTGCTCTTTTATTGAATTATTTTTACGACTTTTTTGTGCTCTTGAGGTAATCAATTGCGTCTTGCAAGGTCTTGACAGGTACAATTTTCATTTTAGTTTTAATTTTTTTAGCAGCTGCCAAAGCTGTCTCATAGTTTGTTTTCGCTTTAGGATTGGATTTTTTCACTTCCTTGGTGACTGGATTATTTGGCGCAAAGAAAATTTCTGCGCCATTTTTAGCTGCTGAAACAACTTTTTTGTCAATCCCACCAATGTCGCCAACTTTTCCTTCTCGGTCAATCGAACCTGTCCCAGCAATATTTCTGCCGTCTCTCAATGTTGGATCTGCAATTTGCGTATAAATTGCCAAACTAAACATCAAGCCCGCACTTGGTCCACCAATACCGGCAGTTGAAAATTCAATTGGTGTGTTGCTTGTGACTTCTGTTCGGTCAATCAAACTAATGCCAATCCCGTTTTTCCCATTTTCAAGTTTAATAATTTTACCTGTAGCAGACTTCTTCTGACCGTCTTCTACATAGTTCACCTTGACCTTGCTGCCAATCTTTTGCGCTCCGACATAGTCTATCAATTCTTTTGAACTATTGAAAGTCTTATCATTCACACCTGTCACGGTATCTGCAATATTTAAAATACCTTTAAAAGTAGAATTCTTTGTGACTTGCAAGACGTAAACCCCTAGATATTTCAGAGTAATGTCTTTGCCAGCTTTTTTCAACCCTTGGTATTTAGCTAGGTTTTGCGACGTTTCCATATAAAACTGATTGATCCGCATGTATTCTTTATCAGAAGTTCCACCAGTCAAATCCTTCGCCGAATAAATATCCGTAAAAGGTGTCAGCCAAGCATAAACCAAATGAGCGAGGGTCGCATGCTGAATTCCAACCGTTACAAAATTATAAGAACCTTTTTCCTTATCTTCTTTGTTGTCCACGCGCAATACCTGACGGACATCCGCTGCACCACCTGGCACCTCAATATAATAAGGCAAGGGAACTACAAAAGATAAGAAAAGCAAAATCACCCCTACTACTGCAATTATCGGCCATTTTTTAAATTTATTTCTTGGTTTTTCCATATTGTTTCTTTAACTCCTTTATGACACTTTCGGGCACATACTTTGAAATATCCTGCTCAAAGGAAATCAATTCACGAATTCTTGATGAGCTGAGATGCTGATAAGCTGGTTTGCTTATCAAAAAAATGGTTTCTATCTCAGGTGCTAATTCATGATTGAAAAAGTTGAGATTCCCCTCATAATCCAAATCCTGACTATTACGTAATCCCCGTACAAAAGTTGTCACTCCTAGCTTTCTAGCTACTTCCACTGCCAATTCATCATGAGAAGTAACAATTTTTACATTCTCCAAATGAACTAGAGCAGCTGCTATCATTTTTTCTTTCGCTTCAATACTAAAAAAACTCGTTTTCTCAAGATTATAAAAAATACCAACATAAAGGCAATCAAAGAGCTTACTAGCTCGCTTAATCAAGTCAATATGCCCCTTTGTAATCGGGTCAAAAGAGCCCGCAAATAATCCAATTTTATCTGACATAAACCGTCACCTTTGAAATTCCATATATTTTTTGCTTCCAGATACCTAGCCCTGCGATTTCTTCTGGTAAATCCACCGACTTGTCTGTCTCACAAACAACCAGTACATCATCGCTCAGAAGCTCTCGTTCAATCATTTTTATAATATCTGAAACAATCTGTTCTTTTGCATAGGGTGGATCTAACAAAACCAAGTCAAACTGTCCTGTGACCAATTCAAGTGCTCGATTGGACTCCATTTTCAGAAGTTCAAATCGTTCTTTTTCCTTAGTCATACTGATATTTTGGCTGATAATCGCTTGCGCCCTGCGGTCTTTTTCAACCAAAACAGCCGAAACCATGCCTCGCGAAATAGCTTCAATCGCTAAACTGCCGCTTCCAGCATACAAGTCCAGAACCTGTCCTCCATCAAAATAAGGACCAATTATATTAAAGATAGCTCCCTTAACCTTGTCTGTCGTCGGTCTGGTTATTTTGCCTTCCAATGTTTTAAGAGGACGCCCCCCATATTTCCCTGCAACAACTCTCATAAAGAATATTATAACAAAATCTCGAAAGAATGTATCAGTTTTTCTTCTGTGATAACTGTAAGTCAATTGGTTTTTCTGTCTAACTTTTGAAATGCCGTTCAAACATGATGATTTTTAATACAGTTTTTTGCAATTATCTTGGGCTGATTGCAGACCACATAAAAAATCCCCTGATATGAATCAGAGGATTGATTGATTATCTCACTTCAAGCAAGCCAACGTCACCGTCTTCACGACGATACAAAACATTGGTTGTGTTGTCTTCTACATCAGTATAGATGAAGAAGTCATGTCCCAATAAATCCATTTGAAGAAGAGCTTCTTCTAAATCCATTGGTTTTAAGTCAATTTGTTTGGAGCGAACGACTTTTGCAGGTGCAGCTTCCGCTTCTTCAACGACAGCATCTGTAAACAACTGGCTAGTTGATTTTTTATTACGGTTTTTACGCTCAATCTTTGTTTTATTTTTACGAATTTGACGTTCAATTTTATCTGTCACCAAGTCAATCGAACCATACATATCTTGAGAAACATCTTCTGCACGAAGAGTGATAGAACCAAGTGGAATAGTTACTTCAACTTTGGCTGTTTTTTCACGATAGACTTTCAAGTTTACACGCGCATCCAATTCTTGATCAGCTTGGAAATATTTTTCGATTTTTTCAAGTTTAGAAACTACGTAATCACGAAGAGCTTCTGTTACTTCTAGGTTTTCACCACGGATACTATATTTAATCATATAAGTACCTTCTTTCTAAGCATTTGTTTTTCTTTATTTTATTATAACGCTTTCATTTTTTTTTTGCAAATTTTTTATCATCTGGCTAATGAAAATGTCACAATTTCTTTCACTCCTGCTTCCACTAAAATTTCCTTGGCTAATTGTAGGGTTGAGCCTGTTGTATAAATGTCATCTATCAAAAGGATTTTAGGTGGAAGTTGAACGTTGTCTTTCAATTTAAAACACTGCCGGCTTTGCAATCGCTCCTCTCTTGTTTTACTGGATTGAGCAATTGTATCATACTTTTCTAAAACTTCCTTAAATGGCAACTTTGCGCCCTCAAGAAGAGCTGTTACTTGATTAAACCCTCTTGTCTGATACTTTTCGGCACTTACCGGAATGGGAACAAGCGCATAATCACGGTAAACTTTCAATTCCTTTTGCAAAACTGCAGCAAATACAGAATAAAGGGCATAATCTCCTTGAAATTTATATTGACTGAAGAAGTCTTTCATGGCTTCATTATACACAAAACAGCTTTTATGGTAAACTTCTTTTCCTTTTTCTATCCACACTTGGCAATCCATGCAGACTTCACTTGCCCCGTCACGATAACACTTCGGGCAATGCTGCCCTGAAATGCGTTGAAATTTTTCAAAGCAGGCATCACAAGCCCTTGCTTTTGGCTTCGTCAAGGTCAATAAATCACAGAATTTCAGCTTTTCATCAAGTGGATTTTCACATAAAACACATGAATTCATAAACCGGCCTCCTGATTCATCTCCTGAATTTCTTTAATCGCTTTTTCTATCGCCATAGTCGTACCGTCATGAAAAAAGATTAACTCGCCTGTCGGTCGCTCCATACTGCGACCAACGCGTCCAGCAATTTGTACCAGAGCGCTGCGACTAAACAGACGGTGGTTGGCTTCCACCACGAAAACATCTACACAAGGAAAAGTCACCCCACGCTCCAAAATTGTCGTCGTTACCAAAATCGTGATTTCTTTTTGACGAAATTTCTCTACAATTTCTAGTCGATTTTCAGTCGTCGAGGCTACAAAATCAACTTCTTCATTAGGAAAAGTGCTTTGAAGAATCTCTGCCAGCTCCTGCCCTTTTCTGATCTCGGAAGCAAAAATAAGAAGTGGAAATCCTGTTTTTCTCTGCTTTTGAATAAACTGCCTTAACTTGGGAACTAGCTTCTTTTGACCAAGATATTTTTGAAAATCCGCCAACCAAATTTTTTGCGGAACAATCAAAGGATTGCCATGAAAACGTCTGGGTAGACTCAAACGAGTTAATTCTCCTTTAGCCACTTTTTTATCCAGCTCATCTGTGGAAGTTGCTGTTAAGAAAATCTTCGTCCCCTCTACTTTGACTGCCTGATGAACTGCATGATAAAGCATCGGATTGTCCACATAAGGAAAGGCATCTACCTCATCAACAATAAGAAGATCAAATGCTCGGTAAAATTTGATAAGCTGATGTGTGGTGGCAATCACGAGAGGACTGCGAGAATATGCTTCTGATTCACCGTGCAGGAGTGAAATATCACAAGTAAAATCCACTTTCAGTCTGCGATAAAGTTCTAAGCAGACATCAATTCTGGGGCTAGCCAAGCAGACTGCTCCGCCCTGATTGATGACTTGTGCCACCACTTGATAGATCATTTCCGTCTTTCCGGCTCCCGTGACTGCGTGAACCAAGCTATCTTTGCGTTTGGTAACCGCCTCTACAAGTCCTTGAGAAACCTTGGCTTGAAATTCTGTCAACTTTCCTTGCCATTTCAAGACATTCGCTTTGGGAAATTCTTCCTGTGGAAAATAGTAGAGATCTTCATCACTCCTAACTCTTCCTAAGATCAAGCAAGACCTACAATAATAAGCACCGATTGGCAGTTGGTGTTTTTCTTTGTCAATGGCTTGTCCACAGCGATTACAGCTTAATCTCCCTTTTTCTTCTACCATTCCAGTTAAGGTTTGTGCTTGCAATTGCAATTCTGGTGACAGTTGATTTTTTGTAAAAATGCGACCTAAACAATCTTGTAATTCTGTCATATCTATTTATTCGGAAAAACTTTGGCAAAATAAAAGTTTTTTTGTAAAATGAAGATATGGAATTTAGAACAATCAAAGAGGACGGTCAAGTCCAAGAAGAAATCAAAAAATCGCGCTTTATCTGTCATATCAAGCGTGTGACAACAGAGGACGAGGCACGAAATTTTATTCAGGCTGTCAAAAAAGAACACTATAAAGCTACTCACAACTGCTCTGCCTTTATTTTAGGAGAGCGGAGCGAAATGAAGCGAAGCAGCGATGATGGCGAACCCAGCGGAACTGCTGGCGTGCCTATGCTAGGCGTCTTAGAAAATCACCAACTAACCAACGTCTGTGCTGTCGTGACGCGCTATTTTGGGGGCATCAAGTTAGGAGCAGGTGGACTCATTCGGGCTTATGCTGGCAGTGTTGCCTTAGCTATCAAAGAAATCGGAAGTGTCCACATAAAAGAACAACTTGGACTAAGGCTTACTCTTTCCTACAGTCAATATCAAGAGTTACCAAATTTTCTTAAAGCCAAACAGTTGCAAGAACAGGATACAGCTTTTACAGATCAAGTACAAACGACTATTTTCATTGACAAAGACGATAAGGAGAGCGTTATAGAAAGTTTGATTGAGCTGTTTAATGGAAAAATTGACATTGTTGAGCAGGGATTTCGGAAAGTTGAAGTTCCCATTTCTTTATCCTAAATATTAAAAAAAGCTATCAACTTGATAGTTTTTTTATATTTTACAAAGACTCTTTTTCGTTTTATACTGATTGTATCAACAGAATTGAGGTATCATTTTATGGCACAAATTTATCATAACATTACAGAACTCATTGGAAATACTCCTATTGTGAAATTGAACAAGCTGGTTCCAGAAGGCGCTGCTGATGTTTATGTCAAGCTAGAGGCTTTCAATCCAGGATCGTCTGTCAAAGATCGCATTGCTCTCAGCATGATTGAGACTGCTGAGCAAGAGGGCTTGCTTCAACCAGGTGCAACCATTGTCGAAGCAACCAGCGGAAATACCGGAATCGGTTTGTCTTGGGTCGGTGCTGCTAAAGGTTATAAGGTTGTTATTGTTATGCCAGAAACCATGAGTGTAGAGCGCCGCAAAATTATCCAAGCTTATGGCGCCGAATTGGTGCTCACTCCCGGAAGTGAGGGAATGAAAGGTGCGATTGCCAAAGCTGAAGAAATCGCCAAGGAACGTAACGGATGGCTGCCGCTACAATTCAACAATCCAGCTAATCCTGAAGTACACGAAAGAACAACAGGAGCTGAAATTATCGCTGCTTTCGGTGAAAAAGGATTGGATGCTTTTGTCGGAGGAGTTGGCACAGGTGGTACAATTTCTGGCGTTTCTCATGCTCTCAAAAAAGTCAATCCGAATATACAAGTTTACGCAGTTGAAGCCGATGAGTCCGCTATCCTGTCTGGTGAAAAGCCTGGGCCACACAAGATTCAAGGAATTTCAGCTGGTTTTATCCCAGAAACACTGGACACTCAAGCTTATGACGGTATTGTCCGCGTTACTTCTGATCAAGCGCTTGACCTTGGACGCCGTGTCGGTGGACAAGAAGGCTTTCTTGTAGGAATTTCTTCTGCCGCAGCTATCTATGCCGCACTTGAAGTCGCCAAAAAATTAGGCGCAGGCAAAAAAGTCCTAGCTCTTGCTCCAGATAACGGCGAGCGTTACCTATCAACAGCTCTCTACAATTTTGAGGTTTAAAAATCAAGGTTATATACACGTATAAACTTTAAATTTGGATTTGCTAACAGTTTACCAATGATAACTGTAATATATCAATGTCAGCTAATTAACAGCTAGAGAGAACGAAATTCGTTCTCTTTTTTCTGTATGTTCAAATCTATAAAAATGCTGTATCCATTCGATTTGTTGCTTTTACTAGCTAACAATCAACAATTATTAAAATTCTTTAGTATAAGATGTATTAGAAATATCCTCCCCTACAGCGTGAAAAGCTCGTTAAAAAACAGTCTCTTGAAACTTAGAATTGATAATCAGAACAACATAGTTTTGCATATCTTTGTTTTCAGTCAAGGCTTCGCAAATGGCCTTGAAGATATTACCGTTGTCATGACCAACCATATTTTTAACATTTTCAATGAAAATTACCCAATGTTTCTACCCTTCAATCATACGAAACAGTTCAAAAAACAAATCCCCACGATCATCATCAAATCCCTTGCGATAACTCACAATACTAAAGGCTTGGCATGGGAAACCTCCCATCACCACATCCACACGCTCAGCTGGAATCTCCTCCAGCTTCACCGCATGATGTCACGACTATCCAAAAAAGTATCTGGCTAGTTTAACTCATAAGTAAGCCGTGCGTACTTGTCAAACTCGTTGGCATACACCACTCTGAACTCGTTGGTCTGTTCAAATCTCAACTCAATTCCCCCAACACCTGAGAAGAAAGCTGCAATGTTATACTTCTCAGAGCGGTTCGAACTTACAGAATTTGTCATGTAGTTACCTGCTTTCTAAAAATTATTAGCTTTAATATGGTTAACCAAACTCATTAATTTTTTAATTATCTTATCTTAAAAATATCCTGATTTATAAAACGAAGCAATGATTCCTCAGGAACTTCAAGTAACTCACTTCTATGATTAAACTTATCTTCAAATATATACGTCACAATATTTCATATGTGAGTAAGCATTTCTTACTATCTTAAATTGATCCCAAACTCGTCTATCTTCTCCATCTAGTGAGTAAAAAAATGAATCAAATTTATTAATGCGTATTTTAAAAAGATTATTCAAATACTTCTTATGATTTTCTAAAAATGGGCGTTCTCGTATAAAGAGTTTTGAATCATTCAATCTGTCAAAAAATGGTTGAAAGGCAAATTTGTCTTTCAAATAAGCATTATAAACCTTCTCATTATTGAAAGTTAATAATACTGCATCCAGAAATATTCTAAATCTATTTAAATCAATAATACTTAAATTGTCAAATTGACCTTGTTTTAATTTATTAATCAGTTCATCTATTACAATCTCATCATGATATATATCTTGATAATAATCAATCATTTTGAAATTATTATTCAAATAGTCGTCGTTTAAGTCTTTTGAATCTAATATATTCAATGGTTGATTAAACCACGATTTATATTTTCCTTAATCTTCAGCCACTATTTCACCAACTTCTTCATCTCATCAATACGTGCTACGGTCGCATCATACTTAGCTTGGTAGTCGGCTTGTTTGTCGCGTTCTTTTTGGACGACTTCGGGTTTGGCGTTAGCGACGAATTTTTCGTTGCCAAGTTTGCGTGCAACTATATCCAATTCTTTTTGCCATTTAGCAAGTTCTTTGTCAAGGCGGGCTAGTTCTTCTTCAACATTGAGCAAGTCAGCGAGAGGCAGATAGATTTCTGCTCCTGTGATGATGCTGGACATGACTAGTTCTGGCACAGCAAGGTCCTCCGCAATTTCCAAATGCTCTGGATTTGTAAAACGCTTGATGTAGTTGACATTGGCGTTGAAGAATGCTTCTAATTCTTTATCACTTGTTTTCACGAGAAGTGTGATTGGTTTACTTGGAGCAACATTCACCTCGCTACGTGCGTTACGGACAGCACGGATAAGGTCTTTAAGACTTTCAACACCTTTATGCGCAGCTTCATTTTCAAATGCTGGATTAACTGTTGGGTATTCAGCTGTTACGATTGAACCTTCAGAAATTTGTTCAAAGATTTCTTCTGTCACGAATGGCATGATTGGATGAAGGAGACGAAGGATCTTGTCCAAGGTGTAAAGGAGAACAGAGCGTGTGATAACTTTCTCTTCTTCATTGTCACTATAAAGAACTTCCTTGGTCAACTCAACGTACCAGTCAGCAAATTCATCCCAGATGAAGTTGTAAAGGATATGACCAGCCACACCAAATTCAAATTTATCAAAGTTTTCAGTAACTTTAGCAATTGTTTCATTCAAGTTGTGAAGAATCCAGCGGTCAGTAACATTCCCGGCTGTACCAACCACAACTTTTGCAACATTTTCACTCGCTTGGTCAAGTGTCAACTCTTCATTGTTCATCAAAATATAACGAGAGATGTTCCAGATTTTGTTAATGAAGTTCCAAGCTGCATCCATTTTTTCGTAAGAGAAACGAACGTCTTGTCCTGGTGCAGAACCGTTTGATAGGAACCAACGAAGGCTATCTGTTCCGTACTTATCAATAACATCCATTGGATCAATCCCGTTACCGAGAGATTTAGACATCTTGCGTCCTTGCTCGTCACGGATGAGACCGTGAATCAAGGCATTTTTGAATGGCGACTTGCCAGTAAATTCCAAACCTTGGAAAATCATCCGAGATACCCAGAATGGGATAATATCATAACCAGTCACCAAGGTTGAAGTTGGGAAGTAACGTTTGAAGTCTTCTGAATCGACATCAGGCCAACCCATTGTTGAGAATGGCCATAGGGCTGAACTAAACCAAGTATCAAGCACATCTTCGTCTTGAGTCCATCCGTCACCTTCTGGAGCTTCTTCACCGACGTACATTTCACCTTCAGCATTGTACCATGCAGGAATTTGGTGACCCCACCATAATTGACGAGAGATAACCCAGTCATGAACGTTTTCCATCCATTGTAGGAAAGTATCGTTGAAACGTGGTGGGTAGAATTTTACTTCATCATCAGTGTCTTGGTTGGCAATAGCATTTTTAGCCAATTGGTCCATTTTAACGAACCATTGTGTTGACAAACGTGGCTCAACTGGCACACCAGTACGTTCTGAGTGACCAACGCTGTGAACCATTTTTTCGATTTCAACAAGCGCACCGATTTCTTCCAATTTTTTAACGACAGCTTTACGAGCTTCAAAACGATCCATACCAGCAAATTCACCAGCAAGTTCGTTCATCGTACCGTCATCATTCATAACATTAACTTGAGGAAGATTGTGACGTTGACCAACAAGGAAGTCGTTAGGGTCATGGGCTGGAGTGATTTTAACCACACCAGTACCAAATTCTGGGTCAGCGTGTTCATCACCAACGATTGGAATAGCTTTGTTAACGATTGGAAGGATGACATTTTGACCAATCAAATCTTTGTAACGATCATCATTTGGATTGACAGCGACAGCCGTATCCCCAAACATAGTCTCTGGACGAGTTGTCGCAACCTCTAAACTGCGCGAGCCATCTTCCAACAGATAATTCATATGGTAGAAGGCACCTTCCACATCCTTATGGATGACTTCGATGTCGGACAAAGCTGTGCGGGCCTTAGGGTCCCAGTTGATAATGAATTCGCCGCGGTAAATCCAATCTTTTTTATAGAGTTCTACGAAAACCTTGCGGACCGCTTTAGACAAGCCTTCATCAAGGGTGAAACGTTCACGTGAATAATCAACAGAGATACCCATTTTACCCCATTGTTGTTTGATTGTTGATGCATATTCATCTTTCCATTCCCAGACTTTATCAAGGAATTTTTCACGACCAAGGTCGTAACGTGAGATACCATCTTCAGCAAGACGTGCTTCAACTTTTGCCTGTGTTGCAATCCCCGCATGGTCCATACCAGGAAGCCATAAAGTATCAAAACCTTGCATCCGTTTTTGACGGATAATAATATCTTGCAAAGTAGTATCCCAAGCGTGACCAAGGTGAAGTTTACCAGTTACGTTTGGTGGTGGAATAACGATAGAATACGGATGAGCTTTCTTATCGCCAGAAGGCTTGAAAACATCCTCATCTAACCATTTTTGATAACGCCCAGCTTCAACCTCAGCTGGGTTATATTTTGGTGAAAGTTCTTTTGACATAATATGTCCTTTCTACATTTTTTCAATATCATTTAATTTTTGTAAAATAAGCTGTGCTGATTCACGAGCGGATAGCTCGGTATTATTGATTTTATAATAATACTTAAGAAATTCTGGTGACTTCTCTGGATTAAATTGGGCAAATGTCATCGTTGACAAAATATCATTTTCAGACCATTCCAAATCACGCTTTAATGGTTTGCACTGCAAGCGATGCTCAGTACGATTACGCCGAAGCCGTTCAGTTAAATCCGTTTCAAGTTCTACAAACAAGACCTCTCTATTAAATGAGTGAAAAACATCTTGAATCTGTCTCAAAAAATCAATATCATTTGAATCATTAAAATCAATCACAACAGTAAAAATAAGAGGTTTGTTGCTCTGAGCAAAAGCTTCAAAAAAATTCATTCTAATTTTCCGAATAAGTTCAGTTGAGATAGGCCCATATTCCATAAAACGCCTAACAAAATCAATGCTATCGTGATTATGAAACAAAGTCATATCAGTCATCTTTTCAATTTCTTGACCAATCGTCATCTTACCTGAAGCTTGTACACCAATAATGACAACATTCATCATCTCCCCTCCCACTCACTCCTCAGTAAGCCATATATCAGACTGTCACAGCGATTTCCTTGGGCATCCTTTCTGTCTCGGATACGAGCTTCGAGGGTGAAGCCAAGTTTTTCAGCAATACGTTGGCTTGCTTTGTTGTATCCATAACATTCAATTTCGATTTTGTGGAGATTGAGTAGGGTGAAGCCATCTTTCAACAGCGCACGCGCAGCTTCTGTCACAATCCCTTGCCCCCAATAATCTGGGTGAAGCAAATAGCCCATTTCAAGAACATCATCAGCATGGCGATTATTAAAATCAATCGAGCCAATGACTTCATCTGTTCCTTTCAAGCAGATACCATAACCAGACGGTATTTTTTGCTCAATCCAGCGCTTTGGCATAATGTTTTCGAGATAATTTTCCTCTTCTTCCACGCTTTCTGCAGGTGGAAAACCAGCTGGCCAAGTTACTTCTGGCAAGCTTGCATAAGCAAAAATATCCTCAGCATCTGAGACTAGACGTTGGCGCAAATACAGCCGTTATGTCTCAATATCAGGAAGTTTATTGTCTTCAATTTGACCTAAAATATTTATCATAATCTCTCCCTGTTACGATTATAAAAATTCGTCCCTGCCATACATGACAGGGACGAATCACTCCGCGGTACCACCCAATTTCGGGCAGACGCCCGCAACTCTGGTCTTCTTGTTTATCTTTTATTACGTTGTTAGCTCGCTTAGACGTACGCCAGTGCAACCCGCAACTTGTGGCTTGTGGCTTAGTCCTAAAAGTAAACAAAAAAACACCATTATTTCAATTTTAGCCTTAGCAACCAGTTTTGACATTTGTGCGGATTTCTCAGCAGTGCCGCTTTCTGTGACAAATGGGATTCAAAACACCTCTAATGTATTTAGTTTAACATGTTTTCTAGAGAAAATCAATAATTTCTCTGCCCAAGAATGTGGTAAACTTTTGTAGAAAAAACAATATTTAAGTTAAAGGAGAGTTGATTTTTAGCAAATTTTTTAAAAAAAGACTGAACAATTACTTGCTCAGCCCTTGACAATGATTTAATTATCCTTTATCATAGTCATATATACTGAGTAAGCAAGTGTGGATTGCTAAACTCGGTGGTCGTATGTGTTGGACGCACGTACGACCTTTTTTTATTCGTTTAAATTAAGTTAATTTTAACATACTTTAACACACAAGACAAGTATTTTGAGCGATTTTTTAAAAAATTGCACACTCAAAAAGACCTAGTAATACTAGATTTTTTTAATATGTGCCAAATCTTCTTACCATCTTTTTTTCAAGCTGTAAAATTGATAATCCTTTTTGATATGATTCTGTCGAACCTTGATTGTTGCAGCAGTCAACTCTTCTGCTGCTTTATATTCCTGATACTCTTTTTGCCACTCACCAAAGAATAATTTTCTTAATTGACCGGATTTTGATAATAGAATCATATTAGTCATCGATTCCGCTCCTGTTTGACTCCATATCATTCCTCTCTTTTTCATCCGATAAGTAATCTTTCTATGCTGAGATTCCATAATGCCTATTGGTAAATACCGAAAGCCCCTCAATTCAAGCGGTTTTGTATATTGAAAATTTCTTAAGAACTTTTTAGAGAATTTTGAAAAATTTTCTTCTTCAGCGGAAGTCAATAGCGATTCTGTTGTATCCAATACTGTTCGTAACAATTTTTTATCATGCGTTTGAATAGATTGATATAGTTTATTCTTTAAATCATCCGGATAACCTTTATACATTTGGTCAATTTCTTTATAAACATGGAACTCATCCCAAAAGTGTTCATGACGTTTTATTCCTAATACTTTGGCAAATTCTTTAAATACATAAGGTGTATAACCGTGACCACCATCAGAATTTGTAATTAAAATTGTATTTTCGGTAATTTCAAAATTTTGATAAAGATAATCCAAGACCATCTCTCTAGCATGTCGATTACTGATTGACATAATACTCTTTTTATTTTCCAATTTCCAACGATTCTTTTCAATTTTTTTACTACCTGTATGAATCACAAAATGAGCAAAGTCTCTATAACCAGCTTTGTTTTCTTCGTCTAAAATTCGTAAGAATACCCCGTCTCCTTCCACAAAAATAATATCAGCTTTAATTTTATCTTTCTTTTTCACTTCTTCCTGATAATATTGGTATTCTTCGTACTGGTTTCTCAATTGATACGCAAACTTTACTGTCTTAATGACTGTTGGTTTTGTAATTTTAACATGATACATCATTTGCACAACTTTAACAACATGGTCATAAGACATCATTGTAGATAATTCTGCAATTTGATAAATCAGTTCTTTAGAATAACGACTGTTTTTATCTAACCCCAGCCATTCATCAACCGGTGAATACCACTCTGATCCACGTTTCCATTTCCTCCTACTGAAGCAGAACTCACCAAATGTAAACGCAACAGTCCTTTCAGCTGAACGAATACAAGTATAACCTCTTGCTTTCATTACAGGGATCATTGATTCATCATATTTTTTAATGTTCCGATAAAAGTCTTTCTCAGTTCCTACTATAAATTTGTCTTTCAACTTACGTTCATCTATTACTTTCACAAACCTTCTCCCTCATGAAAATGATTTATGAAAATTGTAATTTTTTTCTTATAGCTCTTCAAATTTATTTTTTTTCTGACAAAAAAAGCTGCTCAAACGAACAACTTTTTACAATTAAATTTTACTTTTCATTTATCTTTCTATTTTATTTCTTTTTATATCTACGAATTTTACTTTGGCAAGATTCTACAAACGGAAATAAAAGTCCTGCCATTACAATAGACAACGGAAGTCCGATAAAAATAAATTGAATAATGTCTGCAACAAATGAAAAACCATTATTCAAATAAACGAATAGAGAGATAATTATAATAGGAATAACTGCTGCTGGAAAAAATTTTAAAGCAAGTAAACCTACAATTAGTAACACAAGCATTGAAAATCCAAACTGATTATAAAATATTTGAAGTCCTGCAATGGCAATTGCCGCAAATATCAAATACCACAAACGCTTAAAACTAAATATAAACATGCGTTTTTCTCCTTTTTATGATTGAATACGCTGCCACTCCTGATTGATCATTTCTTCTAAATAAGCAGAAGCAGACTTATAAGAATAGTAGTCAACAATGTCATCTAACTTACTCCTGATAGAAGGGGTCATAGCAAATGTAACCTGCTTCTTTTTTTCATATCCTACTGGAGAAAGCTGTTTCTTAGGTAAGGGTTGAACAGGAGCTGTTTGAGGCTCCTCATTAAACATTTTCATAAAATCAGCTTGATTTTCTTTCTTCGCCATTTCAAAAACTCCTTATGTAATTTCTTATTTATTTTCTTATTTATCTTATTATATCACAAATAATGTATTATTCAATTGGGAGAGTAAAGATTTTATCAAACAACTCCCAAGTATTTTTGAAAAATTGGCGATAAGAGGGCGTTTGATGAGTCTCTTCTAATGAAGTCAAGGGTTGTCTAGTTGTTTTTGTTTTACCAAATAAACTCCGTCCTTCAAAATAGCCTAGAAATTGCTTATCTCTTTTCATCATCGCTTCAAAAGCTCGCTTGAACGCCTGAGAATCACTTGTATTTTTGACTACCTTATTTCCAACTTTAATCAATCTTGTATTGACAAAGCTTTGATTGGTCATAGGATTGATAAAGTCTTTTGTTAATTGAGCAATTTGTCGTTCTTCTAGTTTTAATTTTTCAATAGCATCTTCATCTATGTCCGCAATAGCTAATACCACGTCTGACACAGCAATCGCATTATTGGTGAAAATGCTGAAATCATTATGCGTATCAATTAAAATATAATCATAATTTGCTTCAATAAAATCTAATTGACTGTAATACCAGGATAGTAGGTAGCCTCTTCCTTTTCCTGCTTCTACTTCTTTTGTCAATTCATTAAGATGATCGTATCCTGCAATAATAGATAAATGATCAGTTAATCGAAGAGGAACTGGAACAACATCTGAGAATAAAGCTTTTACAGTAGAAATTTCTGGAATTGGTTCTTCGTAATAGTCAATAAAACGCTTTGTCAAATTGCAAGAATCATCTAAATCTATGAGTAAAACTCGTTTGTTTTTCTTGACAGCCAAATAAAATGCGCCATTAAATGTTATAGTTGTTTTTCCAACTCCACCCTTTTTTATATTTGTTGTATAAATCTTTGTCATTTTTCTTCTCCTATATATCTTTATACACACTTTGTTATTTAACAACTTGTTTTTGTTATTAAGTATTATATTAAATAACTTTATATTTATTATATCACATTCAACTACTTTGTCAAGAAAAAATACATAAAAAATTAAATAACTTTTTATGTATTTACTTAAAATTCTTATCATTTATCTTTATAAACTATTTTACCCGTAAGTTCCTCCAATACGTCCACCGATATAAGATGTTAATTGTATCTGCTTAACAGTTGTATTAAAATTTGCGATAAAGTAGCATTTCTCTTCTCCTTCTTTAACTAAAGGAATAATGACTTGAACAACATCATCATTATCCGATTTCATGACCTCTAACTGAGAAGACTGATATTGATACCGATTTACTAATATAGCCATCGCAAAAGTTTGAATCATTCCACCTTGACTCATAGCTAAATGATTCTCATAGGTTGCCTTCACTTCTGATAAACTCTTAGCTTTGATAATAGCATCTACTGCAGCATTAACAGATTCAATCACTGATTGTTTTGCTTCTTGAGAGGCTTCTGTATAAGGATGCTCTAGCTTTAATTTTGCTTTACGATAATTGCGTTGATCGGGTGTTTCCTCCTCTAATGTCGAAGAATTCTTCGTCTTAGAGGAAGAGCTAGATTGTGTTGTTTTCGGCTCTTTTCGTGAAGAATGAGAGACTTGTACAATTCGTAGCCCTGCAAAGAAAAGAAGTAATAAAACTAATATCACCCAAACCCAATGTTCTTTTGATTTTTCTAACATAAACTTCCTCTTCTTTTTATACATTATTTTGTCAATTTTGGCGCTTTGTTATCCGGATATGCAAACGTCCATTGTTCTGCCTTTTGTGTTTCTGGGCGGACAATTCGATAATTCCATGTATAAGCCTTATGATAAGAATCCCAACCGCTTATTGGGGTATTCTGCTCACAAATCAAGACCGATCCATCTTGGAAGACATGGCAGACAATTCCTGTATGCCCGTATTGGGGAATAGAGGAATTAGAAAAGATTGCACCTTTTTTTGGTTTTTTCTTGACCGAATTTCCAAATATCCTTGCCCAAGCACCTGCTTGATCAACCCCATTTCCTAAAACATTTCCAGAATGTCCGTACATGCTATTTGCCATACTGATCGTTAAATTTACACATTGACCATCTAAGGATGGACCACTGCCTGTTAAATTCCAGCCTTGCGTTCCTCCGTAGTTCATTCCAAGACTTTTAGGATCAATAATGTAAGGCTTTAAGCTAGCTGGTAGATTGTCTGGCTGATAACCCCAAGCGGTTGCATCAGCTGGGACTGTTCCCGTTCCGTCAGCTACACTTCCACTGTCTGAAGAATCTTCACAGGGATTTTCTTCTTCAGCTGAAAAAATAGAGGTTGATGACGAATTAGATGTATTGGTAGAGGATTCAGTTAAGTTTACAGGTTTTTGCCCGTATTTTGAAATGGCTTTTTCATCTAACCATTTGTATTTACTTCCTAAATTCTGATAAATTTGATTAAGAGTTGTCTTATAATTTGGATCAGTCGCCCAGCCACCATCTGCAATTGCATTTAATGTCCCAACTCCATCTGTGTTATTGATAGCTGCCTTGTAAAGGCTTTGACGACTCATGAACTCTGCTTTTCCAACAATTCCAACATCAAAATCTTTAAACCAAGTATAACCACCACCAGTATTATCTCCAACAGTCGTTCCTGAACCACTACCTGAAACAGCATTAGAGCCAAATAATTCAATAGTCTTGGGATAAGTTGCCGCTGAAGTCCATTTGACACCGCCCATATTGTGCGCTGAAGCGAAAGAAGGCACATTCATAGAAAAAGAAGTTTCAGCCATTGTTTGAGCAATGGAAGCCGAAGGTAAGAAGCCCCCAACTCTCCATGATTCTATATAAGCATTCTCATGTTCCTTTACAAAAGAATCAATAGAGGCATTTCCTGAACTTGTTGGACTGGAAGTAATGGTTGTTTCAGTAGTAGAACAGTCATCCTGCTTACTGGATATAGCTCCCAAAATACTTGTCAGCAGCATCAGAAAGACCACAATAGATGTAATGATAGAGCCAAGAAAAAGAACAATTTTAAAATTGAACCACTTTTTCAATTCCTCACCTCTGTTCTACCAAAGCCCTAAGATTGTTCTTAAAATAGCGTAAAAAACAAGAAAAAGAATGACTCCGATTCCAATCTTCTTTAACCCTTGTACAAAGACTTTGTCTCGTTCTCGTTGGGCTGCTAATCGTTCGGGATCAGACTCTCCTTCGGAAGCAAAATAATCTCTCACTTCCTTTGATCTTTCTTTCCGAACAGCTACATAGTGATCAATCGCTCTTTTTCTACGAGCAAAGAAACCCAGTTTTTCTGATTTGTCCTCTTGTATATTTTTAGGCATTTTCATTTATCCCTTCTATTATTTTTTAAAACAATCCTTCTTTTCTCAAACTTGCATATTCCTTTAAAAAGCTATACAATTCCTCAGGCTCAATTTGAAATTCTTTTAACCAGGGACCGGATTGTGAGATGTGAAGCTCTTTTTGTTCATCTAAAAATTGCATGGGGACTAATAAGATAATCGGGTCTTGCAATTCTAAACCACATTCTTTTTCTAAAAAAGCCACAATAAAATCTTGCTCCCCTTTAGTCCTAAACTGCCAATATGTCGAGCTGCCATTTTTATTTTTGTGCAACGAACTATATTTCACATCAATTGTCAATCCATCGAACCAAAAGTCATAGACCGGATTATTTTTCTTGAAATACTTATTCGCATCTACTGCATCTGGAACATACTTCTGAAATAATTCTTCAGCCATACCACCAAGCTTAGCGGTTCGTGAACCGTATTGAATCTTATCTTGGATTTTTAGACAACCACTTTGTAATAATTTTAGATGAGCCACGTGAATAGGAAGACCAGAACGTTCAACTGCTTTATGAAAGTCTCCACATTCCATATAAATATCAACAATATCCATTTCATTTCCTCATTTGTTATTGAATCCCACCATAGCGTTGAACTTCTGACTGAAGCAACTGCTGGTTGAATACCAGGTTCCCAACTCCTGCAATATTCATGAATAATTGTCCCTTACTAAGTCGGGGGAGCGTTTCTAATTCCGACTGATTCATAGAGCTCGTTAAAGCATTGGCAAGTAATGGTACGCTTGTTTCATCTGTTTGTGCAAAGACACGGTATTGCATCAGCTCAAAAATGCGTTTTACAGCAATTACATACGGATCTTTATGATTTCCAGAACCTGCTTCAAAAAGAATACCTTGTAATGAATTTACGGAAAGGACAACTCCTGCAAAGTTCTCTCCCATCGAATCAATGACATCTGCTAATAATTTAACACTTGTTTCATAGCGTGGATTGATGAGAGTTTGTGCCTCACTAATATTAACGATATAGTGTTCTAAATCCATTTCAGATAACTTAGGATTTTCTTTTAAGAGCCGCTTGCAGCGTTTACCATTATTGACAATGTCCGCTGATACAAGAGACAAAACAGAAAAGATTTGAACATTTAATAAGTTCGGCATATTTTTCAATCCTGATAAATCAAACGTTACAACTTGCTCAGTTGAAATATCCTGAAACTCCGTTATGCCTTCAAACATGGAAGTGTTAGATGTCATTATCTCATTAAACGTATTATAAATGCGTTTGACGGATTTCAGTTCTTCTTCATCTTTTTGTCTCTTTTGAGTTAATCGGCGTTTGTAGTCATCCAAATAGAGAAGAAAATCGGATAGAATTGGATAATCTTCATTCTCTAACTGCGTAGCTCTTAGTTCGTCTTTATGTATAGTTGGATTCACAAACCATAAGTTTTCTGCAATGTAAAACTCATTTAAAATTTTTCCGAAAGTAATGAGATCATCTCCTGTGACTTGATCGTTCAATAACTTCAGGATATTTTTCAACTTTTCAATATGCAGTTTATAGGATTGTTGTTCATCCACTTCTGTCCCCTCTGCATTGGTAGCAGTCGGGAAAATCTGGAAAATGTTAATACGATTGACTTCTCCTGATAAATCTAAAATTAAGCCATGTTGTTTTTGAGTTAATTCTGTAAACGTCCCATTCGCATCAAAATTTCGGATATAATTGCCTTTTGCATACAAGCCGTCTGTATGCTTCAATAAAAAGGATTTTTGCCCCATTTTAGGATTTCCGGACAGAATCATAAAGGAACGAGTCCGCTTTTCATTTCTCTCAAGAAAGTTAAAGTTGACAGCTCCTTTCGTAGGAGTCCAGCCTAGATAAAAACCTCTTTGGTCTTCTAACTTGGTATGGTTGAAGAAGTAACCACCAGCTAAATCGTGGGCTCTAACGGATCTCCCTTTTCGATTATTTGGCAAGTCAACTTGATATTTAGCAGGAATAAAGGGAGAATGATATTCAAAGTCTAATTCTCCTGATAAAATCGTTGATTTATAATTTGAGGTTTTATCTTTAATTTCCTCTACTTTTTTAAAGAGTTCTTCCTTTGTAGTAGCTGAAGCAAAGACACGAACATACATTCCTAACATCGCTATATTTTTCTTAGTAATCTCACGATTCAGCTGTTGTAAATCTCGGATTTCATCTAATTCTTGCTGGTTATCTGTTAGTTTGCTATTCCCCGTGATTCGAGTTGACTTTTCTTCAATCGAATCCGTTATATCTTTTTTAAGCTCTGTATTGTTTTCTCGATAAAGAGAAAGAAAAGAACGAGTTCCAGAAATTTGCATTAAATCTGTCAACCAAAATTGATCTAAATCCTCTGAAGGATATTCGTAATAATGAAGGACAGTATGACAACCATCTCCACTTACCCAATAGCGGTCATGCTTTTTGAAGTCAATATTTCCTTGAGGTTGCACTTGACTGATAAATTCCAAGTCATAGCCATCAGCTTGTAACTTTCGTTGTTTCCGTTTTGAAATCTTTGGCATGAAAATCCTCCTTACAATTTTTCATTCATATTGTTATATTGTGTAATAATTTGAACCTTTTTCAGGTGAGTGATCTCCTGAGGCACAAAATCATTATTTCCGTAGCTTTTGGCTTTACGAACTAACTCATCTAATTCACTAGTTGTTGAAGCAAATAGCCACAAAATAAACTCTGTGTTATAGATTTCTTTTTGAATACTTTCTTCTACCTGAATTTGTTCCTGTAGTAGTTTTTCTCGATCTTCTAATTGTAAGTAGCGCTTAGAATTCGGAGATAACTGACTCTTTTCTTGCCTTACCTTACTGAGCCAGTGACGTTGATGCATCCGTTGTGCATCAGTATTGGTAGGAAGAGTCGTTACTTCAAATTGAATATCTGTATTAAACTCAGATAACCACTTTTCAAAATTTTGGATGGTTCGATTTACTTCAATATAACTTAAAGAGCCTAAGTCTTTTCCAGGTATTTCCATAAATTGAAGATAACCAAAGTCCACTAGTTTAATGTACTCCTGTGGATTCTTCATAATCGCTTTAACATCTAGCAAATCAATACAAGAATGAATATCAAAATATTCTTGTTTGTATTCTTTTTTACTTCTATGCGCCCCTCCTAACGGTTGCTTTTCTTGAATAGACGCTGCTTGTCGTTGAATCGCCATTATCTTTCTCCTGTTCTTTTTTGGTAATCTAAACTAATATATCGTCTTCTCCGCCGGCGGAAGAATAGATAAAGTGTATTCCAATTTTTCTTGCCGCCATTAGCTGGAAACACAAGATACAAAGACAGCAGCATACTTAATACAATAAATAGAATCATTTGAAACCATTGTTCAGTAGGAAAAATTTTGGTCGCATATCGTAAAGCAATGATTCCTGATAAGCCAACAAAACTAATGTCTGCCATAAACAAACCAATCATTTTCATTCGAGCTTTAATGTCTCTGGGGATACCATATTTTTCATTCATAGTTCTTTTTCCTTTCTAACTATTCCATCATGATAAGAGCAGTATAAAGGATAATGATTTTTTTGTTTTTAATGGGACATTTCAGAATCAGTTTATCCTATCACTTAATAAATTAGATAATTAGTTATTTAATTTATTAAACATTTCAGCGAAAAAAGAAGCCTCATAATTGAGACTTCTTAACGATCTGAAAGAATTCTTCTTCAGATAAAAGCGTAATAGTTTGTCCTTCTGCAATTCGAGAAAGAGCAGCCTCATGCTTTTTGGAACGCTTATCTATTTGAAAGAGATCCAACTGCTTATGACCAACGATGAGAATATCGGTTTGATCTGATATAAACCCTTGTACCGTAGCTCCCTGCTCCTTTAAGAAAAGAATAACTTCTTCTCTTGTCATCGGTCTTAAACTCCCTGTAATCACAATCTTTTTATCAGAAAGCTTCATGTTATCACCTATCTTCCTCATCTTCTATTTCAGCTCCCTTTATATGACTCTGTCCTTGCATATATTGACCGGCTTGTTGAGCTTGTTGTTGCATTCGATTCATTTGATAAAGGGATTGATTCAAATTATTTCTAGCTGAAGAAGGTGAATTTTGTTTAGAAGATGGTGTTTTTGGAGCTTGGGAAGCAACTGGATTAGTTGGATCACTAACTCCACCGTCTGCCATGGAAGGATCCTCAAAAAGTGGTTCTCCGCCATACATGCCTGAAGGATTCAAGGTATATTCAGGTTCGTTATTATCACCAGATCTAAAACGAGCTTGATCCGGAATATCATCATTCTTCAAAGCATTGTAAGTTGAATATAATCCTGTTTGGGCTTTATCATCCAGGTTATCCATGACACCTCCAGCATAATCCGCTGCTTTTTGCCCCATCACTTCCGCTAAATCAACCGCATTACTGATCCCACCTTTTACGGTATTTCCTATTCCTTGGTCTTTGACTGCATTAAAAATACCTTGAATACCTCCACCTGTTGTAGCAAGGCTATTTCCAACATGTTTACTTGCGTTCTTAACTGCTCCAGGTGTTTTCATTGCCATATTTCCAGCGCCTTGTGCCAATGCGAAACCACCTTTACCAATCGCACCAGCACCTGTCGCAAAGGCATTCCCCATCATCATTGCACCGAGCAGTTGTTGAGCTGTCTCGCTATGTCCTGTTGAGACACCTAGCCAACGTTCAATCATGGTCACTCCCTGCATAGCTGCCAAGAAGACACCAATATAAACAATGCTTGCAGCCAGACATTGTTCCCACATGTTCAATCCATCGTAGAATCCACCGGAAAGTTTTGTGATAGCGGTCACGGATAAAGTTGGTAAATCTCGACAAATTTCTAAGGTCATTCGCATAATAACCACTTCAAATATAATACCAGCAAATGCCCCTCCTATCGTTCGTAGGAGTTCCTTGTACTTCTTGCTAGAAGAAAGGGAAGTATAGCCTTGAATTGGGGAAATAACAGCTTCCATGATAATATCAAAGACCGATTTGACAAACTTGATAGACATACTCATCAGCAAAACAATCAAAATAATATACTGCATAAACATGCCAATCCAGTTGACTTTATAGCGAAGATATACTGCTTCAAAAGCATTTAATCCATCAACAATTCTATGTGTCGTGATAGTTTCCACACCATCATGATTAGAATTTAACTTATGTAAAAAGAGACCTTTAATTCCTGCTTTTTTCTTTTCCCAATATTTAAGTTGTTCCTCATTAGATGCTCCGTATTTTGCAGCAAAATCAATTTTAGTCGCAAAATCTGGTGTATCTCGCTTGTCCTTACTATCTGTAATCTTATTTAGTGCTGTAGATCCTGCTTTGACGGGTTTAATATAACCATAATCATCCATTGGGAATAATTCTGTATTAAAATCATGATCAACTAAAACTTTTAAATCTACCACATTATTTTTCATAGGTTGAATAGCAAGAGAGGAATATTCTGTCCCCTTATCTCCCGAAATCGTTTGAATCGTTTGAGCATCTTGTGCTAGAGCAGTCGCAATCGTTGTAAGAGATAGAGGCATAACCGAGGTAACAAAAGTAACCAACAGAAAATTAACAATCACATTCTTGTACTTTGTCGGCTTTGTGAAGACACCTGTGATAGCACTTGCCACTAAAAGCAATGTGAAAATCGTGACTCCTACAATTTGAAACCAATAAAAGAATTGTCCGATAATGGTTTTCTGATCACCTAAATAGCCAAAGAGACCAAAGAGCTTAAACATATTGTTAAAAACATGTTCTAAGCTAGCGGTTATTTGGTATAAGGCTTTTCCAATTCCTCCTGGAATAGCCATAAAATAAGTCAGGAAAGCTGGAGTCGGATCTAGATAATTTCCCCAGTAATTATAGAATTGAGCAAATTTAGTAGCATTATCTCCAGTAATATTTCCATTTGTGGGTCCATTCATATCAAAAAAATCTTTACTTAGATCTTTTACTAAATCTGAATATGTTTGATAATTCAATAAAGATACCTTCTTTCTTTAAAAGTATCTTTACTTTAAAGGATAATAGTTTTCTTTGTGTTAATGGGACATTTCAGAAAAAGAGCAAAAGAAAAAGTCTCAATTGAGACTTTTTACTCTATTCAGATTCACCACTAAAATCATAATAACCACCTTCAGCTGCATAATCTCTTCGCAATTCAATTACACGAATTTTCTTACCCCCAGCTGATAAAGCAATTTGATAGGTTGCTTCTGCCTGTTTCTTAGTAGGATGTTTTTCTCTGCTAATAATAATTGTGAAATTTTCAGTATCTTTTAATTCAGATTTTAAGCTAGTAACCACGCCTTTAGTTGCTGGCGGAAGATCTTTTTCAGGAATTACAGAAAAATAAGTTTTATCACCTTTGCTGTTAGTAATACTATTTTCTTTCTTATCAAAAATTAACTGATCCCCACCAGCTATAAAAGGATATTCATATCCTGATAATTTAGAATACCCAGTATATTTATCCTTCAGAATATTTGGTACACCATTTTTATTTACTTTAGACCCACAAGCAGCTAATACCACTAACATGACGATTAAAGTAAGCAGGCTAAACAACGATTTCTTCTTCATGTGTTTTTCTCCCTCTATAATTCCTATACATGTTCATTATAACAGAATGATTGAGTTATTTCAATAGTTAAATATCTTTTTATGTATTATATTATATAATTATTTACACAATTTACTATATAAGATAGACAAGGCTAAGAAACATCATCCACAAATAAATCTGAATAATCATTGTTGTAGTCTTCATCTCCAAAAATCGTTTCTTGAGCTAAAGCATGATAGAGTTCTTCTTCAGTTGAATAGACTTTTTGAGTGATAGTCGGTTTCTTTCTATAGCGAGTAGCTAGTTTTGGATTGACTTCACCAGCACCAATTCGACTGTTCAAGCGTTCTCGCCAATCAATTAGATTATTTAAAGCTGTTGAAGCATCTACGGCAATTTCTTGCAGATCTAACCCTCGATGAGGACAATCAACTGGAATATCAGCTAGTTTCAAGCTACGGTCAAATTCTTCCTGAAGGAACATATAACGATAAGGAAAAGCAGTTTTATCATGTGCAAAAATAGGATCTGCAGTTGTTTTATAACCAGTCTTATCCCGATTTTTGATATACCGGAAAATAACAACTTCTCCTTCTTGCAACTTAGCCAGTTGCGTAGGTGTAAGAAGAGGTTGGTTCTCAGTTCGATAGGAAACATTTGGATTTGCCTCATCAATGATATTGGCAGACTTACTGCGAATCGTAATCGTTCGTGTTCCCAAATCTTGGCTAAAGGCTTTATTGGTATCACTAGAGCTCGTTTTAATATACATGTGAATAGCACAGTTATTCTTAATCGTTTCTGCCACTTCTTTTCCGTAAACATCAACTAACTGTTCTAAGTTTTGAATCCACATATAATACAAAATATTTTGACCCAAACCAATGGAGATTTTAGTTGCCATTGCAGGAATGGCTGGAAGGTTAGTAAACTCGTCTAGGACATGCAAAATCCGGTTGACACATTTTCCGCCATTTGAAAGAGCCAGCTCATAATTGACATTGAATAGTTGACCCAAAAACATAGAAACCAGTGCATTGTATTCTGATCGATGAGGAGGGGTGACGAGATAAATCACCTTTGGCTGATCCGAATAAATAAGTTCAATATCTTCTTTTTCTAACAAAGTGCCATCTGGCTTATCAATGGAGACAATTGCTACATGATCTAAAACTTTCTTCTTGCTATAGCGATCCAGTTGAATGATTTTGCCACGTTTTTGGTATACTTTTTCAGCTGCAAGAGTGAAGCGTTGGTTTCTAACCCAAACATTCGTATTGTTTTCATAATCAAAGTCAATAATGATTTGAAATTCATCTGGTAATTTTGGCTCAATCACAAAATTCAAATATCCGTGACCATCTACAAGAGCTGTTTGTTCTTTGACATGAACAATTTCTTGCGTCTTCAATCCCCATTTTTTGATACTTAGAATCGTCACTTTAGCAGTTTGATAGGCAAATGTATTTTCTAAGCTCTCACTTGTACTAGAACGGAATTTGATGGATAAACGACGTGGAAAACCAACTGAAGCCATATCAATGGAATTTTTGGAAGTCATCTTTGCCACATTATCTTGCAAGAAGAGATTCAATCCCGTAATCATGCTAGAGTAAATATTTCCTCTTGTTTCATCTCCACCAAAAGCAGAGGCTCGAAATTCATTGTCTGCCATTGCTCTGAATTTAGAGAATTGTTTTCGATTAACCATTCTCAGATTATCAAAATAAACTGTAATCTTAGACTTTTTGGTAACTAAATCCCCTTGTTCTGGATTTTCTACAATTTCATTTTGAGAATTGACAAAAACTTCTTCAGAACCTAATTCATTCAGGAATTTTGCGACATTTGGAATAGTGATTGTGTCCCAGGCATCTGCTTCTCCATTTTGAGCTGTTTCATGAGCCCGATCCATTAACGCCATTGTCAAAGCGTTGAAGAGCGACACAGAGGATTTTCGGAAATATTCTGCATTGCCTTGCTCTCCACCCTTTGTTTTAGGATAAATCATTTGAGCGGTCGCATTCACACGAGTTTGAGCCATTTCATAATAGCCTTTTTTAGCGGCTTCTACAGCTAATGCTAGAGGATTAAAGCTCATGGAAAAGTCCATTTCTTGATAATTTAAAACTTCAACCGCATAGCCTCGTTTACGCATCGTTTTATAAGAAGACTGATAGTGTTCCCCTTTAGGATCCCCAATAATCATTGAAGGCTGGATTTCCGCTCGACTATTGATGTCAATGGTTGGTGCAATCACTCCCTCCCCTTTACCGGAACGAGTCATCCCAATACCTAGAGTACTAATGGTATCATCTTCAATATAATAGTCGCCTGAAGGAATGGAAAGCAGTCCTAAAATCTTTTCCGCATTCGTCAGATAACGACTAAACCGTCTATTTTGGTATATCATTTGTGTTCGCAATGTCCACCCGGCCAGATTATTTCTTGTTTCATGTAAAACTGGAAAACCACCGTTTCCTGGATATGTCTTTTGTTTATTCGGGATCTTCTTATACTGTTTATAAACTTCTTTTTCAGTCGCAAAGCGATCATCCCCTTTTTCATTCCCATTATAATCCCGATATTGCTCAAAGTTGATCCAGGCAGACTTCCAAGCAAGTAATTCGCCAATCAGAAATAAAGGAATTGCTAAGATAGGAGCAAGCGTATAAACCCGAATATTGAACAGATTTCTCACTAACAAACTATTCATATCAAAGCTCGCTTCCAAACTTCTGCTTGAAATGAGTAAATATAAATAGTGTAGTCCCGCTCGAATAACCGTCACAAAGTAATTTGTCAAGACAAGGGCAATCAAGCTAAAACCCAATCCCATGAGAATCATGCTACGATAATTCTTGAAATACAGAATGGGTTTCATTTCTTTGTTAAATCGTTTCCGCTCTTGCTTTACAAAAGGTAAATGATAAAACAAACGGAAAATCAGATTACCAGCAACTAGAAAAATAAATGACAACAAATATAAAACACTCTGCTTGATAGTCCCCCATAAATTCTTTTTTAAAGCATTCTGAACTTGCTTCCAGGAGATTTTCTTCTGACCTTTCCAAATCTTCTCCTGTTCTTTTTTCCATTTTTTGAAGCGATTTTTTATCTCCTCTCGATGTTCAAATACATTCTTTATTCTTTGAAGCCCTCGACCCCAAAAAGGGATAACTAAGCGAAAACCTTTATAAAAAACATAGATTCCTACACTTATGAACAAAAGAAAATTCACTAGATTCACTTTTGCCAGTTGAATGAGAGTATAGACTATCATTTCAAGCACACTCAACATAACTTACCTCCTCACTTTCATCTAATGCTCTCTTAATTTTTTGACCATAAACGGCTGTAAAGAGAAAAATTCTAAATTGTAAACTAGGAGATGCTTGATTATATCGCCGTAAGTAGCTAGAAAATTCTTTCTTCATATCCTGAAGAAAAATGGCACTACAATATTTCTTCTTCTGTTTCAAATAATTATCTATTTGAATAGAATCGGCTAGTAATTCATCAGAATTGACTTCAGCTTTCATCATCATTCCGTTTCCTTTCTACTATTTTCTTTCTATTTTAAAAAATAAAAAATTTTTTTGTGTTAATGGGACAAATCAAAAATTACATATAATACTAAATAGCTTTATATGTGATTTGACATTCCATTTTAAGCATTTTTCGTGAATCATTCTTCATAAAAATTATAAACAAAGCCTTAGAATGCCTATCTCAGCACCTCATTTATACAAAAATAACACACAAGAATTTATTCCTGTGTGTTAAAAACTTTTTTAGTTTGGAAATGATTAGAATGGGCTATCTACGTCCATTGGAATTGGATCATCTGGAATATGAGAAGCTTTGCCAGCTTGAACCTGTTTACGTTGCATAGCTGCTTCTTTACTTTCCAAGAAGGTAATTCCATTTTGAAGCGATGGAGCAATGTATTGGTAAGTTCGATTTTGTCCTTGATCGTTTTTGTAAGTATTTTGAACAATTTCTCCTTTCAGTAAAATTGGAGAACCTACTGAAAGACTATCATACATTACATCAGCCTGTTTCCCATAAACTTGAACATGAAAGAAACTTGGAATCGGTTTACCATCTTTATCCAATTGACTAGAATGACAGACAAAATCAAATTTAAAAAATGAAGTACCTTTAGCTGTTTTACCATAAGCACCATTTGGAATGCTTGATACTCGCCCATAAGCAATAAACTCTTGCATATTATTCTACCTCTTTTCTTTTATGACCTGCAAAACTAAGAACTGAGAGAACAGCTCCTCCGATAATTCCTAACCAAGAGGTAACTTCCCCTGTAGAAGGCAACTGTTTAGCAGAAACAGTATTATAGTTGACCGTTACTCGTTTATGATTGGTTTTGGTTGGAGTGAGTGTTGGTGTAACAGCTTGTTTCTTTCCGTCCACATAACTTGTAATTTTACCTGTTTCGTCCACAACCGGAATTGCTTGTCCGCCTGCTTGTTCAATCGCTGCTTTTTGTGCTGCTAATTTTGCCAAGCGTTCTGCTTCCAATTGAGCCTGATATGTTTTTACAAGCTTAGCGTGTTGAGCAACTACTTCTGTTTGAGTTGCTTTTAACACTTGCAATTTTGCTTCTTCTTTCTCAAGCAAACCTTTCTTTTCTGCTAAAGTTTGTTTAGCTGTCAATAAGTTTTGTTTTGCTTGTGCTAAACGTGCAGGTGCATCTTTCAATTGACGCACTTTTTCTTGAGCCACTATCAAACGTGCTTTAGCTTGAACCAACTCATTCTCACGTTGGCTAACCAATGCCTGTGCTTTAGCCAAATCAGCTTTCTTAGTAGCTAATTTGTTTTGTTCAGTAGAAAGACTACCTTTAAGTTCGTCGAGCTCTGTCTGTTGTTGAGTCAATTCAGCTTTTGCTTGTGCTAAAGCTGCTTGTTTAGCTTTCACGTCCGCATTCAATTGAGCAACGGCTTCTTGGGCTACTTTATTTTCAGCTTCATCCGCTTTTAAAGTCGCTTGTGCTTGATCCAATTGAGTTTGAGCTGCAGGAGTTTTCAGTCCTATAGCTTTAATAGCGTCACATTGTGCCGTTGCTTCTGTTAAATGAGCAGTAGCTTTATTATAATCAGCTTCAGCTTTCGACTTATCTGCTTGGGCACGATCATCATCTTGTTTTACAACATCATAAGTACTTTGAGCTTCTTTTTGAGTATTCAATAATTCTTGGCTATCAAATGGATTAGCTAATGCTGTACGATTAAAGGTACTGTTTGTTAGTGCTTTATCATGTACAAACAAGAAATTAACAACCTGCCAAAAATCATCTTTGTAAGAAGTTCCTACCCCAAGATAAGAAGTTTTAGCTTCTGGGGCAAACAACCCTGCCATACTTGAGGCATGTAGGAATTCATTATTCTCATTAATTTCATAATCTTCAGAAGCATTGAACATCATATTCACAACAGCATTATATATCAGGCGCTTCAACTCCGTTTTTGTTACAAACTGTTTCGCACTATAAATACCACTACCACCATTCAAACCAATATTTTCATCTGTTTCTGAAGAAGTAATATTGTATTGTGCTAGAAGTTTATTAAGATGTTCAGTGTCATGACCTTTCACGCCATTTGTTTTAGAAGTTGAAACATGGTCGTTAATAATTTTAGTTACATCTTTTGTCACTTCAACCTTTGATGTACCAAAAGCTGCATGAATTTGATTTAATAAATCTGCTGCAAAGAGGGACAATTCTTCTCTCGTTGCTTCTGAAAGATTGTTCAAATCTAATTTCTCTTCACTATCATTTTTATTCGCTTTAAAGCGATTTTGTTTCGCTAATACTTTTCCAAGAGCTACTAATTTATCCGTCATAGCTTTCTCTTCAGCTGGAGAAACTGTGGCGATTTTTTGAGCATAGTCTCTTAAAGCGGCAATATATTCTTGAGTCAATTTGATTTGGTTGATAGCTTCAACATCTTGATTAGCTTTTGTCAAATCGGCTGTTGCTTTTTCTAAAGCTTCTGCCGTTTTGTTTGCCATAGCAACCTTTTGATCTACATCAGCTTTGGAAGTAGTTACCGCCTTTTGAGATTGAGTTACTACTTTTTCTGCTTCAGCTAAATCGGAAGTACGTTTCTGGTCATCTTGTTTTGCTTTAGCCAAATCTGTCTGAGCCTTAGCAACTGCTTCTTTATCAGCGTTTACTTTTGCTTGCGTTTGTTCAGCTTTAGCAAGAATTTCTTTAGTACCCGTACCATCTAAAATGGCTTGTTTTTCGGCTACTTTCTTTTCTACTTGAGTTACTTCTGCTTGTTTTTTAGTAACTGTCTCTTGTGCTTTAGCGACCGTTTCTGTTTGTTTAGTCACTTCACTTTGAGCTGTTTGTTGGGCTGTTTGACTAGCAGATACAGCATTTTCAGCTTGACTTACCTGATTAGTCGTTTCCTTAACAGAAGTTTCTGCTTTAGCCACATTTTTTGGAGTCGCTTCTTGAGCGACTTTCTCAGCTTGAGCGACATTCGTTGTTTCTGTTTTGACCGTATTTTCAGCAGTCCTCACATCTTTTTGTGCTTGATTAGTTGATTTTGATTGTGCTTCGACTGCTGCAGTTGCGGTATCTACAGTTGCTTGAGATTGAGTTACTTCTTCTTTAGTTACAACTGCTTTCGTTTGAGCAGCTTCTGTACCTTTAATTTCTTTTGGTTGCATGTCTTCTGCATATACCACTTGTCCTGCACCTACCACGGCAACAGTCGCAACTGTTGTCATCAACGTTTTACTAACTTTATTCATAATATCTTATGACTCCTTTTAAATGATTTATAATTACATTATAAGACATACGTCTTATAATGTCAAGTGTCTTGCTCAGAATTTTTGATGACTTTTATCAACTTTTCTGCTGTATCTAAAGTCATATTCCCGATTTTTCGCTGACCATTCATAAATTTTTGAATCGCAGTCACATCAATACCAGATTCTTTTGCAATACTATAGGCAGTACGCCCACTTTTTAATAATTCTTCAATTTCTTTTTTCATGCTTATAAAATGACTCCTATTGTGATGGATAACTTTATTATACGATACAAAAATAATGAATTCAACCGATACCAAAAAGAAAAGCTAGGCAAAACGCCTAGCTTGCTCCACCTGTCTGATCAAAGCTAAGAGTTTATCAGATTTTCTTTTTAATTTTCTTTATGTTTTTTCAGTCCGAACAATCCAAATCCTGCAAGCATACTCAAACCAAGTGCTACTAAACCTATTGAACTACGTTCTCCTGTTTGTGGTAAAGCTGGGGCTGGTGTTTTTGGAGCTGGAGTTGGTTTCTTAGGTTGTGGTTTTTCTGGTTCAGGTGTAGTTGTTTTAACCGTATTAGAAACAATTTCATGACCATTTACCACATTTTTGTAGGTGTTTTCAAATGTACCTGAAGCAATCCGCTTCATTTGAATCGCAGCATCTACATCAAATTCAGACGCATTATCTACTTTATCTAAGAAGTCTTGCTTCATAGAAATCTCGACAATTCCTTTGGCTTTGTCATACTTCAATTCTGCATATTGTGACAAGTCTGTACCTGCCTTAATCACTGAACCATCTTTCAATTTGATGTCAACCCCTGCAAGAGCTTTATATTCGCCAGTAAATTCATCACCTTTTTGGTCAAAATCATCAAAGAATCGATATTCTTTGAGTACTTCACCACGATTAGCAGGCAACTTAGCTCCATCTAAATAGTAATAGAATTTATCACCCAGCTTAATCAATTTACCATCCAGATTTTGACCATTACCTAATTTATTGTAAACTCGTTTTTGGACTTTCAGCTCTGGTACATGATTGACTACTACATTTGAATAGTAGCCGTTACCAAATTGCACTTGGAAGGTTTGATTCGTGTATTTACCTGTAAAGCCTTTTTTGTTTTGCATTGGAGTATGGAAGAATAAGTCCATACCTGTTTGAACGTAGGCTTTGTAAAACTCTTCTGGTTTTTCCGCAACCCACATGTAAAATGCTCCTTTTGGAGAAATACCTGAACGATCAATCATATCATTTAAAGCTTTAGAGAGTGTCTTACAATCTAAAACATGATACATCTTCAATCCATTCACAGCTTTACCTTCAGCATCTTTCACTTGGAATCGACTTTCGAGCGGTGTTACTGCATCATCTTGGTAGTCCTCAATGTATGCAAAGCCTTTCGCAATCGCTTCTTTACCAGATTTATCACCCTTATTTGGACGATTCGCCCACTTAGAAATGTAGTAGTTGATTCCTTCAGGAAGCATTTCTTTGCCATCTACCAATGTTCCAGCAGCATTGTAATTGTGCTTTTCTGGTTTTAGTGGATCACGATTTGGATTTTTTGGATCGTTTGGTTTATTTGGATCTGGTTTTCCTGGTGTATGAATCAGGACTTTATTTGACTTGCGCACATAACCATTTGAACCACCACCGTTCACGACCATTTCAAAGACGTTTTCATAATCTGCAGCATCATTTTGAGGACGACCCCAAACAGATAAATCAGCTAATTTGTACTCTTTAGCTAAATCTTTATTAACCGAGGTAAGAGTAGCTGTGGTTGCCTTAAATGTCAACAAGTTTTCCTTCTCGCTATAAGCGACCTCATAACCTTTATTCGCTTCTTTTGTCTTTTCCAAATCCACTTTAAATCCTTGTGGTAAGTGGTCATTAAAAACTAATTGATTGATTGGCTTGCGACCTGCAGGTAACGTTTCTGTCTGCAAAACAAACCGATTTAGTGAATTCTTAGCCACATACTGACCATTGATGTTTACCTTATCCGCATTTTCAACTGCTTTTTGTACTTGCGGACGAGTAGATAATTTATAATCATGCACATGCACTGTTGGAACAACAGGCGGTGTTGGCATCTTTTCATTTGGTTTATAAGTTGGAGCTGGAACACCATTCACTGTTACCAAATTCAATTTAGCTTTTGGAGTTGGAGCTTCTTTTAATTTTTCTGGTGTGAAGTTCTTACGTTCTTTTGGTTTTTTATATTGAGGGCGAGTTGGAACACCAGTTGCTGCAAGTTCACTTGTTACCGTAAACCAAATAGATGGTGTAAAACGACCTTCACCCTTACGATCACCTAATTTATCCCAAGATGTAACTGTAATGCCATATTCTGGGTTAGTACCCTTCAAGGCTAAAGCACCCGCAAGATACCAATAATAAGGACTGGTAGTACTATCAATAATGTTATGTTGGTTTAATCCGAAATGATTACCATTTGAATTATCTTTCTCATTTGAATAAACCAACCCGTTATCGTGCTTAACAATTGAAGAACCTGAAATCTGAATGAAACGAGCAGTATCTGATGGACGAGCTGTCTCTACGTGATTCTTATAAGCATTCAAACTTGATAGAGACAAAAGACCTTTTGCTTCATTAGGATTATCTTTATTATCTTCAAAGTTAATAAGATTTCCATCTGCATCATAGAATCGAGTTCTTAAACTAAGGTCTAACTTATAATCTTTATCAGTATCTTTATAACGAGCTGCTACTTCAATACCCTTGGCTGGATTTTTAGAAAAACCAAAGACCACATCATCTTGGATATTTTCAGAGGTAGGCTTAACGGTAACATCTAGCTCCATCTTAGAGATAGCTCTACCTTTATACGACGAGCTTTTTAGATTTGTATAAGTAACCGTAACTGTTTTACCAACTTTAGAGTTGACTGCACCAAACTGATTACCTTCTCCCCCAAAGACAAAACCTGCCTTAGCTTTATACAATTCAAAATTTGAAGTTAAACGACTTGGGTCTGTACTAAGTTTTAAATCTTTTGCATCTGGTAAAGAGAAGTATGTTACATATTGTTGTAATTGATCCTCCCCAAGACCCATAATTCTTGTAATATCTTTGAATGCTTCATGCAAACCTTTAGCACTAATGTAACTATCAGCACCTTTTACATCAATATGAGCGTCAGCTTCATTTTTAAAAACAAGACCTTGTGAAACGACTTCACTCAAATAACCATCTTTTTTCTTATTCTTTTCTGCTTCTGCTTTTTCTTTTGCAACACGAGCATCTTCTGCTTTATTGTGCTCAGCAACATTTTTATTGAAATCATCAATAGCAGCATTTTCTGCTTCTACTTTTGCTTTGCCTTCTGCGTTACGCTTCCGAACACCTTCATTATAAGCTTTCGTATCCGCAATATCCTTGTCTTCCTGACGTTTTTCCGCAATATAAGTGTCAGTTGACTTCTGATTATCCGCTTTTACTTTTTCAACTTCTTTAGTATAAGCGTCATAAGAATCTTTGGTCGCTTCCACTTTGATTGCTTTTGTACTTTCAGATACTTTCGCATCCTTAAATTCTGCCTTTACTTTATCTTTTGCCGTTGAAACAGCTTGATTGACATCTTGACCTGCTTTCTCAGCTTTGTCGTGTGCTTCTTTCAAGGCTTTGTTATCCGCAACAATCTGATCATTTTGTTTCTTCGTTGCTTCTACTGCTTTTGCATGGTCAGCTTTTGCTTTTACATAATCTTCTGTTGTTTTTTCAACAGCTGCTTTTTGTTTTGCTTGATCTGCCGCAATTTCAGCTTGCGCTTTTTGTGTTTCAGCAAGCGTATTCGTTGTCCCCTTATCAACGGGAGCGTCTTGCACCACTTCCACACCTTCTTTTTTAGCTGCTTGAGCTGCCTGATTCACTTGACTATTATCAACCTGTACAGTTACATTTCCTTGTGCTCGACCAGCTTGATTCAACTGATTTTGTTGTTCAGCTGTTTTGACTGGTTGGCTATCTGGCAAATTAGTAGCTGTATTTGCGGGTGCAACCGTTGTAGGCTCTGTTTTAGCGACTTCATCTGCTTGTACACCATTAGTTGTCGCAACAGCCAAAGCAGCAAGTCCTAAAATAACTCCGCAAGTACCATAAGCCTTGATTTTGCGAATAGAGCCATACGTTTTTGTTTCATTTGATTTCATTTTTTGATTTCTCCTTAAATTTTATTAAAATAATTTTTTTAATTTTGTTCCTACTGCAAGCAAAGATAGACCAATCAATGATAGCAGAGAACTAATGAAAGCTTTCTCACCTGTTTTAGGTAATGTCTTTAATTCACCTGAAGCGGTTGTTACGGAAACCGTTTGATCCGGATTAACTGTTGCTCCAATGGAAGCAGCTGAAACAATAGAAGTTGTACCGTCTGCATTTGCAATAATCGGATTACTATTTTGGACTCCGACAATTGTAACTCCTAAATTTGTCGTGACTGGTTTGTTTGGTGCTACATCTTGCACCACTTGACCTGTAGCAGTTGAGGTTGTTCCAATTTGGCTTTTACCAGCTTGATTTGCTTCATCCGTTGTTTTGGGTTTTTCTTCATCCTTCTTATCTTCTGAAGAAGGTGTGCTTGGGTTCGGAGCTGGTTCAACAGGCTTTTCTGGTTCTGTTGAAGGTTCCGTAGAAGGATTTGTCGGATTTGAAGGAACAACCGGATCACTTGGTTTTGTACCAGGATTTTCCGGAGTCGGTTCAGCTGGCTTTTCTGGTTCTGTTGAAGGTTCACTTGGAGTTTCTGGAACTGGAAGACTTGGCTCTGCTGGTGTTTCAGGCTTTGGAGTCACCTCAGTAGAAGCACTTGGATCTACTGGAACGACTGGTGCATCCGCCAAGACCATTCCGGCATTTGCCAATACAATCGTTGAAATACTTAGCATTGTTAATAGTTTATTTTTCTTCATTTAGATTTTCCTTTTCTTTTATTTTATATAAGTTGTTTCTATTGGCTCTTTAGTGATGACAAAGCCATAGGGGCTGGATTTCTTTTCTTTGGCAACGAGTGTTAATCGAACGCTTTTGATTCCATTATTTTGCTTTGAGGCAAGAACATAGGTTGCCGTATATTCACCAGCTTCATAGCTGATTTTTTCCAGAATAACAGATTGCAAGGTTCCTTCTTTTGGAACTGTATATTTTGCATTTCCTTTATCCAAAAAATCAGTTAATAACTGTTTGTTATTAGAATAGTAACTTGGTATAAAGTAACGACTAAAAACATCCAACCGATGTTCTTGTTTTTGTAATTGAGTCGTTTTTTCTAACTCTTGATGCAAAAACTGAACTTGTCGAGTCATTTGACTTTGATTAGTTAATATCCAAATGTTAATCCCTAAAGATAAACAAAGTAATAGGCTAGTTATTCCCAAAGTAAGATAAATTTTTTTCATAGGATGAGAGGATTGCTTTTGTTGATGAAACTCATCTCTTTGAATAGAAACCTCAGGGCTACGAATGCTTCCTTTACTATGGACTTCTTCTTTACTTGGAAACAGTGGAAGAGAAGTCTCGCTAACATCTAAACTAGCTCGATAGCTAGGAAAAACTTGATTGATAAAATAATCTCTTTTTTCATCATAGCTATATGTAGAGAAGTCAGGTGTTGTCAAAATAGATTCCATTAAAGGTTGCAACAAATTTTGATAACTGGCATCTATCAAAAGAGGTTGGACAAATACTTCTCCTTTCGTTGTAATTCCTCCACCTTCTCTTCGACAAACAGAAACTTTTTCAATCAGAAATGATTCATATTCTCGCTTCATTTCTTGAAAAAGAACTTCTGCTTGTAAAAAGGTGAGGTAAGGAAGGGTTTCATCAAAATGAAATTGACCTTCAGCTAGAATATTCTCATCTAGCTCCTCTATTAAAGAATTTAGCTTTTCATCTTCTGCTGGAGAGTTGTTAGGAGTCCAGGTAACTTGCACAAATAATTCATCTTTTATGGGACATTTCCTTGCTTTATTTAGAAGTTTAAATGCCATAACTACCTACTTTCTAACTTTTAACAAAGTTATAAAACCACTCTACAATACTTGGACCAGTAGATACAACGATGATACCTATAGCAATGGCTAACCAGTGCTTTTTAATAGCTGCTTTTATTTCTCGTCCTCCTAAGCTATAGACAAGACCAGTAAAAACAAGTCCCAGTCCAAATAGAAAAATGCTAATACCTTGTATTTTAGTGATTCCTTGTTGTGCAAGGTTTTTACTTTTTTCAAACGGATCTGCTGCATACACAATATGAGCAGATACACTTGTTAAGAAAAGAGCAAGGGAGGAGAAATAGATTTTACTTTTATTTCTCACCTTAGTTAGTTGTGTTGTCAAATATGATTTCATGATTTTCCTCCTTTATTCTCATTTGACTTCCTTATTTTAAGGGATAATAATTTTTTTGTTTTTAATGGGACAAATCAGAAAAATTTTTTCAGTTGAATAAATAGTTTGACTGATTTAAAACATTAAATTGCAATTGACGTGGGTCTTTTCGGGGATTACTTTCTTCTTTTTCTCCTTCTACTTGAATATGAACAACGTACTGATGGGCTTTTATATTCGGAAGTTTTAAAATAATATCTGAAATAGGAGCTTGAATTTTTCTTTTCAATAATCGTTCAAGTGGACGAGCACCATTTTTAGAATCTGTTCCGATATCTACTAAATAATCCAGAACAGCTGGGTCATAAGATAAGAACAATCCCTTTTTATTCGTTCGCTCCTCGATTTCTTTCATATTTTTCTCCACGATTTCTTCTAAATCTTCTCTTTCGAGTAAATTGAAAATCACTTTGTATTCAATCCGATTTAAAAATTCAGGGCGAAATTCTGTTTTGAGTTCAATTTCCATACTAGCTTCAAATTGAATTTGTTCCCGTTCTGTTAAATGACGAAGACTGCCTTTCATAGCAGCTTTTGTCAAAAGCTTTTCTTGACCAATATTCGTTGTCATAATCACAATAGTATTTTTGAAACTGACTAATCTTCCGGTCGCATCCGTTAATCGACCATCATCAATCACCTGAAGAAGAAGATCATAGATGTCTGGATGAGCTTTTTCAATTTCATCAAGCAAAATGACGGAATAAGGTTTTCTTTTGACTCCTTCTGTTAAAAGTCCCTTACTCCTACGATTTCTATCTCCAATCAATTTAGTGACATCACCTTTTTGAGAGTATTCTGACATATCAAATCGAATCAACGCTTCTTCATCATCAAATAATCCTTCAGCCAGAGCTTTTGACAATTCTGTTTTCCCAACTCCAGTTGTTCCTAAGAAAAGAAGAGATCCAATTGGCTTGTTTTCGTCTTGCATTCCAGCTTGACTAATTTTAATCACTTCTACAACAGTTTTGATAGCTTCATCTTGTCCTTTTACTCGCTGATGAAGCTTTTCTTCTAAAGAATCTAAGCGTTCTTTGTTTCCCTTTAAAACAGTAGTTACTGGAATACCAGTTTGCTTCTTCAGCACTTCTGCTATTTCCTGTTCTGTAACAAATTCTTGTCCCTTTGAAGAAACTATAGTAGCAGCCTCATCAATCAAATCAAAAGCTTTATCAGGAAGAAAGCGATCGGGAATATAACGGGTAGATAGTTTCACGGCTTGACAAACAGCTTCATGACTGATTGAAACATTATGATAGTCTTCATAAATTTCTTTTGCTTGCCCCACAATTTCAATCGCTTGTGCAATTGTTGGCTCTTTAATGAGAATTGGTTGGGTTCTGCGTTCCAAAGCACGATCTTGTTCAATATACTCATGAAATTCATCTAATGTAGTAGCACCAATCAACTGAATCTCTCCACGAGACAAAGAAGGTTTCAAAACATTTCCTGCATCTAGTGATTCTCCATTCTGACTCCCAGCACCGACCACTGTATGAAATTCATCAATAAAGAGTAGATTTTGACCAGGAGTTTTCTTTAATTCATCAATGATGTTTTTCAGTTTTGTGATAAAACTTCCTTCGCTCTCATTCATTAAACTAGACAATTCAAGGGAACGGACAGTTAAGCCTTTTAATGTTTCGGGAACACGATTTTGTAAGATTTCCAAAGCTAATCCTTCTAAAATTGCTGTTTTCCCAACTCCAGGTTCACCAATCAAAATAGGATTATTCTTCGTTCGTCTGCAAAGAGAGATAATAACAGCTTGAATTTCTTCTTCTCTTCCGTACACTTGATAATCCTTTGGCTTTTGACTAATTTTTTGAGATAAATTCTCTGTAAATTGGTCTAAAAAAGGAGTCTTTGATGCCTGATTCAACTGCTCTCACCTCTTTCCTCAGTAGCTACAATCTGCTTCTTCAATTTTTCTTTAATCGCATCCACAAATTCTCGTGGGTTAATTTTTCCTTCACCAATTTGAGATAAGAAATTTTCCCATCCCCCTGTTGTTTCTGGATTAGAAAATTCATTATCATATAAAAAGTTAATTAGGAGATAAGCTTTATTCGTTGGTGTAAATTGACCTGTTTTCTTATCTTTTGTGACATACCCCCTATCTTGAATCGTCTGAATAATAGCTGCCTTTGTAGCTGGAGTTCCAATACCATATTTTGAAAAAATAGAACCAATCAACTGACTTTCTGTAATGCGTTTAGTTGGTTTTGTCACTTCTTCACAAACGGAAATGATACTAGGAACTTTTTGATCCACTTGATAATGAGGCAAGAAGACATCTTTTCGAATAGTTTGATTCGCCCACTCTCCCCAACCTAAACGAACCATCCTTCTTCCACGTGTCACAAATTCTAAACCTTGATTTTTCAATTGAACAGTTGTTGTTTCATAACGACAATCTTCCGCAAACATTAGAATAGTTCTTCTTGTGACTGCCTCATAAATCAATCGTTCTTGAGCTGTTAAAGAAAGTAGATCAGGAATTTTTTCAGTTGGAATCAGCGCATAGTGACTGTTTTCCCCAATTTTTTCAGGATTTACATAGTTTTTTCTTGCTTCAGGGTGTGCCACCTCAAAAGGGCATTGCAATACGTGTTGATAAGCAGTTATATTACTTGATAGATAATCAAATTCTTCTTGAGTGATATAGCGACTATCCGTTCGAGGATAAGACAAATATTTTTTAAGATAAAGCCTCTCTACTAACTGCTCTGTCATAGAAGCATCAAACTTCCAACGCTTAGCAGCATACCCCTGCAAGTCAGACAAGCAAAATAGAGGAGGGGCTGCCTTTACATGTTCTTCTGATTCAATTGAAGAAACTGTAGAAATCTCTGACAAGTTTCTAGCTATTTTAAATACTTCTTCGCTATCATAGTAAGGTTCAGAGTTTGAAAAGACGATACCCGTTTGCTTATCTTCTAGCTGTAATTTCCAATAAGTCTGTGGAACGAAATTTCTTATGCTAATATCGTTTTCACATAAAATCCGAACTGTAGGTGTTTGAACACGACCAACTGAAAAAAGATTTTCTTTCTTTCGTAAGACTTTTCCTGAATGTTGAAGGGACAAGGTTACAAAAGGGGATAAGTTCATCCCTACTAACCAATCACTTTGCGCACGGGCTTCTGCTTCTAAATAATAGTTATAAGTCTCTGTTGGATCTCTTAAATTTTGAAAAGAGCGTTGTAAACCTTTTGTGGTCATAGAGTGAACCCACAATCGTTTCCAAATTTTTTCTTTTCCTCCTGGAATATGAGACAGAATAGAATAAGCAATCCGTTCTCCTTCACGATCAGAATCTGTTCCAATAAGAACACGATCTGATTTTTTAACTTCTTGATAGATAACATTAAAACGATTCTTGCTTTTCTTGTCGTCTTTTAAGTGCTGTTTAAAAGATACATCTAGTAAAGGGAGTTTTTCTAAATCCCAGTTGTTATTTGGAGGTTCATATTCAAATAAGTGTCCTTCTGCTGCAACGATATGAATTTCTCCTTCAAGGTAAGGACTCTGTTGAACAATCCATGTCATTCCTTTTTTGCGACCTTCTCCTAATGCAGCTGCATAGGTTGCCGCCTGATCATCTTTTTCTGCTAATAAAACGGTAATCATTGTTTCTCCTTTGGATTGAATGAAAGGCTAAATTTACAGCCATATTAAGTGACGATTCCATCATTATAGTAGTAGCGCTCATGGTCTAGTTCATCTCAAACTCGTGACCCACTGCCATAACGCTGCAATGATAAGAAGGAGGAGACAGTATAGAAAATAAAATATACCTAAATACTCCATGAATTTCTCCGATTCTTCCTCTTCCTTAGCTAACTTAATATTTTTTCTTTTAAGTTTATCCTCTATATCCATTTTGGCTCCTTTCATTTTTTAACATTAGTTTAAAGGATAATGATTTTTTTGTTTTTAATGGGACAAACCAGAAAAAATAAAAAAGATACTCCAAAAAAGGAGTACCTATTTTTTACATTTTTAAACTTTTGTTTGGAAATCGAGAGCCGAAATTCTGTCCTCTATTTTTATTCAACTGATAAGGTTTTGTGTGTTTCTCAACACTTTTTATAACGCATGAAACAGTCTTGTGAATACGAGTCATGGATTGATTTAACTCTTTATCATTCAAATCCTTCAATTGATTCGTCCAATGCGACATATACCGAATGGCTTCTTCACTGGTATCTAGCCCAAAATGCTTAGAAACCAAGTAACTGGTCATTTCTGCTTCCAACTCTTTTCTTCCAGATGAAAGAAAGACCTCTTTTTTTCCTTCATGAAAATTGTGCAGCGTAGCATGAGCTAACTCATGAATCGTTGTACCAATTTTCTCTCCGATTGAATTATCAGGATTTAATAAGATTTTCTGGTCATTTGGATAAAAAGCACCTTTAGCATTTCCTAAAACATGATGCTCATCTGTTGAAATAGCAACTCCAAGCTTTTGAGCATAGTCTTGAAGTCCTAGTAGAACTTCTTTTGTTTTAACTTTGTCTGTTTCAAAGTTGTAATGACGATTCGGCATCGCTTTAGGATAAGCTTCTGGTTTTAGATTTGTTTGGCTTAGTTCAAATACTTTATACAAGGTGAATTTCCCTTGTCCCTTCAACAAATCTCGTACCTGAAATCGAACAACCTTCAGTTTTCCTTCAGCAATCAATTGTTTTTCTTCTAAAGAAGCTTCTTTTTTCTTCTTAAATTTTGGATGCCCTTTACCATTGATTACCTGTTTCCCATTCTCATCAAAAACCGGAATCATCTCTTCCATTACTGGACGAAAAAGAGTGATTTGTGCATGTTCTCCAGCTTTGACAGACAAGGTTTGTTTAGTTACCTCTTGACTGTTACCTGTCCTCTTATTAGTAAAAGTATTAGTTGTTTGAACAACATCATCAGAACTGATTCCTAATGTTTCTCCTAACGCTTTCCATTGATTAAAGGTTGCTACAGCATTTGCTCCCGGCCATTGTGCTTGAACTAAGGCAGCATTTCTAGGAGATAGAGTTGGAAATTTACTCATAAAATCCATATAATGAGCTAACTCTTCTGGTGATTGAGTAAACTCACGAATCTTTTGAAAAGCTATTTCACTTAGTTCATAAGCAGAAGCCTTCGCATAATCAAATGGAACATCTGAAGAAAATTCTTCAACTTGACTCTTTTGTTGATTCTCACCAAACTGGTTTTCTTTCAAGAAAGCATCTACTTCTTCTTGTGAATAGAGACCTTTAGAAACTTCTTCTGAAAGAATCTGTTCAACTAAGCCTTCTAAATTATCCTCAATTTGGAAGTCATTTCCCCAGTCACTACCATAAGCTAGATAGCCAAGTATTTGATTATCTTTTAAAACAGCTAAACTCCAAGGAGCTGGCTGTTCTGTTAAAGATTCAACAGCAGTTGAACTATGAACAGCTAATTCTAATTGATAGTCATCTCCAAATGCTTCCTGATGAGTATAGAGCACGCCCCCATTTGTCAGAGATGAGCCAATCAAATCACCTTCTCTTGATAATTTCTCCTGAAGTTCAGGAATTGAAGCTAATAAAGCCTCTTTTTGGGTTTGTTTTGTAATCTCTTCAACACGTCTTGCCAAGCCATCTTTTAATTCTTGCTTGGGAGAGATTGCGGAGACTTCTTGACCCATTTCAGCGTCTTCTGATACCGATTCAATAACATTCAAAGATCTGTCTAAGTCTTTCCCTAATTCCTGATTAAGACTTTGATTTTCCAGCTGAAAAAGTTGTTCATTTTGTAGCTCGATTCTCTCAAGAATTTCTTCGTATTGTCTATTTTTTAAGACTGACAACATTTCCTTGCCATCATCCTTAACATAATCGTCATTGATAGCCAGTTGCTCTATTTGACCATTACGTTCACGGTAAATACCAAGAATTGTCTTTTCAGTCAACTCTTGTACATTGGTTGCCAATTCTCCTTTTAATTTCATCAAAGAAGCTGGTATCTTCTCGTTTCCTGTATCTTTGAACAACAGAAGAAAATCTTCATCCTTTGATTTAATGGCTTCGCTCATGTTCAGATTATGCAGTTTTTCAACACTAGTTAAATCATCTAAAACAAATGATTGTGGTTCTAAAATATCCTGCAGCATGGGAAGAACCTGCAATTTATCTTTAATTGCATTACTGATTAACACTCCATCATAAGAACCATAACCAGACGCAAAATCTTCCAAAAAGTCTGCAGCTCCTTTTCCTTCTTCAAAAGGTCTAATTCCTGATAGATGAATAAAGTTTTCTTTTTGGAAAGTAACTTCTAAGATATTTTCAATTCCTCTATCTGCATAGATAAAAATAATCTTACTATCTGCAAGTTCATCTAAATACCAGCGTGCTGTAGATTGAATAGATGGTGCATATTGATTTAACCGCTTCAAATCTACTGGTGTTATTGGATGATAGTTTCCTATTCTTTTTTGCACTTCCACATAATTTGTGGTAAAATGTAAGTAAGGATAGGATGATGTAGGGCGGCTGGTAACAGACCGTTCAAAGGTACTTGTTTCAAGTACGGGTGAGGTGCTACCTTCAGCTTCGGGCTGTAAAGAACCCGTGCCACCATTGGTCCTATCAACCATTTGCTCTTGAGCTTGCTCAGGAGCTTTTTTGATGCTTTCAGTTACTTGGATAGATGATTGATCGCCAAAATAATTTTGATCAATCTCTTTTGCAATGGTTAGGTATTTAGGAGATAAATAATTTTCACATTCCTCTGATAATCTAGTGGTCGGATCCCCTAAATCAAATCGAATATCTTTTACAAGTTCGTTGTTATTCTCATCTAATAAAGCAAAGTAAGTTTTATCATAGCCATTTTGCAAGGCGACTGATTCTGTACGGCGACGAATCATTTCAGGATAGAAATCTTTTACAAACTCCTGATAAAGGACAATATCACCTTCATGATACTTATTCGATAGAACCTGATTTTCCGAGAAAGCAAAAGCAACTTGTAATTGCGGTTTCACCTCAACATGTTCTTTAATAATATGTTCCCGCTGAAGAGACTGACGATTCAGCAAGTCCTCTACTTTATTCTTCTCATCTTCTGTTTTTGGCTGATACTTCCAATTAGAAGAGATTTGGAAGTTTCCTTCCTCAGTCATCTCTAATGCAACTCTTCTCAGACCTTTCACAAAATAAGTATCCGGTCGTTTTTGCCATTGATTGACAAGTCCTTCATCAATTAGAGATTGAGCTGCAGACTGAATAGTCACACCTTCTGCTTTATTTTGAGCAGCTTCTAATCGTTCCAGTTCCTGACGATAACGTTTAATGGTCTCTTTAGTAAACATTGATTCTCCACGATCAGCTTTTTCGATTTCTTCTCTAATTTTAGGAATATTTGGTACACTCATTTCAAGACCATTTCCCTGACGGTTAAGTCCTTTTTCTTTGAGTTCTTTTTGGTATTGCAACTTTTCTACTCTCTCTTCTTGCTTTTTAATTTCATCCATTGTAGAAAAGACCTTATTTTCCAATTGCTCTTGTTTTTTAAAGAATGCAGCTCCATTTCGCTTATCATTCATTGGCTGACCGTTTGTTAAGTTTTGATGTTCTTGAGCCGCTTGAATTGAGTTATCCAATTCTCCTTTTAAACGATTTAATTTTCGTTGAGCTTGAGCCAAACGGCTATTGTCTTTCTGATCCTTTTCTTGTGTAATATTTTTCAATGAGTCTTCATTTAGCAGCCCCTCCTCTTGAGCAATGTCCTTTTCTGGGGAAATCACTTCTACAGATCTATCTTTTAATTTATCTAGAATTTGTTCATATACATCTACTGAAATTTCAGTTTGTCCAGTAGAATGTTCAAGATATTCTAACAAGTGATAAGGAACTAGCTGATAAAAATAGTTATTATTTGGTGTATCTATCTGATTTGCAGGATAGCTAAGAATATTCCATGTATCTCGCCCTAAGCTGTTTAGTGGCTCACTAATAGACTTACCCCAATTCTCTGCTGTTAGACTATCTATCCGTTTGTTAAGATTGTAAGCACTGATTGCGACCTCTTCTGAGAAAATAGTAGAGGTGTCAGAACGTCCTAGTTCTTTTTGAATCCCTTTTAATAACTGGTACATTTGATTTTGTTCGGGTGTGCCTTTTTCTTTGAAACGCTCAATATTCGTTTCGTTAATACTTTCAAAGAAAGAACGATGCTCTTTTAGTGCATCTAACGCTTCCGGTCTCAGTTGCTGCATTGGGTAGCTCCAACCTGTATAGTTGACTAAAGTATAGAAGTAAACCTCGTCAGATAAATGAATACTTAATTGTCCTCTCTGAATCTTATTTTGAACACTCTCTGTTAATGTTTTAATATTGCCAGTCAAACTACCATAACTAATTTGATTAGCGTAACTACGATCTGCTTCTTGAGCTAATTCAAGATAGGCAGCTGGTAGATTGTAGTCTTTCAAATCCTCGGCTATTGTGTTCCTTTCATTACCAATATCAAAACGAAGATTGTCTGTTAAACGATTCCCTTTTTCATCTAGTAAAGCAAAGTAGGTTTTATCATACCCTTTCTTTAATGAAGATATTATAGTCCAGTCATTTTCTTCGTAAAGTACATTTACAAAATCTTTGTAGGAGATCCTTTCTCCTGAAGAAAATGTCTCCGAAATCTTACGATTTTCAGAAAAGTTAAATTCTACTTGAAGATGAGGAGGTGTTAATTTTTCTATTTCTTTTTGGCTTGCACGATCTTGTAGTAACCCTTCAGTAAAAGCTATCAAAGGTTCTATTTCCTCTTTCATTAAAATTCCTTTAGAAGTCACTACTTTTACTTTATCAGAAGTCAATTCTTTTTGTTTAAAAACGGCTAGTTCTTCAGGATAATAGCCATGATAATGATAATCTTCATTCTCTCTATCAAAACTATAAACATGATAGATTGCTGTTCCAGAAGTGGTTGGTCGGGTGAGATAATCATTCCAATCCGCTTTGTCCCGATTTCGATATAAGATTGGCGGAATATCAATTTGAATAGGAATTTCTTTCTTTAGAAAATTCGTAATAAAATTGTGACCTGCAGTATCATTATCCACTGCTAAAGTAATCATATCAGAACGTTTTCCATCTTTGAAGAATCCGTTCTGAGCTGCAATATTGACACCATCTGCCAATTGTTCACGTGACCAATTAAGCGGTCGTCCTGATAACTCTGATTGTAATTGACCCAAATGAAAGCCTACTGTTGATTCTTTTAAACCATCCATAGCCACTAAGCGTACATCATTCAAATGATCTTTATTTGCTTGATAGTAGCTCATTAAATCAATTGAACTTTCTGCAAAAACAAGGCGTTTAGGATTTCCTACATCAACACTAAATCCTTGCATGCTATCTGAATTTTGAATAATTTGCTTCAAACGACCACGTTCAGGATGTTGAACTCGATTTTCTACAATCCCTTGCAAACTAGCACCAACTAGCTTCCCGTCTAAATCTTTATACTTAAAGACAATGACAGGTTCAAAATAATCTCCCTTTTTTCTAGTAGCTTCTGCCATTTTTCCAGAAGTTAAAAAGAAATTGATTGTTTCATCAGAAAGACCTCTTTCATTTTTTAAATAGTTTCTAGCAATTTCAAAGTCAGGATGCTCATATTTTTCCATAAGATAACGGAACGGTTCTTGTTTCTCTTGCTTTCCACTATAATCAAATGTTTTAAAGACACCATCATTTAAATAATCAATTGCTTGATTAAAATTGATTTCTTTTATTGTTTCAACCAAAGCAATCACATCACCGCCCTGATCTCTAGAAAACCATTTCCAAACATTTTTGTTTGGAGTAATGACTAAGCTATCATGTTCTTTCCAACGATAATCACGACCAGCTCTTTCTAATTCCATTCCTAATTGTTCCGCAACATCCAAAATATCACGTGAACGAGCTAAATCTACCCTTTCTTTTCGACTTTTACTACCATAATTTGCTGATTTCGAGGTTGTTTCGTTTACCATATTTAAACTCCTTTCTCTTTTTAAAAGCATTCATATTCTAAGCAAGGTTCTGCTTCTTCTGGCTGAAGAAATAGTTCTTTTGGTAATTGAACTAACTCACCTTTACCAAGAGATTGAAACAGCTCAGGATTATCTTGATAACTAATAACCATCTCTAAATCCTTATTTTTACCCAAGCCTTCATAGAGGACTTGATAAGTTGATGGATTAATAGAACGAATCAACCAATCTTCATCAAAATCAAATTTTTCAATTTGAACATCTGGAAAATATAGTTTCATAATGAAAACTCCTTTCAATTTTACTTTTAGTGTAAGAGATAATTAAAATTCTTGTTTTAATGGGACATTTCAGAGTTAAAAATCGCCACAAAAAAAGCCTTCAATATAAACTTGAAAGCCCTTTTTTATTGATTCAATTAACAAGTGACGTTAATAGGTTCTCCAGTTTGCCAATCGTATGGTATAATAAAGTTTGGGAGTTGCTCTCTAACAACATGACGTACTAATATATTTTTGTTAGTGCGTTTTTTATTTTTGGACTTTATATTTGTTGCGCTTGCTCTTCTCTTTCAGCACGTTCATCGGCTCTTACTTTTTCCATAAAGGCTCGCATATTTCCTTTTTCCGCATTTTTTAAAGCAAGAGTCAAACCACGCATAAAATCTTTTGATATTTTTAAAGGTGCTTGACTTTGTTGCAAACTCAATTGTCTTATCTGCTGCTTTTCTTGCATACTTTTAGAAACAGCTTGAGCGATTTTACTTTGTTTCTCACTTTCAGATTCAGGTAATAATTTCCGATATAATTTTTTTAATTCAGAAAAATGAATGGCGTTTTCTTTTTTTAAGTTTTTTATTTGACTATCATCTTTAGTCTCAGCAATAATTTGGTTATTGTTGTAAATACTATGTTTCACCTGAAAAATAGTCACATGCGTCTTTAGTTCATCTATATAGCCCTCTTTTGTCATCTCCTGCCCTTTTAATAGGGAAAGGATACTTTTATCTTCAAGAGACGAAACAGCTCTTATTTCAGCATTTAAACGGTTTATAGGGACTTGGATTTTTTCAGCCGAAGCTTTTGAAATTGAAAATTGGACACTATCTTCAAATTTTTGAGATAGTTTTTCTTTTTCTGCAAGCTCCCCCTTTTTTAGTTTAAAATTCGGAGTCAGTTGAAATTCGATATGTTTTAGTCGCTCTTCTATCTCTATTTTTTTAAAAGTAACAAAAGTTTGGTCATTTTTTAAAGGGTTCATCTGCTCTAATAAACGTTTTTGAATTAACAAAGTTGCCTGCTGCTCTTTTAACAAACTTAATTTTAAAGCATAGCGGAAAGTTCCTAATTCCTGACGCTCTTTCTCTGTTCGATTTGCTTTATTTTTAGCAGCATCCACTAGCTCTTTTAATTCATCTGAAGATAACAAAGATAACTGTTTCAAATTCATTCTTTTATTCAGAACATCTTCTTGTACTTGACTAATGTCGTAAGCTTTAGTTGGAACAAAAGTTGGCTTCTCAGCTTTGTTTCCATTAACTTCAGGTTTTAAAATTATAATGGGTATAGCTTCTTCAGGGACAAGATAGCCCATTTTCTCCCAAACATCAGCTAAGTGTACAAACGTAGCATCTGGACACTGTTGTCGAATCCTTTCTTGATTTCCTTTAGAAAAGTCTTCTATATTATTTTTAGGTTCGACATTGGCAATTCTAGGCACCTCTTGCTTAAATTTTTGTAGAATCTGATTTCCTAAACGCTCTCTCAATTCATGTTCTCTTCGATGAATCAATTTTTCAATCTCATACCCTTTAGACTGTCCTTGGATGCGAACAGCTTTTCCGTTCACGTATCGCAGCTTTTCGTAAGTTTGATTTTTTTCAGCTGAATAAACTCCTTCGTACATTTCTAAAAATTCTCTTGTTTCCGTAAGAAATTTCTGATAATCTTCTTTCCCTTCGTTTTCAAAGTAGGAGTCAAGATATTTGTTTATAAAGAATTTACTGACTGCAAAATCTTTCGCATTAGAAGCATACCGCCATTGTTTTTCAAAAGGCAAATGATTATAAGCCTGCTCCAAAAAATTTTTTTCAGCTGAAAGCGTCACTTGATTATTTTTAAAAACATTTTTTAAAAGATCAGATTTGAGATTAGCCAAAACTTGTTCTTTTCTGACAATCATATTACGAGTCTGTTCATTGATTAGTCCATGAAATACATCACTTTTTAGCTGCTTAATAGTTTTTTGAGAAAAGTTACCTCGATATTCCATTCGACCACGTGGACGATAAAAAATCTTTTCCCGATTTGAATTGATTTCAGAAAGTCCAATATGAACATGAATATTATCTGTATTGAGGTGAATATTTCCCCACCAAAAAGCTGAATCTGAAAGTCCTTCTTTTTGAATGACTTTTGGCATAGCTTCACGGATAACATTTTTAATTGCTTGTTGATCAACATGACCAGTTGCTTTATCATACAACCCTTCTTGAGACAAAAATTCATTATCAAACGAGATGACTCCTTGCCAAAGCAATGACCCATTTTGATAAGCTTCTTCTAAATTTCTTTTTAATTGATCCACACGTTTTGTTTGAAGATAATTAGCATCTTGATTAAAGACAGCAGTCCATTCCTGATTTTGTTGTTCAGTCGCATAAGAACGATTCATATAATCAATGTATTCTTTAAAATTTAAATTTTGTTCAGGAACAGCTTTTTTGATTTCTTTAATTTGTTCTTCTGTCAAATCTTCAATCACTTGCTTGTGATTTTCTAAAGATAAATCATTCTCTAATTCAACAGCTTCATCTCGATTTGTATAGTCAACATACTGAGCATTTGCCTCAGTATATTGCAGCATAAAAGTGATGTTTGGACTCGTTATTTCACTCACTTAAAACCTCCTTAATGAGAATGTTTAATAGTTTGACCTCGTGCAATGTCTTCCTGAATCACATCCTGAATTCGAGCTAATAATTCGTGTTGTTTAGAATCTAATTTTGAATAAATTGATTCTAAATCCTGCACATCCCATTCCTCACCCTTTGTGATTAAATGGAAATTAGTTAATTCAAGATAAAGTAATTGATCCATCAGCTTCTTCAACTGTTTAATTGCTCTTTGACTTTCATCTGGAGAATTTTCAACATCTTGTTTCAATTGAGCCATTCGTTCAAAATAACTCATTTCGTTTCCTGTTTCAATGAATAATTGATAAAAGGTTTCCAGTAGAATTGTAAATGTCGCAGAAACTGTCTGTTTGTGAGAAAGAAATTTATTTTCTTCTCTTCCCAAATAAGCAACAACTTCCCCAAACTTCTGCAAATTTTTTTCGTTACAATAAATAGATAATCTCGATTTCATTTGTTTTATCGTACTCCTTTTTTATTTTATTTGTGATGTTCCTGTTAAATAATTTATTTCATAATTTGGTTGAACATTGAAGATATAAATATCAAATGAGATAGTTTGGTCTTCAATACTTTGCGCTTCTATCCGAACTCCTCGACAGACTAATTCAACATTTTTAAAAAGCGGGGTCACTCGATAACGTACATGATGACCTGTTGTCTTAATATACTGAGCAATGATATTTTCATAATAAACCATCGAATTTTTTTCAGCCGAAAAGTTAGCATTCAATGCTCTTGTTCCAGTAAATAAATTTTTAACATTCGCATTTTCGCCACTCAATTCAAAAGCAATTAGGTGTGATCGATTATATAAATAATCCTTTTTTCCGTTAAAAATAATTTTTTTATTTTTCCAACCAGAAGGATAAACAAAAGAAATGTCTTCTCTTTTTCCTTGCGGCATAAGTTCTCTTCCTAACATAGCATTCGCTTCACCAACTCGTCCTAAAAAATCTAAATCTGAATAATGTTCCCAAGCACCTTTTTCTAAACTCAATTCCTGAGAAGTAAATTGAGCTTTTTTATTAATAGATATCACTTGTTGTCCGTCAAAAACTTTTTTCTTCAAAGCAGTATTTTGTTTTTGATACTGGTCTTTGATGGCAAAATTTTTTTCTTCAGGTGAATCAGTAAAAGCCAGTTGCTCTTTAATATCATGTTTGGTAAAAACGGTAGTTAATTGCTCACGATTTTGGGGCTGAATTAAAAAAATTACAATAAAAATGAGAGCAATTACTGCAAATTTATTTTTCTTCATCTATACTCCTTTCGATTATTTTTCTGTTTCAAGAGCATCTAAATCATCTATAAATCGTAGCCAATCTGTCGTCAATTTTTCGACAACTTCTTGTTTCGCATCCAAACTAATTTGACGAATTTCATTTTTCAATAATTGATCTAAGATTTCTTTTTGTTGAAATTTAATTTCTGATAAAGTTTTCGCAAATTGATTCTGATACAAATTCAATCCATCATTGTTTACGATGTTTTGAAGTTGGTCAAGCATGAATTGATTAAAGCTAGAAAACTCATATTTTTCGCAAATCAATTCAAGTTGAGAAAATATTAAATTAGGTACAGTCCGAATTTTGATTTCTCTAGTCATCACTTTCTACCTCACCCTCATATTCTAGCCAACGAGAAATATGATTGGCGTATTGATCCATTTTATCTTCAAATGTTTTCAGTTGCTCTTCTTGTTTTTGAACCTGCGCTAAAATAAAATCATTAGTCAATTTTATATTTTCTAAATGACTCAAATATAAACTTTCTGAATGATTAAATTGTCCTTTCGCAATTTTTTCACGACAGACAGAAAGTAGAAACTGATTGAACGATTTTGCCTTTGATTCTTTCGCTAAAACTTTCAAATAATTCACTTCGTTTTTTGATAAACCTCGGATTAAAATATCCATAATTTTATACTCCCTCTATCTTTTTATTTTTATTATTTTGAAAGAAAAATTATATTCTAATTGATACAAAACAGTGCCCTTCTTTTTTCTTTTGACGAGGCAAAAGCCAAAAGAAGCAAAAAAGAAAACCTCAAACTCGCAACATCACGAAAACAAGTTTTCTATTTTTGCGGTTTTCCGTCACCAAAACATTCCAGCAGGGCTAATGCCCTCCTGGTGTTTCAGCCTTGGAAAAAGAGCATAAGGGAAACTGTCCCCACGTTCCGTGTGGAGTTGATAGTATCAACGTTTCCGGTGATATCAATTTTCTCGGTTTCACCTACTTTTACATACACTAATAAATACATTTACTTACACTGTGTGTTGATATCACACACCAAATACATACATTTACATACCTTTCTATTCTGGAAAAATAAATCATCATATCATTTATTCAAGAGTTAATTCTGATGATTTTCAGCTGAGAAGTCTTGCGTTTTTGCTTCATTTTGTTTTGCTTCTTCACGAGCTTTTTTAGCTGCTAAACGTTGTTCTTTTTCCTCTTCTTTTACAAGTGTTAATTCAGATTTTAACTTAGATAAAACTTCTTCATACGACAAATTTTTATCTTTTTTGAATTGGATTTGCGTATAAATTTTTCCAATTTCTTTTTGAAGAGTTTCTTCCGCAAGTTTCTGTTCTGCTTCCAAAGCGATAACTTTTGCCTTGGCTTCTTCAAGCTCTGATTTAATTTTATTGATATTCTTTTTTGCCATTTTAGCACTCCTTTATATTCTATTTTATTTAGTATAAGAGATATTCTTTTTTTAGTTTTTAATGGGACAAATCAGAAAAAACTAATTTATTAAATTCTTTTACCTGACAAAAATAAAAATTATTTTAAGAAAAAAAGACGCTCCCCAATGAAATTATTAGGGAGAACACCTTCATTTTATTTTGTTCCTATTGTAGAAAAAGCAGTTCTTCGACTGAGTTTGAATTTAATCAATTTATGACCAAAATCTTCTTTTATTCCAAAAGAAAAAACTCTAAAAATAGGATAATAAATTGTATCCGAATCGATAAAAGACCGTTCATTTTCTTTCTCGAATTGGACTGCTTTATAGCTAATAGCTGTTGTCACTTTTCTATTTAAAAAACTCAATTCTACGACATTTTGTTATTTCATCTCTACAGTCTCTATCGGGCTTGAAAATTCAAATGTACCATCTTTGATAGCCGCCTTTTTCTTTTCTAGCGAAGTTGTTTTTTCTTTTAAAATATCTATATTTTGGTTAGCTGTTTCAATAGAACGATTCTTCGTTTCTGTATCAGAATCAATCTGTTCAATGTCTTTTTGATTCTTGGTTAAGTCATCACCTGATAAATATTTTGCTTCTGTTAGCAAGCTTTCTTTAGAAGACTCATTATCTTTGATGAGTTCTTTTAGTTTTTTTATTGATTGAGTCAATTTCTTCATCTGCTCTTTTTGAAAACCAATTTCTTCTTCAATTTCTTGAAGAGCAAATTCTTCACGAGAAATATTTTTAACAGTTGCTATTTCCATTTTTTTGTTTTGTGGAGTGACAAAAAATTGAACCACATTTTCTGAAGATTTATCTTCTTGTTTGAAGCCTTTAAAATCATCATCTGATGAACTAGATGGCGTAGAAATATCTACATCAATTTGATTTGTAGTCACTCTATTATTTTTAATATCAATCGCAAAAGCTCCAAAACCTTTCGGAACATTTTTGATAATGACGGATATTTTTTTATCAGTAATTGGAATTACTTCCATACTTGTATCAGAAGATTTATGTTGTGCATATAGTTTCCAATTTAACCTTTTACTATCTATTCCACGTGCAATAGATGAAGTAGAATCCGTTGTTTCAAACTGAAGAACAATCACTCCTGTTTTTGGAGAATAGATTTGTTTAACTAAACTAATTTCTCCTGTTCCGTTTTCAAATACTCGCTTAGTCGCAAGTTGGTCTGTTGTAAAGGTTTGACGCTGCGGGGAAAAAATAGCGCCTAATAATAGACTACTCCAGACAGCTAACAGAAATGAAAAAGTAATCAATTTTCGCTTCACAACATTTTCTTGACACCATTCTTTTATTCTGTAAAAGAATTTAATAACTGCACTTTCTTGAAGTTGTTTAATCAATTGTTTTATTGTATCTATCATTTTTCTTGCCTCCACTGACGAAGATGAATTTTACTATCTGGATAAATGATTTTTAAAAGCATCATCAACACTAAAGAAGCTCTGTAGATTCGTTTTTCTTGTTCAAAGTTCCGAACAATTGTCACATAAAAAAGTGGAAAAAACCAAGCTGTCAGCAGAGCAGACATTGTGATAATATGCCCGATAAAATTAAATAAATTACTCACGGAATGCCTCCTTTATTGCCTGTTTATTAGCTGTGAAATCTCCCTTATTGTTCTTTTTAGCATACAAGTAAGACTTGATAACTCCTTTACGAATAGAGACTACGGTAGCTGCTTTATTTACGTCATATTGATGCACTAATTTTTGTCCCTCTTTTGTTTGAATATTGATATAAAACGTTGGATAATCACTCTTACTAGCAGCTTTAATCACTGCATTTTTAGCAGCTCGACAATAAGGACAAGTCTTTTTATAAAAGACAAGCTGAACATTTTGCTCAAGTACTACATCGTTGTATTGCTTTTGAGTTAAATGACTGTCATAAGGGGCATCAAACTGGAAACTGCTATAAATAGCCATACCAAACAATAAAACCAATCCAAATATTCCGATCATAAACATTAGTTTATCTTTCACCATAATCCCCTCCTTCTTCTTCAAGAAAATCAAATAAATTGCCTTGAATCATTTTAAATTGAGACAATTCTTTTATTTGGCTGTTTAATACTTGAAAAGTATTTTGCATTTTCTTTTGGAGCTTTGGATCAAAGGAATCAAAAATCTGAACAATTGGAAGCATTGGAAGATGGTCATTCTTTTCAGCTTTCAACAGACTAGATACAACATTGTCTGATTTAATAATATGATCTACTCGAATTAAAGCAGGAATACTTGTAATGACGTCTTGGTTTTGATAGAAGGTCAAACAAATATCTCCTTCAGCAATAAATTCATAATCAGAATGTTGGTCATCCATTTTAAAATAATTAGCATCTTCTTCTTGACCTACGCCTGTTAAATAATAGCCACGAAGAATTTTATATTTCTTTTCAGTCATTTCTACTCCTTCTTTCTAGCTGACTTTATGAAACCGAAACGGTGCATCATAATAGTTTGGCAAACAAGTAAACTTCTTAGTTGTCGAAATAGGCTCTTCTTTGTGGTAGTGCTTCTGAATATACTGACAAGCCAATCCTTGACTTTCAAAAACCAAAATCTTCTCTTCACTATCACGAACATAGTCCCCTAATAAAAAGCTAAAGATGATATATTTCATTTGTTTTCCTCCTTGTATATTTTTACCAATTCACTGTCTTCAGCCAATCTAGCCTTATCAATACTCTCTACAATATAGATCCAAGTGATAGTAAGGAAATAGCTTATCATAATTAGAAAACAGTAGGAATGTGCGTATTTTTCTCTCAATTCTGGAGCTGTAGAAATAAAATGAATTTTATCATCTACTGTACCGAAACCAACTTTAGATGTATAAGTAACATAAGTGCTTGACAAGAAATTGCCTTTTAAAGGAGAAGAATACCAACTAAGTTTGGTATAGGTTTCCAAATTGATAGGAATGGAAAATACATCTTTGTTTTTATCATACTGACTCAGAGTAATTGTATAAACTGTTTTTTCATTTTTGGTTTCAATATGTTGAGTTTTGCTTTTCAGTTGGACAATTCGATAAGTATTATTATTTTGAATTTTATTAGCAGCAAAAATATCTATTAGATAATAACTAATGATACCAAGCACAATGAATAGAATTGTGCTTCTCACAAAAGCGGACACCAATAGATTTCTATTTATTTTTAATTTCATTTTTATTTCTCCTTATCATTCAAATTTTTTTGAAATTGCTTCAATCACATTTACCGTCACGCTGTTTCCTGCTTGTTTGTATAGTTGACTGTTTGAATTGACCTCTTGCGCCTTATCAAAAGCCCAATCAGGGAATCCTTGTAACCTCCAGCACTCACGAGGTGTTAGCTTGCGAATACGATAGCCATCGGTTATTCCAAAACTTCCAGCTCGAACAGTGCTACCTCCCCCACTTGATGTTAATGTTCCAACCTCATCTTTTGTGATTTTGTTGTAAAAGTCTACAACTTTGACCAAGTTATTCTCTTGCCAGCTATTGCTGGATAAAGTAGGTGCTATGCTGTGCTGAGCACCTTTATTAAATCCCCTTGCCTTTTGAATAATCTTTGGCTCTTGCCCTCTTCCTTGCATGGTTGAAAGAGTTGGCGCGAGACCTCCTGGTATCGCCACTTTCAAAGGGTCTTTTTGAGTAGTGGTGCTACATAGCGTTGGGGCAAGTGAATCTATTGAGACAACATCGCCGCTTTGCGATTTGCCTTTTTTGCGAATATTTCCTACTTTTTTGATTTTTTGTTGTTTGCAATCAGTCGTTTTGTCATTTCCGCCGAGAGGAAATATTGCTCTGATACTTCTTCCTCTAAGATGTCCGATAATAAACACACGTTCCCGATTTTGGGGGACTCCAAAATCTTTGCTGTTAAGCACTTGCCATTCCACATTGTACCCCAGTTCATCCAAGGCTCCGAGAATGGTCTCGAATGTAGCTCCTCCGTCGTGGTTGAGCAGTCCTTTGACGTTTTCAAGGAATAAATATTTAGGTCTGAGAATAGATGCGAACCTTGCAATTTCAAAGAACAAAGTTCCTCGTGTATCCTCAAAACCTCGCCTGTTTCCTGCAATGCTGAAAGCCTGGCACGGAAATCCTCCACAGATAACATCCACACTTCCGATTCTTCGAACAGACTCATTTGATACTCTTGTGATGTCATGTAGTTCTATTTCTCCTTCCATATTGTGTATAGCTTTATAGGATTTTCTGGCGAACTTGTCTATTTCGCAGAACCCTACGCATTCATGCCCGGCTGATTCCATCCCAAGGCGGAACCCGCCGATACCCGCAAATAAATCTAAAAATTTCATTTATCCTCCTAAAATAACTCCAACTGCTTTTTCGGTTGAAAATTCATCCAAAGAACTTCTGTACGTGACAAGCCATGTTCTGCAGTTGCCAGAAACTCTACTCTTTCCCAGTTTTTCAGCTGCTTATTGTATAAATCACTGTCATAACCACTAAGTAATATTTTAGCTTTCGATTGATTCAATATTTCTAATAACTCTTGATGATCCTGATCTTCCATCTCTACTGTATATTGTTTTCTTGTCCTCGTACTCAAAACATAAGGTGGATCAAGATACATACAGACATTCTCACGATTATATTCTGAAATTAAATCCAAAGCCGGCCGGTTCTCAATCTGTACTTGTTTTAAGCGGATAGCTGCTTCTTGGATAATTTCAGGAAGTTCATTCCAATGATTCACCGCATAAGCTCTTTCTCGACCGTTCACATCACGCTTCCAACCAGACTTTTCAAAATTGCGGAAGCCATGAGACATCAAAGAACGAATAATAAAATTAGCTGCTTTGTCAACTTCGTTGTGAGGCTTAGTCCCCAAGCCCTGTTATAAACAGTCCGACTATAAGGTGTCAGAAAGAGTTTTTCGCTTAGCTCTTTAGGAGTTGCTTGAATTACCTGAAAAAGATTGACAACATCATCATTCAAATCATTGACCGTTTCAATTGAACTTGAAGGTTTATTAAATAAAACTGCTACACTTCCAAAGAATGGTTCTAGGTAGCTCTTATGAGCTGGAAACAAGTCAATAATCTTTCCATTTACTTCCTGGATACCTTAGAATTGATTTCATAATCACTCTCAACCTTCCTTTTCATATAATTCAATAATGAATCTTATATCATTATTTAAAGCTACAAAATCCTCTTCAGTAGAACTAGTATGTAGCAATAATTCATATTGACTTTTACAAAGTTCTCCTAAGCTCTTATTTATGTTTATAAGCTGATAAAGATTTTGTTCTATCTTATTTCTTAGTTTTTCTAGCATAGAAATATTCTCCTACTAATAGATTATTATTTTTTTACATCTATTTTTCTGCTCACAAATCCCTCACGGTATCCTAGATATAATGTAATGGGAGTTTGCGGGTTTTCGATCTAGCCTACGTCAACCTCAAACAAAGAGACTTCTTGAACCTGTTTAAAAGCCATCTCTGCTCTTTGAAGTACCTGTTGGATAAATCCTAATCTTTCTTCAAAGAAAGTGGCTATATTGGCAAAATAAGCTTCCTGACGCTCTCTTTTAATCTGAATAACAGATAAAAGAACAGATTTGATAGAAGCAATTCGAATACCTCCACCTCGACCAGATTTTACTTTCAAAAAGATTTTTTGTTCTTTCTTCAAAACTTTCAATACTTTATCTAAACTTCTTTCTGGAATTGATAGTTCCTCTCGTATCGCTTTCTTTGTCGTCTGAAGAAATGGATCAGTATCTTCTTGTGACAGACTTTCTAAATAGTTCATGACATCACTTTTCCATTCATGCAGATGACTATTTTTTCTTGCTTGTCGAGGTTTCTTAAACTTCTTCCAACCTTGTCGAATAAAAAGATCACTAATTGTTAGTTTCTTATCCACCCAAGCTTTACAAAGCAAGAGAACAAAATCTCTACTAGCAGCTTCGTATTTTCCAGAATAAGCACTTTTGACAACCTTCAGACATTCGTCCTGAGAGAGTGGTTCGTCCAATCCTGAATTGAATTGTCCCAAAACTGTCTCACAATCGCCCTGAGAGACACCTGATGAATAGTTCGCAAGCGCTAAAGTGAATAAGACATTGTTTCTTCCCATCAGGGCTTTAGCTCCCTTGATATTTGATTCATTCATCAGCATTCTATACCAAGGCTCATCAATTTGTTTTTTGCCTTCCGTTCCTGTGATAACAGTTAGATTTGCTTTCCGTTTTGAGAAGCTAAATTCTGACTGTTTCATAGACCATTGAAGCCATTCTTCAAACGAATAGGTATAGTCTTCAAAAAAGAATTCTACGTTGTCTGTGCGAGGGATTCTAGCAATTCCAAAGTGATTGCAGGTTAAGTCAACTGGAAGGGTTTTTCTAAAATGATTTCTCAAGTTTTGAGAGATCTCTTTCGCAACTTTGATGACTTTGAAATTTGAATGAGCTGTCACATAAGCTGGCTCTTTCAATGCAAAGTAAGCTTGATAACCTTTGTCTGATTTTAAAATGAGCGTTGGCATAAATCCTAAATCCATTGCCGCATTCAGGATGTCTCCAGAGGACATTTCTTCAGCTGATGAAGTAATATCAAAGTCAATGTAAAAGGTGTTAATTTGTCTAAGATTCTCTTCATTGTGTCCTCGTGTAATTCGTCGTTTTTTGTCACTATAAGCTCCATATCGATAAACATTTGGTGTCCAATGAGTAAATCTATCTCGATTCTCTAGAATCGCTTCTAACGAGGTTAAAACGACTCCAGTAGCATGAACCATATCATCTTTAGAACGATAGCCAAAAATAGAACCTTTATTCTCTTCTTCAGGAGAAGTTTTAGGTCTTAATTGACTGTTCTTAAACTTATAATTTCTAATCCCATTTTTTAAGATGAGATGATAAATTGTCTCTAGTTGCATAATTATCCTTTCAGTTTTATACTTCCTGATAAATAATTTTTTGACTTTGCATAACCAGCTTTTAAATCTTGCTTATTATAGATTACTGCAGGATGAGTCTCTACATATTGACTACGTTTCCATTGATTACGCAATCGCTTATTTGAACGATTCATCTTTTTTTCGATTTCTGCAAAACGAAAGCCCAATTTAAGGTATGTTATAACATCTTCTTCAAAACTCTCTTTATCAGATTGCTTTCTAACTTTTGTTTCAAAAGTATTTTCTGTATCATCTGCTCTAATACTTATCTGATATTGAATGTAGAGGCTTCTCATCTCTTCTATTTTCTTTTGCCATTGTGAGCTATAGCGTTCACCTGAATACTTATTTACTAATTCTCTTACTGGACTTTTGAACTTTAGCTGAAATCGATCAAATTCTCCTAAATCAGCGAACGGGTCAATGAAGCCTAATGGTTCACTCTTTATCAACTGTTCATAAAAAATATTTTTTTCCATAGCTATCACTCTTCATTCATACTTTAATAAATATTTGGATAGTCAATACTGAAATAAGGTGACTTAATTTCTTAAAACTAGTAATAAGGGATTTTTATATTTCATCAACACTTCTCCTTTCCTACTTGTTTTAAACAAACAAAAATAGAGTTGAATAATCAACTCTCTAAGTTACTTTAATACTATAAATATTGATTTTTTTCTAATTCTACAAACTCTTACCACTTAGTCTGCCCAAAAAGTCCGTCTGGTAGGTCATGAAATCCCTTGCCCTCTTGATAGTTGGCAAATTTACCCAATAAAAACTGATAGGCATCCAGACGGCTCTCATAACGAATCGCAGCTTCTTTAGCACGTTCATCTTGGTCTTCTTCATAGACTTTCTGACTCTCTTGAAGAGCCATTTCGTTGATTGCTACTTGAGTTTTGACCCAAGCTTCAAAATCCTTTAAAAATTCCTGTTCGTACATCATCATATTCCTTCTAATCTACTCCTCGGTAGAAATCTTCTTCAATATCACGGAAAGGCTGAATATCTTGGACATATTCCAGCACACCTTGAAATTCTCCTGCTTCATCTCTCACTGCCGCATATGTCACATGAACAAATTTATCCCGCGACTCAGACTTGAACCACATAACAAACTTGTCTCGCTTGCCTTCACGCAATTCCTTAAAAATAAAGCGAACTTTCTCCAAAAACTTAGGCGGGTGGCACAGCTCGACATTGCGCCCCACTTGACCCGGCGTCCGTTTGAAAATCATCTCATCAGCTGGCACACTGTCATTGTAGTACTGGAAAATATCCTCCTTATTAACAAAGGTAATCTCCATTGGCAGATGATTGAGAATCAAATTAGCCTCTTCCACTGATAAATAGCCATGTCCAAACGGCTGTTGGTTCTGCCAATCAAAATTGTTTTCTGTCTTTTTCTTTTTTGGTTTAAAGGAAATGGTGACCTGTCCATCAGGCGTCTCAATGACTTGCTGAATAGTACCGTCTGACACAAACTCGTCACTGGCTGCCGCTTCGCTTCCAGTCTTCTCAGCAGTCTCTTTTTCTGCCTCCGTGAATGATTGACGATCTGGTACCCATTTCTCAGTCGGCTTGATAATGGCATAACCATAGGCACCACTTTCTTCTGCAATTTTCAACCAATCGTCCTGTGTGAAAGATTCCAGCAAAATCATAAGCAAGATGGACTCTTCCTTGAAAATCATCGCTTCAAACTCAGCTGCAAAATTTTCAAATGTTGCTCGAACTTGCTCGATACCTAGATTGGACAAATCTTCAGCAGCAGTCTTTGCTTCCTGAAAAAGCTCTCGAATCTGGTCGTCCACACCCCACATAACCTTGGGTGGTGAGTCATGACCGTATTTCTCCATAATCGGAAACATCAGCTCTTCCTTGCGCTGATAATGAATGTCAAATTGACCGACCAAGACCAGCTGGCGCATCAGTCCCCTTTCCAACTCTGTCTTCATTTCTGCATCATCTGTTTGAGCATAAGTATCAAGGAGACGCCGAACCCGCAAAAGAGCTGCTCTCAGAGCCAGATTTTCCTGCTTAAAAATTTGAACTGGATGTCCTGGATGATCTGTGTCAGCCACTTCTACATTTTTCACTGCTCCCTTAAAAAGATTCGCATGAACATTGCAAAGCGACATAACATCCTCAAAGGTTACACCCGTATCCGAGTTCATCAGTTCGTGCTCCATAAGACTGATCTCAATAGCCGAAACACCTGTAAAATGCTTGTTAAACTGCTCTTGAACCTCTTCTGCTGTTGCACCATGATGCAAATCCAGCAAAATGGATTTCAAAATCTCAATTCGTTCATCTGCCATCAGTCTAGCCCCACCACTTCATAGCCATTTGCTTCCAATGTCATGACAATTTTATCCATAGGGGTTCCTTCTAGCTTCGATCCTTGCTTTAACGACACCTTGCGACCAACCGTATTGCGCATGATTGGATTGGCAAGCGGTTTAAAACCAAGTTCCACCAAAATCTCCAACACTTCTGGGTGTTTGTCAACTACTTCTGCCACAGGAATGGATACATCAATGATATTGTCCATACTTCACCTCATGAACATTTTTCTATTATTATAACACAAAAAGTAGTTGCTTTCTAAGCAAAACCAAAACGCTCTTTATCTTTGCCTCATTCCATTTTTCTGAATCAATCATCATCTATAACTATTTTTAATATAGTATAAGTATTTGTTATAATAAAACGACTCTTTGTTTTTCACAAGTAAAACAATTGATAAATTCTCTTTTCAAAGCAAAATATTTCACAAACAAAAGAAAATTTATTAAATCACAATTTTGAAAACGTTTTTATAATCGTGATATACTAATTTCAAAAACAGGATGAAGGAGATAGTATGTCTATTACAACTTTACTAAACATCAAATATCCAATTTTTCAAGGTGCTATGGCGCAAATTTCTCACTATCAGTTGGCTGTTGCTGTTTCAGAAGCGGGTGGCTTGGGGATTATTGCTTCAGGTGGTATGACTGGCGACCAATTGCGCGAAGAAATTCGTGAATTGCGTAAACTCACAGACAAACCATTCGCTGTTAATGTGGTGCTGATGCTGAAAAATGTCGAAGAGCTTGTGAATGTTATCATCGAAGAAAAAGTTCCTATTGTGACAACTGGTGCTGGCACCCCTAAATTTATTCTGCCTGCTCTCAAAGAAGCAGGTATCAAGGTTATTCCGGTCATTGCCAGCGTGAAACATGCTAAAAAAATGCAAGAATTAGGTGTTGACGCTGTTATCGCTGAAGGATCTGAAGCGGGTGGTCATATCGGTAGCACCAATACCATGGCTTTGCTGCCACAAATTACTGATGCAGTTGATATTCCCGTGATTGGTGCAGGAGGTATTGCAGACGGTCGCGGGCTTGCTGCTGCTTTCGTTTTAGGCGCACAAGGAGTTCAACTCGGTACGGTATTTCTCGCATCAGAAGAATGCCCAATCGCTGAAAGTTATAAAGAAGCCGTTCTCAAGGCAAATGATACAGATACAGCTGTCACAGGCAGGAGGGCGGGTGCCCCCGTTCGTTGTATTCGAAACGAAATGACAGACCATTATATAGAACTTGAAAATAAAGGTACCAGCCGTGAGGAACTGGAAGAGATTACTATTGGAGCTCTCTCAAAAGCTGTATATGACGGAGACACAAAAAACGGCTCCATGATGTGCGGTCAAATTGCTGGTATGATAAAAGAAATCCGACCATGCAAAGAAATCATTGAAACAATCGTCTCAGATGCACAAAAAGCATTGAAAAACACAGAGATTTCCTTGTAAAATCGAAAAAACTTGTAGAAAATGATCTCTACAAGTTTTTCTATTGCTGAAGTAGTTGAAAATATTTGCGTTTCATTTTACTGCTCAACTTCTGTCGCCTATTTGTCATCTGCCTTAAACTAGGCTCACTCATGAACAAGTCATTCTAACCCATTTACCAAACGCTATAAAATATCAATAGCATTGCTACAGTATACCTTCTTTGCAATTTTTACATCCTGATTCTTTGAACTTTCGTTGTTAGAAAGTGCCTCGTATATTATTCTAACATACAGTAAAAGTGTTTCATATCATTTCCCGTCATTTTCAGTACGTTCTTGTCCCCACCAGTAAGGCATGAGTTCTCCCAAAGTAATCGTTTCTCGTTTTTCAAAATCTAGCATAAACTCTGGATGACGATTCTCAGGATTCAACTCCATTAAAAATTCTCTACACGCCCCACAAGGCATACCAGAACCTCCTCCATAAGGTGGTTTATCACGAAAAGCCAATACTCGTTTCATTTTTGTCTGTCCAGAACACTGATACATATTAAAAGCTGCTGCCCTTTCAGCGCAGAGATGAAAAACACCACAGGTTCCTTCAAAGCAAAAGCCGGTATAAATCTTTCCATCCTCTGCTTCAATAGCTGCTACAACATGATTAGCGTACACAAAGGGCGATACCTCATGCGGATCATAGAGCTTCTTGGCTTCTTCATACATTTTTCCCAAATATCCATTCTAATCCTCTTTCTTTACCAATTTCACTACAGCCTCGGTCCTGGCTGTGTGTGGAAACATATCCACAGATTGAATATAATGAACATCGTAGACCTTGCTCAATTGTATCAAATCTCTAGCTAGAGTAGAGACATTACAGGAGACATAAACCATTTTCTTTGGTGCATAACGAACAATCGTTCCAAGCAGCTTTTCATCTAAGCCAGTCCGTGGCGGATCCACAATCAAGGCATCTGCTCGGTAACCTTCCTTGTACCAACGAGGCATAATGCTTTCAGCAGTCCCAGCCTCATAATAAGCATTGTCAAAGCCCATCTTCTTGGCATTTCGCTTAGCATCCTCAATAGCTTCTGGTATAACATCCATGCCACGAAGAGACTTCACTTTTTTAGCAAAAGCAAAGCCAATCGTTCCCACACCACAATAAGCATCAATCAGACAATCCTCTGAATCGACATCCAGAGCCTTAACAGCTTCACTGTAAAGCACCTCTGTTTGCTCTGGATTAAGCTGGTAAAAAGCCCTAGGCGATAAGGAAAACTCGTAATCCAAAACACCTTCCTGAATGGTTTCTTTCCCCCAGATAATCTCCGTCCTATCTCCATAGATTTCACTTGATTTTGTCGTATGGTAATTGACCGCCACTGTTTCCAACTCTGGAAATTCTGCTGACAAATCACGAATGACTGGAGAAAAGTCCAACTTCTTTCCCGTGACAAAAATCATCTGTACCTGACCTGTTTTCCGAGCCCTGCGAATCATAACCGTCCGAATGCCGGCATTTTTTCGCTCATCATAGATAGGAAGATTGTACTTTCCCAAAAGGAGAGCCACTTTATTGATGATTTTCTGCGTTACCTTATCCTGAACCAAACAGTTTTTCAAAGAAATCAGATAATGAGAATTCTGCGCATAAAGACCCGCTTTTACATCTCCCTTAAATTTCCGTGTTTGAAACTGCAACTTCGCTCGATAATATTGAGGTTCTTGCATACCAATCGTTGGACGAATCTCATAGTTTTCATAACCTTGAGGCGCAAATTTTTTCAAAGCCTGCCGCAACAGATCCGTCTTAAACTCCAGTTGCTTATCATAATGCAAGTGCATAATCTGGCAGCCCCCGCATTTTTCATAAATCTCACAAGGAGGCTCTACTCGATACTTGGAGCGTTTGTTAATCGTCAACAGTTTCGCTTCAACAAAATTACGCTTAACCGTCGTGATTTGACAAAAAATATCCTCACCTTTTAAAGCACCTGGTACAAAGACCAATGTCTTTTTATAAAATCCAATCCCTTCCCCGTTGATTCCCATTTTTTTGATTTTCAAGGGGATTTTTTGTTTTACTTTCAGATTCATAAGCCTATTATACCATGCCAACACGATAATGTTGAGAATATGGTACAATAATCAGTATGAAAAAAGAAAAAGTAACTCTCACAATTTCTCAATTCCCAGAAGAATTACGAATATATACAGAGAAAGCCACTTTGTATGACAGTTCTTCCCACTCAGGCGCAACCGTGCTTTATCTAGACACAAGCTACTATCTTAAAATAGACCAAAAAGGAAAGCTAGCACGAGAGGCACAATGTGCTAAATGGTTTGACAAACAAGGGCTCGGTGTTCCTGTATTGACATACATCAGCCAAGACAGGGACTACTTGCTCACTAAAGAAGCATCCGGCATATCAGGATTGGAAGTGCTAGACCAACCAGAAGTCCTCTGCCAAACCATGGCAACAGCGCTAAGACAGCTCCATAACCTCCAACCAGTCCACTTTCCCACAAACTCACTTCTAAAGAACTATATTCAGCTAGCGGAAGAGAATTATCAAAAAGGGCTTTTCTATGAAAAAGCTCTCCTGCCACAATTTCAGATTCGCAGTAGAAAAGGAGCCTATCAGCTTATCCAAGAACAGGGACATCTTCTTACAAGAGATGCATTTATTCACGGTGACGCTTGTTTGCCCAACTTTATCTTAAAAGACGCTAAGACGTTCTCCTGTTTCATTGATGTTGGGCTATCTGGCTTTAGCGATCGCCACATTGACCTTTACTGGGCTATCTGGTCACTGAATTATAATCTAGGCAATCCAAAATATGGCGACCTATTTTTGGACTACTATGGTCGAGAAAATATCAACTCCGAGAAATTACGACTTATCGCAGCTTTTGAAGCATTTGGCTAATAGTCACACTTACTATCCCATTCATTAGCTCCAAATTTCACACAAGTTATCGAAAGAATGATTATGAAAATCACTAAAATTGAAAAGAAAAAGCGTCTCTATCTTTTAGAATTGGACGAAACTGACAAAATTTACATCACTGAAGATACTATCGTTCACTTTATGTTATCAAAAGGCATGAACATTAGTGAGCAAGAATTAAAAGAAATTCAGAACTACGCACAGTTTTCTTACGGAAAAAATCTAGCTTTATATTATCTTTCTTTCAAGCAAAGAACTGTCAAAGAAGTGCGGGATTATTTGACAAAACACGAGATTTCCTTAGATACTATCGAGAAAGTCCTAACGATTCTCATAAAAGATAATTGGATAGATGACAGACAATATGCTTATTCCTTTATTCATTCCAATCTTCTATCTGGTGATAAAGGTGCTTTTGTCCTCAAGCAAAAATTGGCTCAAAAAGGTATCACAGCTCCTATTATTGATGAAGAATTATGCAAATTTGATTTTACAGAAGTAAGCCAAAAAGTCGCTGCAAAACTACTCCGCAACTATCAAAGCAAACTACCAAGTAAGGCCCTGCAGGATAAAATTCTTCAATCTATGTTGAGCAAAGGCTTTTCCTATACCGAAGCTAAGGCAGCTTATCAAACCTTAGACATCAAAGAAGATGAGGAAATTCAGCAGAAATTACTGTACAAAGAATTAGACAAGCAATACCGCAAATATTCTAAAAAATATGACGAATATGAGTTAAAACAACGCCTCACCCAAGCACTCGCACGCAAAGGCTATGATTTCTCCGACATTGCAAGCGCTCTCAAAGAATATCTACAAAAAATGTAAGGTTTATTTATGTTTTTTCATGAAAATATGTTACAATAAAAGCGATAACCTGATAAATTGTAGAAAGTTGGTAGATGATGAAGCTTCCAAAAGAAGGCGACTTTATTACAATTCAAAGTTATAAGCATAATGGAAGTCTGCACCGCACTTGGCGCGACACCATGGTACTAAAAACAACAGAAAACGCCATTATTGGTGTCAACGACCATACCTTGGTCACAGAAAGTGACGGGCGGCGTTGGGTGACACGCGAGCCAGCTATTGTCTATTTTCATAAAAAATATTGGTTTAACATTATCGCTATGATTCGCGAAAATGGGATTTCCTACTATTGCAATCTAGCCAGTCCCTATTATCTTGATGCAGAAGCATTAAAATACATAGATTATGATTTAGATGTCAAAGTCTTCACCAATGGTGAAAAGCGATTGCTGGATGTAGATGAATACGAGCGCCACAAGCGGCAAATGAACTACTCCACTGATTTAGATTACATTCTCAAGGAGAATGTGAAAATCTTAGTAGACTGGATTAATAATGAGCGTGGACCTTTTTCACAAGCCTATGTCAATATTTGGTACAAACGTTATGTAGAACTAAAGAATCGCTAAAGTTGCCAAGGGACCTCTGGTCCTTTTTGATTTTCAAAGAACAATTTCTTGCAATTCAAGCTTATTTTATGTATCATATAGAAAATACTTTGATGAATTAGCACAGAAAGGAAGGAACAATGGCTTTTACAAATACACGTGGACGTTATGCCAGCTTTGGCGTTGTAACAAGTTTGCCAGATGACATTATTGATTCTTTCTGGTACATCATTGATAATTTTTTAAAAGGTGTGTTTGAATTAGATGAGCTTCTTCGATTTGAACTCATCAACCGTCAAGGAAAATTAACATTTCGATTTTCCGAAACAAGTCTGTCAACTACTGTCTCTTTTGATTTTAATGACGCTTTCGATCCATTTTTTCCGAGAGAAATCTTTGTAACGGACAACAAGGGAAAAGAAACCATTATGCTGCCAGATGAATATGCTTTAATGTGATAGTGACCTGAACAAAGAATACAGAATTGATATCCACCTGAAAATGTATGAGAATAAATAACCCCCCTCAATAAGGTACTCACAACAATCTCTTATTGAGGGGGTCTTTTATGTGAAAATATCACAATTCTTGTCATTTGGTTTCTTCTTTTGATTGATTCAGAAAATCCATTGCTTCCTTTGTCCAAGTCGACAAACTTTTGGCGAGCGGTGCAAAACCAATCTTGTAACGGTCATTTGAAAAGCGATGGCGTTTAGGCAAATGATGCTTCTCTTCTTCCAGAGTTCTCATTGACAAACTAGCCTTACCCGAAAATTCATCATAGTCCATCACCTGCACCAATACTTGATCGTCGACATGCAGAATTTCATGGATATTTTCGATATATCCTGTCCGAATTTCTGAGATATGAATCAATCCCATGTCACCCGTTTCTAGTTCCACAAAAGCACCATAAGGCTGAATACCAGTAATTTGGCCTTTTAGTTTTTCACCAATTTTCATCTCAATCCTCAACTTTAATGGTTTCAATCACGACATCCTCAAGCGGTTTATCCATTGCACCAGTTTCAACTGCCGCAATCTTATCTAACACTTGATAAGAAGCTTCATCTAGCAATTGACCAAATACAGTATGCCTACGATCCAAATGCGGCGTTCCACCTTTGCTTGCATAAATTTCAGCAATCGGTGCTGGCCAACCACCCCGTTCCAATTCCTTTTGTGCATAAGGAATCTTGCTATTTTGCACGATGAAAAATTGACTGCCATTTGTATTTGGACCAGCATTAGCCATTGAAAGTGCTCCACGGATATTATACAATTCTGGTGAAAATTCATCTTCAAACTTTTCACCATAAATGGATTCGCCACCCATACCCGTACCAGTTGGATCTCCACCTTGAATCATGAAATCCTTGATAATGCGGTGGAAAATCACGCCATCATAGTAGCCATCCTTTGACAAAGCGATAAAATTCGCTACTGTCTTCGGCGCTTGCTCTGGAAATAGTTGAATTTTCAAATCTCCGTGGTTGGTTTTAATAGTCGCTTTCGGACCTTTCGCTAATTCAATCGTTGTTTGTGGAAAATGCAATTCTTTTTCTACCATTCCTAACTCCTCTAAGGCATAAAAAATGCCGTCTTCTTCTACTGTTTTTGTCACAAAGTCAGCCTTTGCTTTGATCTTTTCATGGGAAATGCCCATAGCAACGCTGATACCTGCATAATCAAATAATTCTAAATCATTAAGCTCGTCTCCGAAAACCATGACATTTTCAGGTTTCAATCCTAGATGCTCCACAACTGTCGCAACTCCAGATGCTTTTGAACCATTTGTTAGAACTACATCTGATGAATGTGGATGCCAGCGAACCAATCGTAACTGTTCTTCTAACTCTTTAGGCAATTGCAAGCTATCTCCAATATCTTCAAATGTCCACATTTGATAAACGTTGTGATCTTGATAAAAATCTGGCTGAATAGGTAAATTAGGATAAACAATATCAATGGCTTCGTCAATAAGCGGTGTTCGCATCGAAAGCGCTGCCTCATGACTACCAACGAGGCCAAAGTCAATCCCAACTTCCTTCGTCCAAGCGATATAAGTTTCTACTAAATTTCGATCAATCGGGGTTTGCGCAATAACCTTTCCTGCTTTATCTTCAATATAGGACCCATTCAAGGTGACAAAAAAATCAGGCTGCAACGCTTTCAACTCCGGCACCACACCAAAAATTCCTCTCCCTGAAGCAATTCCCGTCAAAATTCCTTTTTCTTTTAATTGTTTAAAAACCGTTTTGATCGATTCTGGAATGTAGCCAGTTGCTTTTACTCGCAAGGTATCATCAATATCAAAAAAGACGATTTTGATCTTCTTGGATTTGTATTTTAATTTTGCGTCCATAATCTCCCTCTAGCAATTATTCTGTTTTCTATTATACCACTAAATGTCATCTTGTGGGACAAGGTGATGTTGGAAAGCATAAACAACAGCTTGTGTACGATCGCTCACTTCTAGCTTTGATAAGATATTGGACACATGTGTTTTCACTGTCTTTAAAGAAATAAATAATTCATCTGCTATGCGTTGATTTTCATAACCTTTTGCCAGTAGTCCTAAAATATCTCGCTCACGCGCAGTCAAATCTTCGTGCAATTCAATATGATTTCGATGATATTCTACTTTTTGGCTGACTTCTGTTTCAATAGCAAGTTCACCCTTGGCTACTTTTCGGACCGCTCGTAAAATATCATCCGCGCTAGAAGTTTTGAGCATATATCCTTTAGCACCCGCATCTAAAACCGGATAAATTTTTTCATTATCCAAATAAGAAGTCAAAATGAGAATTTTAGCTTCAGGCCATTCTTTTAAAATAGCAAGTGTCGCTTCAATCCCACTCATTTCAGGCATGACAATGTCCATCATAATCACATCTGGACGCAACTCCAAAGCTCTTTCAACTCCTTCGCGACCATTTGAAGCTTCTGCCACTACATCCACATCGTCTTGTAAATCCAAATAACCTTTTAAGCCAAGTCTTACCATTTCATGGTCATCTACTAATAAAATCTGCATCCTAAGCTCCTTTCAATAACGGCACACGAATGTCAATTGCCACTCCCTGCTTCGGAGCGGTTAAAATTTGCATTGTTCCTGCCATATCATTTACTCTTTCTTCCATATTTTTCAAACCATAGCTCAATTCATCAGGCGAGGTATGCTCAAAGCCAATTCCATCATCTGTCATTTTCAACTGCAATTCATTCCGAGTTTGATACAAATAAACATCTAAATGATTCGCATTTGCATGACGGAGCGTGTTACTGATAATTTCCTGAGCAATTCTAAAAATATGCTCCTCAATCTGTTTCGGTAATTTTTGCACATCATGGTGAAAACTTACCTCAATATCGCTTTTATCTGATAGCTCTTTCAAAATGAGGTTCAGCCCTTCAACCAAGCTTTTCCCTTCCAACTCTGTCGGCCTCAAATGTAAAAGCAAGATACGCAAATCCCTCTGAGCAGTATTTAAAATTCCTGATACACCCGTCAATTGTTTTGATAATGCATCTGTATCTAAATTCTCCACTTGACCTGTCACACCTGACAAAATCATATTGGCAGCAAAAAGTTCTTGACTGACCGTATCATGTAAGTCACGCGCCATTCTCTTGCGTTCTTTCTCAATAATCGTCTCCTCATTTTGCAGGGCGCGGTTCTCTGACTTTTGCAGATTTTCTGTCAAATGAGTTAATTTCTCTGAAATCTGCCGAAAAGAGACATCAATTTCAGGCTGATGAATCTCTTGCAATTCTCGACCTTCTAAAACATTTTTTAGGTTTGTTTGAATGGTAGACAAAGTGACCATTTGAATCACTTTAACACCTAAAATCATCAGCATCGTCAGAGATAAAGTCAGCACAATTACAAAGAGACTAAATTTTTCTAGCCACTCTACATTACTAAAAATCAGTTGCCAGTCAAAATTAAATAGACTAAAAATATAATGAATAATGAGTCCTAAAATGAGTAGGGAATAAAAGCTAATCAAAAGGTAGTAGACTTTTTTCATTTGCGAACCACCTCAACATTCCCTACAAACGTTGACAGGACAATTTTGACGCTTTTATGTGATCGCTTGAAGTCCGGTGTCGTTAGGCTGATACTTTCATTTCGCAATTCATAAACAGGTTGATCTAAAAACTGCAATTCACCATATAGATTATTCACTTTCAGGCTAACTGCCACATCAACTGGCACGATGATTTTTGTATTTCCAAAAAATTTTCGCAAAATAATCACATTATCATGGTTTGTGATAATGACTTGTTCCAAATGAATCGTATCTTTACCCATAAGACGGAAAAGATTGATGTCATCAAATCGACAGGTATCTGATGAGCCAAAATGATGAAGATTTCCCAACCATTGATTTTTTTCACGTTTTTGTTCTACTGCATCATCAAAGATGAGATTCGTCACTCCATTTTCTTTATAAATGTAAGGATAAGCCACAATCATGCCATAAATGACCGCAAAGAGCAAGGCAGCAATGACATAAGGATTGAGCATAATAATGAAAAAAAGCAATATAGTAGAAGTTACTAGCAGAAAATTTCCTCTTTGTTTACCAAAATAATAATAGAGTAGTAACAAGAAAAGCACCAAAAAAAGAATAACACGTGAAAAGTGACCAGACAAAATCGTCACTAATGCAAATGTTAATAGAATAGATTCAACAAAGATAAAAAATTGGATCTTTCTCATAGCCTCGATACCTTTCTGCTTCTATTGTATCAAAAACTTTTAAAAATTCCTCCGGCTAAGGTATGAAAAGAAGGGAGTGAACTGGAAGAAAATATTTTAAAGTTCTAGTTTGTAGTCCTAGAAGCTAACATTTTTAATTACAATATACTGGATAAACTTGATTGAGCAGAAGCAATGCTTATCAATGATGTAAAACGAGTGTAAAAAAAGAGGGAGGGGAAATCGGTTTAACAAAACTACGATTTTATCCTCTCTCTTTTTTAATTACTTGCACTAGCACTTGTGTCTGGTGTTTTTGAGCTGCTCCCATCATTACCACTAGCTGACGAACTGCTAGAGGATGGGCTAGTTTTATCTGAGCTGCTATCAGATTGTGAACTACTTTCAGATGTTGAAGAATCTTCGGTTTTTGGCTCATATACATATAAGACAATGCGATCACTCTTCAAATTCAAAGACTGACCAGCTTCTGGGGTTTGTCTGATAATCGTATTTGCCTGTGTACCCGTTGGAGCTGTTGTAATCGAACGTTTTTCAATATTCGCACCTTGAATACCAATCACTTCCGTCAAATTATTATAAGCAAATTCATAGGTTGAACTGATATAGCTTGGCATCGTGACACTTGAAACGGACTTCGCTACTTTTAACGTAATACGGGTCTTTGAAGTCAAATCATAAGTGCTGCCTGCTGCTGGTGTTTGATCAACAACTGTTCCTGCCGCATACTCACTACTCTCAACTTCTTCTGTTTTAATTAAACCTTTTGAAACCTTGTATTTTTGTACCAGATTGTTGATGGCATCTGCTCTTTTCTGACCTTTATAATCTTCCATAATAAAAGTTTTAGTCCCTTTTGAGACAATCAGATCCACCGTACTGCCCTCACGACGTTGCGTTCCCGCTTCTGGATTGGTGCGAATGACTGAATCTTTTTTAACAGAATCACTGTATTCGTCTTTTTCCTTGCCAACTTTCAAACCTGCAGTTTCGATTGCAGAACGTGCTTGGGCAATAGTTTTTCCAGTAACATCTGGAATTTTTACATTTGATGGACTCAAATAGACCAAAGCCACCAGAGCTGCGATAACTAAAACCACTGCTGATAACAAAACTTTATAGCGTGTTCTTAAACGGCGCTTCTTTTTTGCTTTTGGCTTAGGCGTAGGTTTACTACTGACTGCTTCTTTTGTGGGAGCAGGTGTTGGCTTCGTCGCAGAAGTCAAAGTATTTTGTGACACTTTCGGCAGTGTCTTTGTGTCTGCCTTAGCCGTGTCATCAAAAACTAGTTTTTTCTCATTTCGACGGTCAGCAGATAAACAGCTTGATAAATCCACATACATTTCTGCAACTGACTGATAACGATCCGTCAATTTTTTTGCCGTTGCCTTGATGACTACATTTTCCAATGCCTGTGGAACGTTTGGATTTTCAGCAATAATGGACGGTAGAGGCTTTTGGAAATGCTGTAGGGCAATCGTAACAGCACTATCTCCATCATAAGGGATATGTCCTGTCAGCATTTCATAGAAAATAATCCCCATGGCATAAATATCACTCTGAACGGTCGCTTTTGAACCACGCGCCTGTTCTGGTGACAAATAATGTACAGACCCCAACATAGAGTTGGTTTGCGTTAAACTCGTTTCTGCAAAAGCTACCGCAATTCCAAAGTCAGTGACTTTTGCATCGCCATCTGGAGTTAAAAGGACATTTTGAGGTTTCAAATCACGGTGAACAATCCCATGCGTGTGCGCCAAACGCATCGCTAAAAGGATTTGTCCCATGATTCGAACCGCTTCTTCATTAGACAAAGGAGCATGCTCTTTGATATAGCGTTTTAAGTCAAGTCCAGCCACATATTCCATTGCTAAATACTGCTGGCCTTCTTCTTCTCCAATGTCGGTAATCCGGACAATATGAGGATGATCCAAGTCTGCCATGGCGCGTGCTTCTCTTTGAAAACGTGCTACAGCAATCGGATCTGTCTGGTAATTGGTTCTTAGAACCTTAACTGCGACTTCTTCCCCGTCTAAAATCAAGTCTTTCGCCAAGTAGACATCTGCCATACCTCCTCGGCCAATTTGTTTGATGATTCTATATCGTCCGGCAAATATCTTGCCGACTTGAATCATTCTGCGTCCTCCTTATGATAATGAACCAGGGCAACTGTAATATTGTCCAGACCGCCTGCATTATTTGCAAAGCGAATCAAGGTTTCCGCTTTTTCTGAAAGAGCAATATCGCTTGTCATAATATCATAAATTTCACTTTCTGAAATCATATTGGACAAACCATCGCTATTCAAAATAATGTAATCATCATCTTCTAAGCTAATCATGCCAACATCAGGCTGCACTTCGCCTCTTTGACCGATTGATTGCGTGATGATGTTGCGTTGTGGGTGACGTTCTGCTTCCTCAGGTGTAATTTGTCCTGCTTTGAGCAATTCATTCACCAAAGAATGGTCGTTTGTCAACTGCTTATAACTATCACCACGCACCAAACCAATACGAGAATCTCCTACATGAGCATAAATTGCTTGATTGCCAATAATTGCTAAGGCTTCAAGCGTCGTTCCCATGCCTTTATATTCTTCATCTTGACCAAATTGATGAACTTTTTGATTTTCTGTTTCGAGATGTTCTGCGAACCACTCACGAACGCCGTTAATGGAATCAATTTGAGTATCCACCCAAGCGGCACCGAGGTCTGTTACTGCCATTTCACTAGCAATATTACCGGCACGGTGACCTCCCATACCATCTGCTAAAAGAACCATTGTCATACCGGCACGATTAACAAATTGATTGGCATAATCTTGATTATTTGTACGCTTCTGACCAACATCTGTTAATAATGAAATTTCCATACTGTCAGTTTCCTCCTATTAGGATATTCGTTTGAATTGACTGATGAAAAATCCGTCACTTCCATACAATTCTGGCGTAATTAAAATACAGCCATCTTTTAGAATATCCTGTCTATTATGTTCTAGTTTTACCTGTTTAAAATTTGGATGAGCTGCCAAAAACTGCTCAACAACTTGAAAATTTTCTTGCGAAACAATCGTACAGGTACTGTAAGTTATTATACCACCTTTTCGCAAGCTTTGACAAACACTATCCAGTATCTCAAGCTGAATTTTTTGCAACGAGGCAAAATCTGCATTTTCTTTATTGTATTTAATATCTGGTTTCCGTCGGATTAGACCAATTCCTGAACACGGCGCATCTACTAAAATTTTATCAAAGGCGTCTGCTCCAAAAGTTTCAAAAACCTTTCTCGCATCTAGCTTTTTCGTAATCACTTTATCTGCCACACCTAAGCGCTGTGCATTTTCTTTTATCAGAGCCAACTTATGCTCATAGAGATCTAATGCCGTGACCTGTCCTGTCGTTAAGTAAGAAGCAATGTGCATGGTTTTACCACCGGGTGCACTGCATGCGTCTAACACTTTTTCATCGCCGCGCAATTCAAGAGTTGGCGCAACCAATTGGCTAGATTCGTCTTGAATAGTAGTAGCACCTTCCTCAAACAAGGCATGCCCTGCAAAATGACCGTGGCTTTTCACCAACGCACTCGGAGCTAATAGCGAATCTTCTGCCTGCAACAGTTGTTTTAATTCTTCTTTACGGCTTAGGTCCACTACTCGAACGCTGGCTTTATTTCGAAGAAATAAACTCTCAAAAATGGCTAGAGCTCGTTTTTCACCGTACTCTTCAATCAGCACTTTAACCAGCCAAACTGGCAGAGAATACTGAATAGAATAGCGTTTGTTTTTACGTTTAATACTGCCTATATCTGCCACACCGTTCCGCAATAGTCTTCGCAGCACTGCATTGACGAACTTTTCGCTTCCCTTTTTTCGTGCCTTTGCCAGCTCCACCGCTTCATTGACGACCGCATGCGCTGGAATTTTATCAAGATACTGTATTTGATACAAACTCATCAACAAAAGAATATAAAGCCAGGAATCCAACTTATCTCGATTTTCAATAACATGAGACAAATACCATTCTAAAGTGATTTTACGTGCAACCGTTCCATAGACGATTTCTGTTACAAGCCCTTTATCAACAGAACTTAAAGGCGCCTCTAGCAAAGCCTGATTAAGAGCGATATTAGAATAAGCTCCCTCTGAGAAAACCTCTTCTAAAACAGCAAGAGCCGTTTGCCGCGCTGTTTTTATTTTATTGACCAAAGAAATCACCTACTGATAATTGCCGCCCCAGACCATTCAGAAAATCAATGATAGTCATTTTGGACTTTCCAGCTGGCTGTACTGTTTGAAGAGAAAGTGCACCTTCACCAGTTGCCACAATCAATTCTTTTTTTCCGATAACAAGGATTTCTCCAGCTTGTCCTAAGCCCTCTACTGGAGTAGCTTCGTAAATTTTAAAACGTTCTCCATTTAAAAGCGTATGTGCCACTGGCCAAGGATTCATTCCTCGAATTTGGTTAAAAATTTGGTGATTTGTCTTAGTCCAGTCAATTCTCTCCTTTTCTGGTAAAATATTTGGTGAAAAGGTAACTTGATTTTTGTCTTGCGGAACTGGTTTTAAATCTCCAGCTAGATAACTAGGCAAGCTCTCAAGTAGCAAATCGCGTCCGACCAACGCTAACTTTTCAAACATCGTCCCAACATTGTCTGTTTCCTCAATAGGAATCGCTCGACGCGCAATCATATCACCCGCATCCATCTCTTTGACCATTTCCATAATAGTCACACCGGCTTCTTTGTCACCATTGATAATGGCGTAGTGAATGGGAGCTCCTCCGCGATATTTTGGTAACAACGAAGCATGCACATTGACGGCAAAATTGACCGAATCTAGCAATTTGCTTGGTAAAAATTGACCGAAAGCTGCTGTGACGATACCATCAGCGTTTAAATTCAGCAAACTATCTAATTCAGCACTTTTAGACAATTTCTCTGGCTGATAGATTGGTAAGCCATAGTCTAAAGCCAGTTCTTTAACAGGCGTCATGCGGATTTCTTTTTTACGTCCTACTGCGCGATCTGGCTGTGTAACTACTGCCAAAATCTCGTACTGTTTGCTTTCCAGCAATCCTTTAAGCACCGTTGCAGAAAAATCTGGCGTTCCCATAAAAATAATGTTTGTCATGGTTTCCTCATATTCTTTTTTACTATTATATCAGAAGAAGTCGTGTATTTCTTTAAAAAAGGCTAAAATAAGGCTATATAAAACTTTGTGGTTCATGGTCTATGCTTAAACGTAAGTCCTTATTGACCTTTTCTTGAGTCCAATCCAAAATCTGATTCAACACATCTTGCAAATGCTCTTCAAAACGGTATTTAATAATCAATTGATAGTGATATAGGTTGTGAGTGCGGGCAATCGGCTTAGGAGTTGGTCCTAATATCTGAACTTTGTCTGACAAGCCAGAACGTATCATATTTAAAACTTCGTATGACTTTTTAACAACCTCTGCTTCCATTTTATGAGACAAGGTAAGTCCCACCGTAAAATAATAAGGTGGATAGGCCAACTGCTTTCTAATACTCATTTCATAAGCATAAAAGCCCTCATAATCCTGATTTTTCGCAAAAGTAATCGCATAATGCTTCGGATTGTAACTTTGAATAATCACATGACCTTCCTTTTCAGCTCGTCCTGCACGCCCAGCAACCTGAGTTAAGAGTTGAAAGGTGCGCTCAGATGAACGAAAATCTGGCAAATTCAAAGCCGTATCCGCATTGAGCACTCCCACGAGAGTAACATTTGGAAAATCCAGACCCTTTGCAATCATCTGGGTTCCCAGCAAAATATCTGCCTGTCCGTCTCCAAACTCTTTGAGAATTTGTTCATGACTGCCCTTTTTCCGAGTAGTATCAATATCCATTCTCAAAATACGAGCCTGCGGAAAGGCTTCTGCTAATTCATCATAGGCTTTTTGCGTCCCAGTCCCATAGTAACGAATGCTCCTGCTGGAGCAATTCGAGCAACTGTGGGGAATCCCTTTTGAGAAACCACAATAGTGACAATTCATACTTTTCGTATCCATATGCAAGGTCAAGGAAATATCGCAGTTTGGACAGGTGTCAACCGTTCCGCATTCACGACACATGACAAAACTAGAATAGCCACGTCGGTTTAACATCAAGACAACCTGTTCTTTCTTATCTAGTCGATCTTGGATTGCCTCTAACAGAACAGGCGTGAAATTACTAGCTTCATTCTGTCCAATATAATCACGAAAATCCACAATTTCCACTTCAGGAATCTGAGCCTGCGGATTTGCTCGCTTGGTCAATTGCAAAAAGTGATACACACCTTTGCCAGCCCGCGCTCTGCTTTCTAAACTCGGCGTCGCCGACCCCAACACCAGAACGGCTTGATTGTACTTTGCACGTAGTAAAGCGACATCTCGCGCATGATAGCGTGGGTTGGAGTCTTGCTTGTAACTCGCTTCATGTTCCTCATCAATGATAATTGCACCAATATTTTTTAACGGAGCAAAAATAGCAGAACGAGCACCAACAACCACTTGTGCTGTTCCTCGCTCAACTTTGCGCCATTCATCATACCTTTCTCCATTTGAAAGACCTGAGTGAAGAATGGCTACTTTCTTTCCAAAACGCGAAATGAAGCGGTTTGTAACTTGTGGTGTCAAGGAAATTTCAGGCACTAACATAATGGCTGTCTTGCCACGGCTGAGCGCCTCTTGAATGACCTGCAAATAAACCTCCGTCTTACCGCTACCTGTCACTCCTTCTAGTAGAAATGGCTTGCCGTCATGCCCGATCTGCTGCGTGATAGCTTGAACCGCAGCTTCCTGCTCTTCATTTAGCACCAAGGCAGAAGTCGCTGAAATATTTTCAAAATAAGCCTCAGAACGACTCACCTCTTTTTCAACGATTTGCAAAGCTGCTTGCTCTATAAAATAGTGAATAATTTCCCGTGAAAATGTTTCTTTCAAATCTGCTAAACGGTGCATTCCAGTCTGAACTTGCAAAATGTCTCGCAAGGCTTGCTTTTTTGTCGCCCGATTAGGAATGACCAATTGAGCTAAAATCTCGTGATTAACCTGATACCATTTTTCTGTTTTGATATGTTTTTGGTCTATCGCTTGGTATTCTACCTGAATCGCCCCTTGCCGTGTCAAACGCATCACCTTAGCCTGCAATTCTTTATCAAGCGATGAGAAATGTTGCTGATCTGCATTGCCAAAAATGAGCAGTCGATCTTCTTCATTCAAAGAGGGTTGAGCATGAAGAATTTTATCATAGCTGGAGTTCAGAAACCCCGGCAACATAGCTTTTAAAATTGAAATTTTGTAAGAAAAGACAGATTTTCTCAATTCTTCTGCCAGCCACAGCTGCTCCTCATTTAAAACTGGTGTAAAGTCTAACACTTCCACGATTTCCTTCAATTCTGTTGTCGTTTCTTCTGCTAGCTCTACGACAATCCCTTGAATCAAGCGATTGGCTTTCCCAAAAGGCACATGCACACGCATGCCAATTTCTAACATAGTCGAAAATTCTTTCGGCACCGCATAACTATAAGGTTTATCTGTCTGCATTAGAGGAACATCCACAATGACTTTTGCAATCTGCACTTTCTCACCACCTCTCATTTATCAGTAAAAGAAAAAATAAGATTGAGCTGACCCAACCTTAAATTTTTTCACCCTCTTCTTTTTCCTTCGCAATTTGTTCTTTGATTTTACGCTCTTCTTCTTCTCTGCGCAAGCGTTCTTCCTCAGCACGTCGACGAACTGCTTCTCGCTTGCCTTCAGGATCTGGGTGAATCCCGACATTGCCAGATTCGATTTCTTCTAAAGCACGAAGTGTTGATTTGACAGACTTAAACTCTTGAGTCGGAGCTGCTCCTTCTTCCAATTCATGAGCACGTTTTGCTTCAAGAATCACCAAGGAGTATTTTGAAGGCACCTTATCAAGCAAGGTGTCAATTGAAGGTTTTAACATCATAATTCTTTACCTAATTTCTAAATTCTTATCTTACTGAAAGTTGTTCTGACAGCATATCTTGATAGTGACCGATGACACGTTCCACTCGAAAATGCTCTGCTTCAATAACGCGCTTGACACGTTCCGCTGCTAACGGAACTTCATCATTGACAATGGCATAATCATATTCGCGCATGAGAGCAATTTCTTCTCTTGCTTTGGCAATGCGTTTGGCGATTACTTCGGCACTATCTGTTCCACGTCCCACTAAGCGATCTTGTAATTCTGCCAAATCAGGTGGCGTCAAAAAGATAAAGACAGCATCCGGCACTTTTTTCTTCACCTGAAGCGCCCCTTGAACTTCAATCTCAAGGAAAACATCAATCCCTTTATCCAAAGTTTCATTCACATAGGTCAAAGGAGTTCCATAGTAGTTGCCAACATACTCTGCATACTCTAACATCTGACCTTGCCGAATCAACTCCTCAAACTCTTCGCGCGTACGGAAAAAATAGTCAACTCCGTCCACTTCACCAGGACGTTGAGCACGAGTTGTCATGGACACAGAGTATTGAAACTGATTATCCGAGCTTTCAAAAATCTCACGTCGAACCGTTCCCTTCCCCACACCTGAGGGACCAGAAAAAACGATTAACAAGCCACGATCCGCCATCATATCTCCTTCATTGTCTTTCTATCTAGTGTAACAAAAAAGCAGTATTTTTTCAACTGCTTTTTCGCATAGATATGTGCTTGTTTTTGAAAATCAATATAGGCATCATTTGCTTACAGGGAGCTGCACATCATAGATGAGTAGCTCATGTTAAGCAAGGTCTATTTTGCATAATCTACAGCACGCATTTCCCGAATGACCGTTACTTTGATATTTCCTGGATATTCGAGGTTGTTTTCAATCTTTTCACGCACATCATGAGCCAAGATAGTAATCTTATCGTCTTTGATTTGACCAGGATTGACCATAATCCGAATCTCACGACCTGCTTGTAAGGCAAAACTATTTTTCACACCTTCAAAACTATTGGCAATTTCTTCCAAATCTTGCAGGCGCTTGATATAGCTTTCAAGGGATTCGCTACGAGCACCTGGACGAGCCGCACTAAGTGCATCAGCTGCTGCAACAATAACTGCAATCACACTTTCAGGTTCTACATCACCGTGGTGACTAGCAATTGTATTGACCACAATTGGATGTTCCTTATACTTACGAGCCAATTCTGTTCCAATTTCCACATGGCTACCTTCCACTTCACGGTCAATAGCCTTTCCAATATCGTGAAGGAAGCCTGCACGGCGAGCTAAGTTAGCATTTTCACCGAGTTCACTTGCAATGACACCAGACAACTTAGCAACTTCAACAGAATGACGCAATACATTTTGCCCATATGACGTACGGAATTGCAAGCGTCCCATAATCTTCATCAAATCCGGATGTAAGTTTGGTGCACCGATTTCATAAGCCGCTGCTTCACCATATTCACGAATCTTATGGTCAATTTCCAGACGATTCTTCTCTACTAATTCTTCAATGCGAGCTGGGTGGATACGACCGTCTTTCAACAGGGCTTCCATTGTCATGCGTGCAATTTCACGTCGAATAGGATCAAAACCAGATAAAGTCACCACTTCTGGTGTGTCATCAATAATGACATCAATACCCGTTAAACTTTCAAAGGTTCGAATATTCCGACCTTCACGTCCAATAATGCGACCCTTCATCGTATCATCCGGCAGATGAACTGTTGAATTGGTTTGCTCCGCAACATAGTCACCTGCAATCCGTTGCATGGCTTGGACTAAAATATCCTTTGCCATTTTATCAGAACGTTCTTTGACTTCTTGCTCTGCTTCACGAATATGCATCGCAATTTCCTTTGATAACTTATCCTCAGTCTGAGTGAGAATGATGTCTCTGGCTTCAGTTTGTGAAAGTGAAGCAACACGCTCTAATTCTGCTTCTTTGTGCTGCTCCAACTCTGTCAGTTTGTTTTCACGCGCCTCAAGGTTTTTGTTTCTATCAGAAATACTTTGTTCTTTCTGCTCGAGTGTTTTTTCTTTGTTGGTTAAATTGTCATCTTTACGATCAAGACTTGTCGCACGTTCTGTCAAACGACTTTCCAATTGCTTCAATTCTTGACGATCAGATTTAAATTCTGCCTCAACTTCTTCTCGATATTTTCTGGCTTCTTCTTTTGCCTCTAACAGTGCTTCTTTTTTAAGGGATTTACTTTCGCGCTTCACTTCTTTTAATAACAAATCCGCTTCGCGCTCAGCTTGTCCACGTAAATTAGTTGCTTCTTGTTCAGCATTTAAAAGAGTAAGTTCCGCAGCTTCTTTCGCAGATTTCATGCGAACTGTGATACTTACATATCCAATGACTAAACCAATGATGACGGCAAAAACACCTGCAAAAATTATTTCCATGTTTTTACCTCAAATTATTGATATTGAATTGTAAAATTCTTAATTATTTTATCATAAAAATCAATTTTTCACAAACTAAATTCTTATAAATACGTGACTGTTTTCACATTCTTTTTTGTGATTCCTTTTTCCTGACAGGCTTTGTGAAGCAGAAAATTTTTTCTTTGCTAGAGCAAAATATGGTATAATTTATTAAAAGTAAAAGGAGTTCTATTTATGGTCAAAGAAGTCATTGTTGAAAGTTTTGAGTTAGATCATACGATTGTCAGAGCCCCCTACGTACGCTTGATTGGCGAAGAGGTGGGACCTAAAGGGGACATCATTTCCAACTTTGATGTTCGTCTGGTACAGCCTAATGAAGATGCCATTCCGACCGCTGGGCTTCATACGATTGAACATCTGCTAGCTAAGCTCATTCGTACTCACATTGATGGTATGATTGATTGTTCACCTTTTGGTTGTCGGACAGGATTTCACATGATTATGTGGGGGCAACATAGCTCAACTGAAATTGCTAAAGTCATTAAATCTTCTTTAGAAGAAATTGCAAAAACCACTACGTGGGAAGATGTCCCTGGTACAACTATCGAATCTTGTGGTAATTACAAAGATCACAGTCTCTTTTCTGCTAAAGAATGGTGCAAGCTGATCTTAGAAAAAGGCATTTCCGATGATGCCTTCGAGCGTCATCTTGTATGAAGTAAAAAAACGGGCAGGAACTTCAAGTTTCCTACTCGTTTTCTTTTTATTGACGAATCAAATAATCAAATGCTCCCAGAGCTGCTGTCGCTCCTGAACCCATTGAAATAATGATTTGTTTATAAGCGCTATCTGTGCAATCACCTGCCGCAAAAATTCCCGGAACATTTGTTGCACCATGTTTGTCAACAATAATTTCACCGCGTTCATTAAGAGCAACTGAGCTATCTTTGAGCCAGTCTGTATTTGGCAAAAGACCAATTTGAACAAAGACACCGCTGAGTTCAATTTTATGTTCTTCATTATTCGCACGATTGAGATAAGTAATGGCTTCAACTTGATCGGAACCATGAATTTCTTTTGTAGCCACATTGGTTAGAACCGTCACGTTTTCAAGTTGATGCACACGGTCTTGCAACACTTGATCAGCTTTCAAAGTTGGTAGAAATTCTAGTACATAAACATGATCTGCCAGACCAGCTAAGTCAATTGCTGCTTCAATTCCAGAATTGCCTCCACCGATAACAGCCACTTTTTTACCTGTGAAAATAGGACCGTCACAATGTGGACAATTGGTTACACCTTTCGTCCGAAATTCTTCTTCACCAGGAACATTAACATTTCGCCAGCGAGCACCAACAGAAAGAACTGCTGTTTTCGCTTTCAGAACAGCTCCATTTTCAAGCTCCACTTCAATCAAATCCTTTTTCTCGATGTTTTTCACACGTTGATTCTTCATGATATCAATTGGATATTTCTTGGCATGTTCTTCTACCTGCGCCATCAGCTTAGGTCCTTCTGTATAAGGCGTACCAATCATATTTTCGATACCGACAGTCTCCATAACTTGTCCACCGAAAGTTTCAACGACCATACCTGTACGAATTCCCTTACGAGCAGCATAAATAGCTGCGCTGCTTCCTGCAGGTCCGCCCCCAACAACCAACACATCAAATGGTTCTTTTTTGTCAAATTCTTCACTTGAAGCAGGTCCAGAAATCTTGTCGAGCAGTTGCTCAATGGTCATACGACCATTTGCAAATTCTTCACCATTTAGAAAAACCGTTGGGACAGCCATGATCTTTTTGTCTTCAACTTCTTGTCTAAACATGCCCCCTTCAACCATTGTGTGGCTGATAGTTGGATTCAGCACAGCCATTGTATTCAGTGCTTGAACAACGTCTGGACAATTATGACAGGTTAAGCTGACATAAGTTTCAAAATGAAGCAGCTGCTTAATAGCTTGAATTCGTTTTATAACAGCATCTTCTACTTTTGGTGCGCGACCAGAGACTTGCAGCAAAGCCAGCACAAAAGATGTAAATTCATGCCCTAAGGGAAGTCCTGCAAACTGCACACGCCCTGCTTGCCCCACTTGTGTAACGGTAAAACTTGGCTTGCGGTTAGTCTCTATATTTTCCAGTGATAAACGTGGAGACATTGCTACAATTTCCTCTAGAAAAGCCCGCACCTGCTCAGAACGCTCATCTTGACCTAAAGAAGCTTGAAATACAACATCAGATTCTAAAAGTTCCAAGTATTGCTTCAGTTGTGCTTTAATTGTTTCATCTAAAGCCATATAAGCCTCCTTAAATTTTACCAACTAAATCAAGACTTGGAGTAAGTGTTTCAATTCCTTCTTTCCATTTAGCTGGGCAAACTTCACCTGGATGGCTCCGTACATATTGTGCAGCATGGATTTTGTCAATCAAGACAGACGCATCGCGCCCAACACCGTCTGCATTGATTTCAAGTGCTTGTACAACTCCATCTGGGTCAATGATAAAAGTACCACGTTGAGACAATCCACTTTCATCTAACACATCAAAACCAAGTGAAATGGTATGAGATGGATCGCCAATCATGATATATTCAAGTTTTCCGATGGCATCTGAATGATCATGCCAAGCTTTATGTGTAAAATGCGTATCTGTTGAAACAGAATAAACTTCCACACCTAGTTCTTTAAGATCTGCATACTGCTCTTGCAAATCCTCCAATTCAGTCGGACAAACAAATGAAAAATCAGCAGGATAGAAGCAAACGACGCTCCAATGACCTTTTAAATTTTCACTAGAAACTGTGATAAATTTCCCGTTTCCAGCGTGATAAGCATCTGCTGTAAACTCGACAATTTCCTTACCAATAAGTGACATAAGATTACCTCCAAAATTAGTTTTATAATAAAATAAAAATCTTATAAGCCCATTATAGCCTATAAGATTTTTAGTGTCTAATATCTTGCTTGAAAACGTTTCCTAATAATCCAAAGCATCTGCGTAACCCGCGCCGTTTCCTACAAAATAACCCGTTTTACAGTTAATACTAAAGAGGTAGGTTCCATCTGTTCTAAATAAATTGTAATAACCATTTCCGTTGATAATATTCACACGTTCAAGAATATAATTATCTCCTGTGAAATAGCCACGTTCCCGTGAGGTTGCTAAAATTTTTTCTAACACACCAGGATTGAAATTCCAAGCTGGATTATTACTGTCGTTAATTTTAGTTTGGTCGTATGGTACTCGACTTAAATGACGCTGTAAATTCGTGCCTGACGCTGTTGCTGCTGGAGCAGTTGTTTGCGCTGGTACAGAAGCTGGTTGTTCTGCTACAGGTGCTTGAGCGGAGCTTTGTGACGGTGCAGCGGCAGCCTCAGATTGAGGAGCAGAGGTTTGTTGACTCTTTCCTAAGCTAATCGCAGATTTCAACACCTTATCCAAGTCCGTATTTCCAGTTGTGACATCTGTAAATTTGGCATCAGCCTTAACCTTTGCTTTAGTATCCAAAACACCATCTGTAATAGCTGCTGAAGTGAATTGCGCATTCACATTTTGAACAGCCTCAACTTGTTTGACCAAGCTATCGTATTTTGCTTTGGCAACATTGTACTCGTTGGTGTTTTTTAATTTTTCCAATGCTGCTTTTAGTTTGTTTAAGTTTCCGAAACTGCTGTTTTTCAAAGCCAATTTATTGGCATCTGTAAAGAATGAATCATAAAGGCTGTTGAAAGCTTTCAAATTCTTATTTTCAGAGCTAGAAGCGGTAGAAGATTTATTTGTTTGGCTCGTTGAAGTTGTGGTTGTTTTCGCTTGCTTTTTGTTCAAAGACAGATAAGCTGTTCCGCCGATTAAAGCCAGTAAAATAACACTCGCTGCAGAATAGAGGACTTTCTTATTTTTATAAAATGGAACTTTCTCCGTTTCCATTTCTTCATCTAACGCTGTAAAAGTCGGATAGCTTTCCGTTGACTCAGTTGAACTCACAGGAATATCATCCATTTCAGGCTGAATTGGTTCCATTATTTTTGTCTCAGCCTCTAACTCCTCTGGAGTTTGTGTACTGTTTTCTTCCGAATTTTCTTGCGGTTCTGCTTCTCTGGCTGCAAGTGCAGCTACTGTTTCATCAAAGGCAGACTCCTCAGACGCTACCTCTGCAGATTCTAGGGGGGCTTCCTCTTGAACCTCATCGTGCATCTCCTGGATAAATTCTGCCAAGTCTAACTGGCTCAGTTGTTCTTTATCTTCTGCTTCAGACATTTCTTCTGCAGATTGAGCCGAAAATTTTCCTGCTTCAATTTCTTGACGATGCTGTTTAATGTATTTATCCAGCACATTGTCCTCTTCCGTCACCCCTGCTTCAAGTTCTTCGCTTTTTCTAGCAGCTTGACCAACTGTCATTTCTTTAGCTGTTTCAAAATCAAGAATTGATTCTTTTTCTTCTTGTTCTGGCAAATGTTTTTCGTCTTTACTCACGGCAAATCCTTTCTAATCTATCTGACGTTTGACTCTCTGACCAAAATATTGATACAAATCAACTTTTAAAGTTCCATTATAGAGTTTGCGTTTTTTATCGGCTTGGCTGCCAAATTTTGTTTCAAATGCTTCATCACTCGTCAAGATAAACTTGCTCCACGTCTTTAGTGGTGCAAAAGTCTGTCCCATTTCTTGATAAAGCTTGGTCACAGCATCATCATTCAACAATCGCTCGCCATAAGGCGGATTGGAAACGATGACACCATTTATCTTGTCGGTGTGCAAATCTTGCAAACGCATTTGCTTAAAAACAATCTGCTCAGAAACACCTGCTTCTTCGGCATTTCGTTTGGCAATCTCCACCATACGTGCATCAATATCAGTCCCTAAAATATCAAGCTGAATGTCTTGCTTAATCTGTCCTAAAGCTCTAGCACGAACACGCCCAACCAAGTCTGAGTCAACCCAATTCCATTCTTCAAACGCAAAATGGCGATGAAGTCCCGGCGCCATATTCATGCCAATCATAGCTGCTTCAATACAGAAAGTTCCTGAACCACAGGTCGGATCAACCAAGGGTTTATCTGGATACCAATTGGATAAGAGCAGAATCGCAGCCGCCATATTTTCTTTAATTGGAGCGCCACCCTTATCGGCCCGATAACCACGTTTGAAGAGGCTGAATCCTGTTGTGTCAATCATCACCGTCACTATATCTTTCAGAATAGTAACCTCTATTCTAAACTCAGCTCCATTTTCCATTAGGGGAACACCCTCTGGTCGAGCATAGTGCTTTTGCAACTTTTTGACTACTGCTTTTTTAGAAATAGCTTGCACACTTGGTTCATTGTGGAGTTTTGATTTGACACATTTTGCCTTAGCAATTGGAAATTTTGCTCCAAGTGGCAAATAGTTTTCCCAATCCAAAGCAAAAATCCCCTGAAATAATTCCTCAAAGGTTTTAGCCGAAAAACTGCCAACAACAATCTTAATGCGGTCTGCTGCACGCAACCAGAGATTAGTTTCAATAATGGTTTCAACAGTTCCGTCAAAACGCACACGCCCATTTTCCACTTGACATTCTAAGCCAAGATTTCTGATTTCACGACCAACCACAGCCTCTAAACCAGCCGCAGCAGTCGCAATCAACTTAAATTTCGTTTTCATTCGTCCTCTCAAAATAAAAGCTAGCATAATACGCTAGCTAAACCTATATGCAACTTTCTATAAGCCATGTTTTGTTCCAGAAATAACTAGGTATCATTTCCTTCGATAATCATCTGTCTACTGTTTCCAGTCAGAATGCTGCGTTCGTTTCCACGCATTCCGTGCCCCGACCAAAGTTTGGGTTGCTAGCTTGAGGGGTTTACCGCGTTCCACTTCTTGTGTTTCCACAAAAACTACGTCACTGTGGCACTTTCAGACCTATTTTGACTTATCAAAGACTTAGCCATTTCAGTCGCCGTAACGGATACTTCCGTCCCTAGGCTTATTGTTTCACCTAGCACAAACACTACGGGCATCACAGCCCGTGCTAGCATGGACTTTCCTCATGAAAATAAAATATTCTCACGCGATTATCCAAAAATTGCACATTACTTATTAAATTTTGTTATTTAAGATTTGCTTGCCGAATACTTCTTTTTCCAAACGATTTAAGCGTTTTAAAATATCAAAATTTGTCAGCGTAGCAGATGCCACTTGAGGGGGTTCCATGATAGATTGCGTCAAAGGTGAAGTTGCCGCCTCATTTGACTTTTTAGCGAGTTGTGCTTTCAAACGAGCATTTTCTTCACGCAGTTCCTTTACCAAAGCAGCATACGTTTCGTAATCTTTAATGACATCATCTAAAAATTCGTCCACTTCAACCTTGCTATATCCACGGACGCCAACTTTAAAATCTTGATCAAAAATATCTTTCGGTGTGTAAATAATACTAGCCATTTCTCTCTCCATTCTCGTTCATTACTTTAATTATATAAAAAATGAACCGCAAAAATCAAGGTTAAACATCTAATTTTCGGAAAAATTTTCTGCGACCTCATTCAAGTCATCAAATGTTAATTGTTTGATAAAATATTGTTCTTGTTTCTTCATCATTTGGTAAAGATACTTTAAATTTGTTTCATTTTCTTCATCGTAAAAAATATAAGCCCCGTCTGTATTACTGAGTAGAAAGTGATTGTAATCACGAAATTGGCTGGGATTTTCATAATGAGAATAGGCGTATTTAACAAAATCCACCTGTTTAAAACAACTTAATTTTTCTTGATTGGCTTCATTCCAGATTTCACCTTGATTCTCAAAAGTAAAAATCGTCGCAATTTGAAAATCGTAATCTTTCTGCAATTCTTTTGCAACCTCTAGTGCCCAAACTTCAAAACCTAAGTTCCCAGTAAAAATCAGCCACTCCGCACCTTCTTCCAATAAACGCGTCAAATCTCGCTGAATGGCTTTTTTAATAATCTTGATTCGAGGGTCTTTGTCATTAAAAATTCCCAAATCAAAATTCCGATAACCTACTATTAATACGCTAACCACTTAAATTATCCCTTTATTTCCTTTTTTATGTTATAATAGAGTGATGTTATTGTACCAATAAGGAGATATATGGTCAACTATCCACATAAAGTTCCCTCTCGAAATTCATTAAGACTTCCCAAAAAGAAGTCCGTTGACTTTGCGAATCGGGGAATGTCGTTTGAAAAAATGATCAATGAAACGAATGATTATTATCTTAGTCACGATTTAGCGGTCATTCACAAGAAACCAACCCCTATTCAGATTGTAAAAGTGGATTATCCCAGACGTAGTCGGGCAAAAATTGTTGAAGCCTACTTTCGACAAGCCTCTACAACAGACTATTCTGGTGTCTATCAAGGACATTATATAGATTTTGAAGCAAAAGAAACACATCAAAAGGCTTCCATGCCGATGAAAAATTTTCATGCTCATCAAATCAAGCACATGGAACAAGTCGTCAAACAAGGAGGAATTTGTTTCGTTTTATTGCACTTTTCAGCCTTAAAATTGACATATCTGCTTCCTGCTCCTTATTTAATTAACTTCTTCAAGATTGACAAGGGGAAAAAGTCCATGCCACTTGACTACATTCAAAAGCATGGATATTCTATCTCACAGAATGGTCTTCCTAGCATTCCGTATCTTGAAATCATTCAACAAAATTTACTAGGTGGTAAAATAAATGAATAAGCAATCTTTACTGACAGCTGCAAAATATGTAACTATCGGTCTCATTACATTATTTATGCTTGGAGTTGTAGCTGGTGGAGGAATTTTTCTCTATCAAGTTCACAAGGCACCTGCCTTGTCAGAAAAGAAACTAGTCGCCACAACTTCCAGTAAAATCTATGATAGTGAAAACAATCTTATTGCCGACTTAGGTTCTGAAAAAAGGGTCAATGCGGCAACAAGTGATATTCCAACTGACTTAGTACGAGCTATCGTTGCAATTGAAGACCACCGTTTCTTCAATCATCGCGGCGTGGACTCTGTTCGTATTTTGGGTGCTTTCTTGAATAATCTGCGCAGAGGAAATCGACAAGGAGGGTCAACGTTGACGCAACAGTTGATTAAACTGACCTACTTCTCCACTTCAAGCGCCGACCAAACACTATCACGGAAAATTCAAGAAGCCTGGTTAGCTGTTCAATTAGAGCGCAAAGCCACTAAGCAAGAAATTATTACGTATTATGTAAACAAGGTCTATATGTCAAATGGTAACTACGGTATGCAAACAGCTGCTCAAAGTTATTACGGCAAAGGTTTGAAAGATTTGAGCTTAGCTCAAACTGCTTTATTGGCAGGGATGCCCCAGGCACCGAATCAATACGATCCTTATACAAAACCAGAAGCTGCTAAAAATCGTCGCAATCTTGTATTGTCAGAAATGTATAAACTCAAATACATCTCTGCTGAGCAATATGAAAAAGCAGTCAATACGCCCGTCACAGATGGTCTGCAAAGCTTGAAAAATTCGGCTTCTTATCCTGCTTACATGGATAACTACTTAAAGCAAGTTATTGAGCAAGTCCAAGAAGAAACAGGCTATAACTTGCTGACGACGGGAATGGAAGTGTATACAAACGTAAACAGAGCAGCTCAAGAACGCCTTTGGAACATTTATAATAGCAATGAATATGTTGCTTATCCAGATGATGAATTACAAGTAGCTTCTACCATTATAGATGCTACAACTGGTAAGGTAATTGCTCAACTAGGAGTCCGAAATCAAGTTTCAAATGTCTCTTTTGGTACTAACCAAGCGGTTGAAACCAATCGCGACTGGGGATCAACCATGAAACCGATCACGGATTACGCTCCAGCCATTGAAAATGGCATTTACACTTCTACGGCTGCTTATATTAGTGATGCTCCTTATCATTATCCTGGAACAACTACTCCGGTTTACAACTGGGATATGCGGTATTTCGGAAACATCACCATTCAGTATGCACTTCAGGAATCTCGGAACGTCCCAGCTGTCAAAACATTAGAAGCTGTTGGTCTCAGCAAATCAAAGAAATTCCTTAATGGACTTGGCATTGATTATCCAGATATGGTCTATGCAAATGCCATTTCAAGTAATACCACAAAATCATATAAGAAATATGGTGCCAGCAGTGAAAAAATGGCTGCTGCCTATGCTGCTTTTGCAAATGGAGGAACTTATTATAAACCTCAATACGTCAGCCGTGTTGTCTTTAGCGATGGAACCTCAAAAGATTTCTCTAATCAAGGCACAACCGCAATGAAAGAAACAACTGCGTACATGATGACAAATATGCTGAAAACAGTTCTCACTTCAGGTACAGGAACCAACGCAGCTATATCAGGTGTCTACCAAGCCGGTAAGACAGGGACCTCCAACTATTCCGATGATGAACTAGCGAAACTAACGAAGCCTTATGGTGGCTCTAGTGTTGTGACTCCTGATGAACTCTTTGTTGGTTATACGCAGAAATATTCAATGGCGGTATGGACAGGTTACACTAATCGTCTTACTCCCGTTCTGGATGATGGTCTGAAAGTCGCAACAGATGTTTACCGTGCGATGATGTCTTACTTGTCTGAAAGCGGGACAGAAGACTGGAAAATGCCTAGCAGCCTTTATCGTAGCGGAAATTATGTCTTTTTAGCCAATTCCACTAATAGATACCAAGGAAATTATTATAATTCTACTTCCAGTTCGAGCCTTGAAGAATCATCATCTTCTTCAAGCAGCCAAGAAAGTTCTACCCAAGAGTCATCAAGCAGCTCTGCTTCATCAAGTATAGAACCGAGTGCTTCTACGTCTGCAAGTTCTCCTAATGGCGGTGGAAAGTCAGAAACTCCTCCTTCACGAAACCGATAATGAACAAGTTCCTGAAAGCCAAGCCGTTTAAAAGTTAACACCTTCAAATCAGAGTTTTGTAAAAATTAAAAAACACGAACAATCAAGACTAGTAAATAACTGACTATAAGATTGTTCGTGTTTTTAATATTTCAATTCCTGATGAAATCACCATGAAGCAGTCTTATACCTTATGAAAATCTCTTCAAACTTCGTCAGTTTCATCTGCGATCTCAAAAGCTCCTCTTTTGATCTACTTACGACTCATCTCTTAGTTTGCAATTTGATTTTCATTAAGTCTCAAAGCTTTATCCTGCTTCTTTTTTATTCTTATTTGCTAGCCAAAGCTCCCATTGGATCCCATGGGGCAAGTACTTTTGGTTCTGCTTCATAAGCAGCTAGTTCTTCTGCTGTTAAAAATTCTTTACGGACAACGATTTGATAAGTGTACTCGTCCATCCAGTCGTCGCTGGCAACAAAATAACCTTTGTCTCCAACCTTATCGCCCCAAGAATTTTCCACTTTCCATTTTGTTGATTTTCCATTTTCATCCAAATCAACACCTGTCAAGACCATAGCATGGGTCATGAGACTTTCGCTGTAATCCAAACGTCCTGCCTTATCTTGTGTCAATTCAATATCCATGCTGGATGTGAAATCGTACATGTCGTTAACCATAACGCCCGCTTTACGGTTGCTAGATTGACCGACATCAGAACCAAACCAAACAGTTTCTCCAGCCTGCATTTGAGCAATAGCCAGCTCTTTCAAACGCTCCATATTAACATTCAAATAACGGACATCACGTGCTCCTACGACATTTCCTAACATCTCAACTGTATAAGATTTACCGTATGGTTTGTCAGCTGTAGGAGCATTGATGATTGAAACGTAGTCATCTAATTGAAAATCCACGTATTTTTTGTAAAATGCTTGTGGTGTTAGTCCAGTTTCACTGTGGAAATTGTTATCTTTATCACGATAAGCAAAATCAAAAGTACGAGGTGGGAGTCCAAATGACATTGCTAAGAAATTAAAGATTTCTTGTAAGAACTCTTCTTTTTTAGCTTGAATAGCTGTCGCATCTGCTCCACTAGTAACCAAATCACGCAAGATTTGTGCATCTTGACGGAGTAATTTATTAAGATATTGGTTGAGCTCACGGCTATTGCTAGATGAAATGGATTCTGGGTAAACTGATTTTGGAACAACTCCATATTTTTCAAAAAGTGCCACAACCATATCCCATTGTCCGCCGTCTTGTTGAGGCGTATCTAAGAGGAATTTCACTTTGCGACTGGTTAAGTCTTGGTCAGCTGTTGCTAAGACTTGCTCTAAAAACCAGTTGGATTTTTCATATTTATCCCAAAAGAATGTGTGCGCTTGAGACAATTCAAATTCTTCCAATTGAAAGCCTGCAATCATTTTATGACGGAATGTATTGAGCGCTGCAAACATCCAGCAACGTCCAGACGCTTTTTGATTGCTGACTTTATCTTTAGTTAAATCAATGGAAAACACAGGATTGTTTTCAATTGCACTGCTACGCTTTTCAAGCGATGTTAATAAACCATTGTGGCTAACTGCATTTTCAATTGCAGCATACTTAGCAGTTGCTTCATAATTTGCATATAATTTATCTGTAAATTGTTGATCTATAGAATTCATAGATACCTCCTTCTAATTCTAAACACTATTATATCTTATTTTCAAAATTCTTCAAACAAAAAGTTAGGCGCACCTAACTTTTTGTTATACAGCTGATTTTAGTAGCCGACGTATTTTAAAAAACATAAGTCAGAACAATTCTCCTGCTTATTTCCAAAAATCATCGAAGATTGTAATCGGCAAATGACGCTTGTGCTCCCCTTTGTGCCACCAAGATTCAATCCTTGCTTTCGCTTGGTCAGAAATGGTTTTACCTTCCAAATAGTCATCAATTTCGTTGTAAGTGACACCGAGAGCGACTTCATCTGCAATGCCTGGCTTTTCTTCTTCCAGGTCTGCTGTTGGTACTTTTTCATAGAGGGCAGAATCAGCGCCCAAGGCAGCCAACAGTTGCTTACCTTGCCGTTTATTGAGACGATAAAGTGGCAGAATGTCTGCACCACCATCACCAAATTTCGTAAAGAATCCTGTAACGTTTTCTGCAGCATGATCCGTTCCAACCACTGCTCCTTTATAAGAGCCTGCTAAAGCATACTGCGCAATCATGCGACTGCGAGCCTTAATATTGCCTTTATTGAAGTCTGAGACCGTTGCTCCCGTAGCCTCAACCGCCTTTGTCATAGCATCTGCACTTTTTTTGATGTTGACCACAAGACTGACATCCGGCTGGATAAAAGCAAGAGCTCGCTGTGCATCCTCTTCATCAGCCTGCACCCCATATGGCAAACGCACTGCGATAAATTGATAGCTAGCATCGCCAGTTTCCGCACGCATTTCCTCTATTGCCAATTGCGCCAAACGTCCTGCTAAAGTAGAATCTTGTCCGCCCGAAATTCCCAAAACATAGGTTTTCAAAAAAGAATGTTTTTTAAGATAATCCTTTAAAAAATCAATGGATTTACAAATTTCTTCCTCTGGGTCAATGATAGGTTTCACGCCTAATTGCTGGATAATCGTTTCTTGTAAGGTCATTTTGTTTCTCCCATTTGGTTCGCTTTTTTACGCATTTGATCAATCAAATCAACCTTGTCTTGCCATACATCACGCGCTAAATCCACAGGGTAATCTTGCGGATTGAGGACACGTTTGTACTCGTCCCATAACTTATCAAACTCCTTGCGAGCATATTGTTGGATTTCTGTTAAGGTTGGCAATTCATAGACGAGTTGTCCTTGTTTAAAGATATCAATCAAAAGAGGCACTGCGTCAAAATTTGTCACTGTTTTATTGATGTAGGTGTAAGTTGGGTGAAACATTTCTAATTCGGCAATAGCATTCACATCTACGCCATCATAAGTGATATAGTCTCCTTCTGACTTACCTTTTGCACGGCTAGTAATCCGCCAAACTTGTTTTTTACCTGGTGTTGATACTTTTTCCACATTATTAGAGAGCTTAATCGTATTACGCAAATTGCCATGTTCATCTTCAATAGCCACAATCTTATAAACGGCTCCCAGTGCTGGTTGGTCATAAGCCGTGATGAGCTTAGTTCCAACGCCCCACACATCAATCTTTGCCTTTTGCATTTTTAAGTTGAGGATTGTATTTTCATCCAAGTCGTTAGAGGCGTAGATTTTAGCATTTGGAAAACCAGCTTCATCCAACTGCTGGCGAACTTTTTTAGAAATATAAGCCAAATCCCCTGAATCAATCCGCACTCCAAGGAAATTGATTTTATCCCCCATTTCACGCGCTACTTGAATCGCTGCAGGAACACCGAGGCGGAATGTATCACAGGTATCCACCAAGAAAACACAGTCATGGTGCGTTTCAGCATACGCCTTAAAAGCTTCATAGTCATTTCCATAGACTTGGACGAGAGCATGAGCATGCGTTCCTAATACTGGAATATCAAAGAGCTTTCCAGCACGAACATTACTGGTTCCATTTGCTCCACCAATCACTGCCGCACGAGTTCCCCAGATAGCCGCATCCATTTCCTGTGCTCGGCGTGTACCAAATTCCATTAAAGGCTCATCTTCGATGACTGAGCGAATCCGAGCTGCTTTTGTCGCTACCAGGGTTTGATAGTTGACAATGTTTAATAAGGCAGTTTCCACTAATTGACATTGAGCAAGAGGACCTTCTACTTGAACAATGGGTTCATTCGCAAAGACCAAGTCTCCCTCTTGTGCAGAACGTACTGTTAATTCCAATTTCAAATTTGCTAAATAGTCTAAAAATTTTTCATCATAGCCAAGAGAACGAAGATAGGCAATATCACTATCTGAAAATGTCAAATGATTTAAATAATGAACCATCCGCTCCAAACCAGCAAAAACCGCATAGCCACTATGAAAGGGCTCTTTCCGAAAATAAACTTCAAAAACAGCTCGTTTATTATGAATATTTCTTCTAAAATAGACTTGCATCATGTTGATTTGATACAAATCCGTATGCAAGGTTAAACTATCATCTGGATACATAACGACTCCTTGTAAGATATATTTTTACTTATTATACCACAAATCAAAAGAGCAAGAGGAAATCTTGTTCAACTTTAGGTGTTTAAATAACTATTCTCAAGTTTTCTGTTGTATTGCGCTGTTTAAATTTTCAGTTTTAAAACATCTTAAAAACCAAGGTGCATTTGGAACAACTTTAAAAAAGTCGCAAATTTATCCTTGGTTTTATTATATTATTATTTATCTTTAAATTTCAATTGGCTATAAATACCAAATACAAGTATCCAAATAGCTGAACCGATTGCTCCTACAACGGTTGATTTTTGTAAAAAGAGGGTTATAAATACAAAGGCAAAGAAGAGCAAAGTAAGAGGATTGAGAAACTTATAGGCTGGCATTAGATAGCCATCTGCCATAAATTCTTTTGATTTTCTGTATTTCAGGTGAGCAATCATAGTGAGTGCATAGATAGCAATATAAACTCCTGATGAAGAAGCAGTAATCAAAGCAAAGGAGTCTGATACTCCTGGTAACACCTGAATAAAAGCAGCTAATGCAATCACTACCGCTGAGGTCAAAATAGCGTTTTGCGGAACATTTTGTCTGGATAATTTCCCAGCACCGATTCCATTCAAAAAGCGATTAGGTGAATCATGTGCGATTTGATACAAATTACGCCCAGTCGAATACAAGGTAGAGTTCAAAGCTGAAGCAGCTGAAGTCAATACGACAAAGTTAATCAAAGCTGCAGCCCATTTAAGGCCTGCCAACTTGAAAACAATCACAAAGGGAGAATCTGTGGTTGCTAAATCCCGCCAAGGGATAATCGCCATAATTGCAAGCAAAGAGCCACCGTAGAAAAGAACGATCCGCAAGGGGATTTCTTTAATAGCCTTTGGCAATACCTGCCGAGGATTTGCCGTTTCAGACGTTGTGATTCCAATAAATTCAATAGCTTGATAAGCAAAGAAGACCATTTGAAAGCCCATGACAAAACTCATAAAACCATTAGGAAATAATTGGAAATTTTGACTGATATTGCTGATGCTGGCTACACCATTGGGCGTTTTAAAGCCTGTCAACACCATAAAAATCGCTGTCACAATCAAAGCAATAATCGCTACAATCTTGACCATGGCAAACCAAAATTCAACTTCACCAAAAACTCGGACTGCAATCAGATTGACCATACTCAAAACAGCAAGGAAGACGATTTGAATCAGCCATGCCGGCCAAGTCGGAAACCAAAATTGGACATATTGTGCAACTGCCGTGATTTCTGCCATACCGATAAAAATGAGAGAAATCCAATAGGACCAACCGGAAAAATAGCCCCAGCCATTCCCAAGATACTTGGTAATGAAGTTGATAAATGTGTGCTGGTCTGGATCATAATACAACATCTCTCCAATCGCCCGCATCATCAAATACATAAAGATGCCAGTCAACATGTAAATGAGAATAATTGACGGCCCTGTCAGACTAATCGAACGTCCTGCTCCCAAAAAGAGACCCGTTCCAATTGTCCCAGCAATAGCAATGATTTGGACATGACGATTTTTTAAGCCACGTTCCATTTTATTTTTATTATTTTCAGAATTCTTTTCACTCATACGAAGCCTCCTTTTCACATGAACTTTTCTATTGTACCACAATTCTGACAATTTCACTAGTCATTTATGAGGGCACGAGAATTGAACAAATCAAAAGAAACCCTTTCATTTCCAATCCTCCAATGCATTACTGGGTTTTTATTAAGCAAAAAGAAGCTGGGACAAGTGCTCAACTTCCTTTGTTTATATCGTGCGTTTGGAGAAACTCTATTACCCTTAGGCAATTTAGAGTACAATTGAGGCTGATACGAAAGTCTAAAGGCATTCGCTTTACAAGTTTGAAAGAATACCTTTGTCAAACACTTCGTTTTTTATCCACTACCTAAACAGTCTGAGAGACTGCTGAGAAGCCTTGCGTGGCTGAGACTACGAACCAAGATGATTTTGGTCTTTCGCTCTAAAAATTCTCTGTGATATACTTGTAGACTTCTTGCCCTGCAACCGCTCCGTCACCGACAGCTGTCGTTACTTGGCGAAGATCTTTTTCGCGAACATCTCCAATAGCATAGATGCCAGAAATAGCCGTTTTCATATGATTATCGGTTACAATCCAGCCTGCTTCATTGGTAATGCCCAAATCTTTGGCAAACTCACTAACTGGATCTAAACCAACATAGATAAAGACACCGCCAAATTCATGTTCAGATATTTCACCCGTTTTGACATTCTCTACCATAACGCTGCTAACGCGCTTGTCACCTTTGATTTCCTTCACAACTGAATCCCAGATAAAATGAATTTTTTCATTGGCAAATGCACGTTCTTGCAGTAACTTTTGGGCTCGCAATTCATCGCGCCGATGAATAATCGTCACCGTTTTTGCAAAACGAGTCAAAAATACAGCCTCTTCCACCGCAGAGTCGCCTCCACCGACCACAAGCAAATCTTCATCTCGAAAAAAGGCGCCGTCACAGACTGCACAGTAAGACACCCCGCGGCTGTTTAATTCTTCTTCACCCGGAACTCCTAGATGACGATGAACAGCTCCAGTCGCAATAATAAGCGTCTTGGTTTCAAAAATCTCATCTTCTGTAAAGACTTTTTTTATTGCTCCTTGGTGTTCGATTTTTTCAACAGAGCCAAACAAATGCTCCACTCCCAAATTTTCGAGCGGTTCAAACATTTTTTCGGCTAGTTCTGGACCACTGATATTAGCATATCCAGGATAATTTTCAATATCTGAGGTATTGTTCATTTGTCCGCCTGGAATGCCACGTTCCAAAAGAGCCACTTTAAGATTACTTCTAGCAGCATAAAGCGCAGCTGTCATGCCTGCTGGTCCAGCCCCAATAATAATTGTGTCGTACATAAATTTACTTCCTTTATTGTAATCACTGTTATTCTAACGTTATTAAGCTCTTTTTTCAAACATTATGCTCTGAAGATAAGCAGAATCCCCATCATTGCAAAGGATAAAATCGGAACCGTCATCACTGCAATCAATAGCATATCATACAGATGAGCTTGTCGATCTTTGATTGTTTTATCAACACGCCGAACAGCACGAAGCCCAATCCATAATCCTAGAAAACTCCCTACCAATAGTGCCGTAATCAACAAACTCTCTAAATAGAGTAAAAAAACTCGAGACAGCATAGTCACTCCTCTATTCCCTAATTTTTGTTAAAGGCATTCAAAACAAATGCCGCAAACTTGAAAATAAACCCAGCTAGCAAGGCCAACTGGGCTTCTTTTTCTATTATATCAAATGTATGTCCGTTTGTAACTGGCAAAAAATTCTTTTGTGCGTTCTTCTTTAGGATGGTTCATTATTTCATCTGGAGTACCCATTTCAATGATGTGTCCCTTATCTAAAAAGAGTACCTTGTCTGCCACTTGAGACACAAAAGACATGTCATGGCTGACTAAAATCATGGTCTGACCAGCCTTGGCTGCATCTGCAATGGATTTTTCAACTTCCCCTACTAGTTCAGGATCAAGCGCTGATGTTGGCTCGTCTAAAAGCAAAACATCTGGCTTCATCGCAAGCGCACGCGCCAAAGCGACACGTTGTTTTTGTCCACCTGACAGATGACGTGGATAGTGATTTTCACGGTCTGACAGACCAACTTTTGCCAGTTCTTCTTTGGCAAGATTCGTCGCTTCTTGGTCTGAGAATTTTTTTACAACCAATAAACCTTCTTTGACATTGTCCAAAGCCGTCCGACGCTCAAATAAATTAAACTGCTGAAACACCATAGCTAACTTTCGTCGCAAGGTTAGGATTTCTTCCTTGCTAATCGTAGAAAAATCAACAGTAAAATCATCAATGGCAATCGTGCCGCTGTCTGGCTGTTCCAGATAATTCAAACTGCGTAAGAAAGTGGATTTCCCCGCACCAGATGAACCAATTAAAGCAACCACTTCTCCTTTTTGAATCTCTAAACTAAGATTGTTTAAAACCATTTGTCCAGAAAAGGATTTGCTGAGATTTGAAATACGAATCATTATCGAACATCTCCTTTCGCCTGTATTTGTGGATTGAGATTATCAGGCGCTTCAATCGCCATTTTCTTTTCGATAAACCGCCCAAATGCTTCAATCACAATATTCACGCCCCAATAGACAAGAGCAACCGAGATAAAGCGCTCAAAGTAACGGTAATCCGCACCACCCAAAATCTGCGCTTGAGCAAAAATCTCAACAACTCCTGCACTAAAAGCCAGAGAAGTTCCCTTGGTCAAGCCAATCAAAGAGTTAATCAAGGTCGGTGTGGCAACCACAGCTGCATTGGGAATAATAACACAGCGGTAAACTTGTCTGTTTGTCATTCCCAAACTACGAGCCGCTTCAATTTCTCCAGCATCAACAGACAAAATCGCCGCTCGAATGGTTTCACTAGCGTAAGCCGCTTCATTAAAAGCAAAAGCTACAATGGCAAATAGATAGGCTGGAATAGCATTGATATTCAGACCCGTACCGAATCGCAAGTTGATGGCCTTCAGAAGCAAAGGAATCCCATAATAAGTCAGCATGAGCTGAACAAGCACTGGTGTCCCTCGCAAAAAACTAACAAAAAAGGCCTGCAGAGGATACAAAATTTTCACACGGTTGATTTTGACAACAGCAAAAATGAGAGCCAACATCAATCCAAAAAAAGCTCCTCCCAAGGTCAATAGTAGTGTTGTTGGTAATTTTTCGATAATTCTTGGTAGTCCGTCAAACACAGAGCGCCAGCTAAAAAGCTGTCCGTCTGGAATCTTCTGAACCAATTCTTGATACCAATTAGAGGTTAAAATCGCTGTTGTAACAATCATAGTAACTTCCCTTTCTCGATAATGTCTAATTCTATCACAATTTTTTTATTTCACCAATTATTTGCTACGATAAAAATAGACTAGCAAGACTAGTCTATCACATTCGTTCTATAAAGAATAATTGTTTTTATTTATGAGAGTGATAAAGAAATTTTAAGACTAAAAACTTTGACGTTTCGCTTTTCTTTCTGCACGACCGCGTGCGCGATTTTCAGCTCTTTTTGTCTTACGGCGTTTTTCATTGACAGCCCACTGGATTTTTTTCTTATAGCCCGGTTTGATTTTCTTCTTTTTCTTTTTAACCAGACCAATCATTTCCGTGTCCAATTTTTCCTGCGTTTTTTCACGATTGACACGACGATCGCGGTCATAGGTATCTTGAAATTCTCCGTTTTTGATCATCTTAGGAATGAAGTGAATGCCCAATTTTTCCAGCTCACGAATATCTGAATCATCGCTCGGTTGATAAAGTGTAATGGCTGTTCCCGATAGACCATTTCTGCCAGTTCGTCCCACTCGGTGAACGAAGAAGGACAAATCTTGCGGAATCGCATCATTAATGACATGACTAACGCCTTCAATATCAATTCCCCGCGCAGCTAAATCTGTCGCAACAATGTATTCAAAATCTAGGTTCTTCACCTGATTCATAATCCGTTTTCGCTCCCGCGGTGCAATATCCCCATGAATCTTTGCCACCTTGAGACCTTGCGCTGTCAAATAGCTATGCAATTCATCCGCTCGTGTCTTAGTATTGACAAAAATCATAGCTAGATAAGGCTGTAGGAGCTGTGTGATTTCATAAATCTGCGCATTCTTATCACGTCCTTTTGTTGAAATCAGCCAATTTTCAATAGTATCTGAAATAACCGTTTTAGTTTTGATTTGCTCAATGACCGGGTTGGATAGATATTTTTTTAAAAATGGCTGCAATTTTTGCGGAATGGTCGCAGAGAAGACCAGAAATTGCAAATCCTTCGGCAAACTGGACGCAATCTTATCCACTGTTTCTAAAAAGCCCATATCCAAGGTCATATCTGCTTCATCTACTACAAAGGTATTCGCCTTATGAATGGCTAAGTCACCTGATTCGACCAAATCATAAATGCGTCCTGGTGTGCCAATGACAATATGTGGTTGACTGGAACTCAATTTCCCAATCTGACGATTTTTATCAGTTCCACCGACATAGTTAGCAACTCGAATTTCCTTATCAGAAAAAGCAGCAATTTGGCGTGCAGCCTGATAAATCTGCCTAGCCAACTCACGACTAGGAGCTGTAATAACGACCTGAACACTATCTGTGCCTTCATCTAGTTTTTGAAAAATCGGCAGTAAGAAAGTGTGTGTTTTCCCTGAACCTGTCTTGGACTCTCCCACCAAGTCCCGACCAGCAAGGACAACTGGAATCAGTTTTTCCTGTACTTCTGTCGCCTCAACAAAGTTCAAATCCTTGAGTGCCTCTTGAATGTAATCTTTAAACTTAAATTCTGTAAATTTCATGTTTTCCTCTATTCGTCTCTTATCCTATCTATTATACCAGAACTTGCTTTAAAAATAAAAATGAATCATATTTTTCTCTTATTATTTCCTCCCTTTTCTATGAAGCTCTCTTTATTTTATGATACAATAATAATAAGTTTACAAAAAAGGGATGACCATGAAAAAATTTATTATTACTCTTGTAACGACTCTCTTGATCTTCCTAGCTCCTACAGTTTTAGCGGACAACTTTGAAGTAGGTGCTAAGCATGCTATTGCAGTTGATGCTGCAACTGGAAAAATCTTATATGAAAAAGATGCTAATCAGCCAGTTGAAATTGCTTCTATTACTAAACTACTAACAGCCTATTTAGTCTATGAAGCAATTCATCAAGGAAAATTCACTTTACAAACTTCCGTAGATATTTCTGACTACCCTTATCAACTAACCGTTAATCCGGACACCAGTAACGTTCCTTTGGAAGCTAGAAAATATACTGTCGAAGAATTGTTAGAAACTTCTTTAATAGTAAGTGCCAACAGCTCAGCAATTGCCTTGGCTGAAAAAGTCGCTGGCAGTGAGAAAAAATTTGTGGATTTGATGAAAGCTAAATTGCAACAATGGGGAATCAAAGATGCTACTATCGTCAATGCTTCTGGGCTGAATAATTCTGTTTTAGGAGAAGAACATATTTATCCTGGTTCGGAAAAAGAAGACGAAAATAAAATGAGTGCCCATGATGTTGCCATTATTGCTCGGCGTTTAATCCTTGATTACCCAGAAGTTCTAGAAATCACCCAAAAAGCTACGTCTAACTTTGCAGGCATGACGCTTACATCGTCCAACCACATGCTCGAAAACATGCCCACCTTTCGAGCCGGAGTAGATGGCCTCAAGACTGGAACTTCTGATAAAGGGGGCTCTTCCTTTGTCGGAACAATCCAGCAAAGAGGGATGCGTTTGATTACGGTTCTCCTCAATGTTGATCATGCAGATGAGGATGAGAATGCCCGCTTTACGGCTACCACTAGATTTATGACCTATATTTATCAACAATTCACAGTCCAAACTCTTGTGAAAAAAGGTGAAGCCTACAATAAAAGCTCTGCCCGCATCATTAACGGGCAAAAAGATGAAGTCACTGCTGTTGCTAGTGAAAAACTCACCATTGTGCGGAGATACAATCATAAAAAACCGACTGTTCATTTTACAACTGATAAAAACGGTTATCCCACTCCTTTAAAAAAGGGTGTCGTTGTTGGGAAATTGACCTATACTGATAATGATTTGATTGGAAAAGGCTATCTTGACAAGAAGCCACCAACTATTTCCATGCTTTCAGCGGAGAAAATTGGTCGTCCTTTCTTCCTCAAATCATGGTGGAATGAATTCGTACAATATGTCAATGAAAAATTATAAACGAGCGAAATAGAAATCAGTATTTCGTAGAAGCTTGATTTCATCGTTCATCTCCACATAGCTCGAAAGACTTGAGGAACCTTTTGAGGTTGGAAATAAGCAAATGTAACTTGATGACAAATAGGCTGTAAAAGTTGATATAGAACATATTATAGCTCATTCAATAGTAATTGGGAATGTGACAAAACTCAAAATCAAAAATTTTTAGTTTGTAGTCTCATTCCCACAAGGTTGCTCAATAGCCTGAGAGACTGTTGAGGTGGCAGATAAAGAAAACAAAGTTTTCGTCAAAAGTACTCTTCCAAGCTTGAAAAGCAAATCGCCTTGAGACTTGCTTTTCAAGCTCTATCCGTAACCTCAACGCAGTGCTTTTAGCAATTAGCTACTGCGTCTGTAATGCTAACGATATAAACAAAGAAAGCTGAGCACTTTTGTCTCAGCTTATTTATTTTAGCTTCATTTACTCAACTTTTCAGAATTTCCAGCTTCCTCAATTGCCTTTTTAAGAGCATTCCAGCCTAAGGTTGAGCATTTAATACGCTGAGGAAATTTAGCAACACTAGCCAAAAAAGCTGCGTCTCCTAGTTCCTTTTGCTGCTCATCGTCCTTACCTTGCACCATTTGGGAGAAGATTTCTGCCAAAGCTAGCGCTTCTTCCTTTGTCTTCCCTAGGACTACATCCGTCATCATACTGGCTGAAGCTGTAGAAATACTGCAACCAGAATTCACAAACGCAATATCTTCAATCATGCCCTGCTCATCAAATTGAACCGACAGGCTGATGACATCACCGCACGTAGGATTGTTGAGATTCACTTGCTCCACTCCATCCAAACGACCTTGATGATGAGGGTGAGCTGAATGGTCCGTCACAACTGCTTTATAAAGACTATTTAATTTAGAAAGTGCCATCGAAAAACTCCTTTGTTTTCTGTAAAGCTTCAACGAGCTTATCGCAATCGGCTTTGGTATTATACAGATAAAAGCTAGCCCGAACAGTTGCTGCCACTCCTAGGTAACTCAACAAAGGTTGAGCACAGTGATGTCCAGCCCGTACAGCCACGCCTTCATAGTCCAGAGCTGTTGCTACATCATGAGGGTGAAGCCCAGCTAGATTAAAAGAAATAACACCCGACCGCTGAGTCAAGTCCTCCGAACCATAAATGGTAAGCCCCTCAACAGCCTGTAATTTTGGAAATACGTAAGCTATCAATTCCTGCTCATACTGATGAACTGTTTCCATTCCAATCTTGTCCAGATAGTCAATGGCGACAGCTAGACCTATAGCACCAGCTATATTGGGTGTGCCTGCTTCAAACTTCCAAGGTAGTTCTTTCCATGTCGCTTCTTGTTCATAGACAAAATCAATCATTTCCCCACCAAATTCGACAGGCGACATTTGCTCAAGTAGCTCTTCTTTGCCATAGAGAACACCGATACCAGTCGGACCTAGCATCTTATGACCTGAAAATGCAAAGAAATCAACGTCCAAGTCTTGTACATCAATCTTCATGTGAGGAACTGATTGAGCTCCGTCCACCACTAAAAGAGCATTTGCCCGGTGCACTAACTCTGCTATTTCTTTTATGGGATTCACCACACCTAGTACATTAGAAACATGCGTCAAAGCAACAAATCGCGTCTTTTCAGTCAATTTCGACCGAAAGTCAGCGAGATCTAACATACCTTCTTTCAGATAAGCATAAATCAATCTAGCACCTGTTTTCTTACAGGCTTCCTGCCAAGGAATGATATTGGAATGGTGCTCCATAACGGAAATCAGCACTTCGTCGCCTCGCTGCAAGACACTTTCGGCATAACGCGCCACCCAATTAAGCCCAGTCGTCGTTCCTCTCGTAAAGAGAACTTCTTTCGTTGAAGCGGCATGGATAAAGGAGCACACTCGTTCCCGCGCAGCTTCATAAGCTGCCGTTGCCCGTTCTGCTAGTGTGTGAACACCACGATGAACATTGGCATTGTCTTTCTCGTAATAAGCTGCAATCGCCTCTAATACCTGCGTAGGCTTTTGGGTTGTAGCCGCATTGTCCAAATAAACCAAGGGCTCATCATTGACGATTTGATCCAAAATTGGAAAATCCCTCTGAAGGATTTCTACATCAAGTTTAGACATTTCTTTTCCTATCTTTTATTTCTTAGCCAAAATTTCATCAATAGTTTCAATCATCTCAGCACGGACTTCTTTGACTGGAATTTCAACGATAACAGAACCTAAGAAACCACGCACGACTAACCGTTCTGCCGTTGCCTGATCTAGCCCTCGACTCATAAGATAGTACATATCTTCTGGATCTACCTGACCGATAGAAGCCGCATGCCCTGCTGTGACATCATTTTCATCAATCAAAAGAATAGGATTAGCATCTGAACGTGCTTTGTCAGACAACATGAGCACTCGACTTTCCTGTTGCGCATCTGCCCCCTTAGCTCCCTTGATAATGTGACCAATTCCGTTAAAAGTCAACGTTCCCTTTTCCAAAATCACTCCATGTTGGAGGATATTGCCGATCGAATTGCAGCCGTAATTGGTGACGCGACTGTCAATCCCCTGAATCTGCTTACCACGAGAGAGAGCCACCACTTTCATATCTGCATGACTTCCGCGCCCAAATAAATCACTGTCAAAATCAGCAATCACATTGCCTTCATTCATGACTCCGATTGCCCAGTCAATCATTGAATCATCGTCCAACTTGCCCCGACGACTGATATAAGCTGTCACATTTTCCCCCAGACGGTCAATAGCTGAGAACTTAATCTGAGCACCATCCTGTGCAATCACTTCCACCGTAATATTAGCAGTCACGGGAACAGTCCCAGAACCATAGGTCTCCAGGCGCTCTAAATAGGTAAACTTGGAGTGTTTCCCTGCAATAATTAGAATGTGCTTATTAAATGGTACATCACTTTCACTGTCTTGGTAAAAAATGCCTTCAATGGGCTGATTGATTTCAACATTATCTGGAATATAGAGCACCGCTCCACTATTGAAATAAGCTGTATGGTAGGCTGCCAGCTTATCTTCATCATATTTAACTGAAGACATAAAATACTTTTCCATGATTTCTGGAATTTCCTCAAGAGCAGTGTAAAAGTCTGTAAAGATAACTCCTTGCTCCGCTAGTTCAGTCGGCAATTGCTCTAAAACAGTCTGTGTTCCAACCTGAACCAATGTCAAATGGTCATTCAGCGCTGTGAAATCAGGTACATTTGTAAGAGTTTCACTTTCTGACAGCGTGCCGTCTCCCAAGTTCCAGCGGTGAAATTTCACCCGCTCAATAACTGGTAATTTCAACTCTTCTATTTTATCAAAGGCAGCTTGACGGAGATTTGCCAACCACTCAGGCTCCGCATGCATTTGTGAAAAATGTTTAATGGTTTCTTTTGTCATTTCATTCTCCTATCTTTTCTAAGTAAAAAGAAAGGTTGACTAGACTTCTTCTTGGTAATCAAAACCAAGTTCTTCAGCCAATTTGGCATAACCTTCCTGCTCCAAACGAACAGCTAATTCCGGACCACCAGAAGCAACTACACGCCCATCCATCATGATATGGACCACATCAGGCGTAATATAATTCAACAGACGTTGATAGTGCGTAATAATCATAGCACCAAAATGTTCACCACGCATAGCATTGACGCCCTTAGACACCACTTTCAGTGCATCAATATCTAGTCCAGAGTCAATTTCATCCAGTAGTGCAAAAGTCGGCTCTAGCATGAGCAACTGCAAGATTTCATTACGTTTCTTTTCACCGCCAGAAAAACCTTCGTTTAGATAACGTTCTGCCATTTCTTCTTTCATATTGAGTAGTTCCATTTTTTCGTCCAATTTCATGATGAAATCACGAACAGAAATTTTTTCGTCGTCTTCTTTACCTGCATTCATAGCTGCACGCAGAAATTCTGCATTGGTAATGCCTGGAATTTCACTTGGATACTGCATAGCCAGAAAAAGCCCCATGCGAGCTCGTTCGTCCACATCCAATTCTAAGATATTGACACCGTCAAAGAGAACTTCTCCCTCGGTTACCTCGTAATTTGGATTTCCCATAATCGCTGCTGATAAGGTGGATTTCCCCGTACCGTTTGGTCCCATAATGGCTGCAATTTCTCCTGTTTTAAGAGTCAGATTGACTCCTTTTAAGATTTTCTTTCCTTCAATTTCTACATGGAGGTCTTTGATTTCTAACACAGACATGGCAAACTTTCCTTTCTTCATATCCATAATCTACCTTACCAGTATAGCAAAAAAAAGCCAAAAAGGCTTTGATTTTGTTTAAGTGCGAGTCTACTTCTTTTTTCTATTTCTGAACTTTGTTTTGATTTCTACTCGATAAGCAGAATTTCCAATGAACCGAAGAACATTAAGGAGTGGTGTCCGATTTTGACCCAGAACACCAATTAGTTCTACCAAAAGTTCCACTCCAAAAAGTAGTCCAATAATTAACAGCGTCCCACCGATACGGCTCGAAACATTTAGCAAAAGAGAAATCATGGCAAAAATCATAGAAATGCCATAAATAACCAAGACTGTCCCACGATGTGTTAAGCCCAAGGATAACAGCCGATGATGAAGATGTCGCTTGTCTGGTGTGTAAAACTTTTGCCCAGATAAAGTTCGACGGACAATCGCTAAAAAGGTATCTGTAATCGGCACACCCAGAATAATCATCGGAGTAATCACAGCGACAGCTGTCGCATTCTTCAAACCTTGAAGTGATAAAACTGCAATCATAAAACCGATAAACAGCGCTCCTGTATCTCCTAGATAAATAATAGCTGGATGATAATTATAAGGGAAAAAGCCTGCAATAGACATGACCAAGACAAAAATAGTTAAGGTTAGAAAGACATTGTGATCTGGCAAGAAAAAGTAGGAAACAATCCCCATTGTCACCAGCGAAATAATGGATACACCACTCACTAATCCGTCCAACCCGTCAATCAAATTGACGGCATTAGTAATCGAAATAATCCAGATAACCGTCAAAATGAAAGATAGCCAAGGAGCAAAGTGTAGTAGCGGCCCGCCAAAAGGAATTTTAAAATGATTCAAACGGAAATCCGTCAATAGCCAAATCAAACTAGCAGCTAACACAATTCCTGACATCTTTGCTAAAGGCTTCAACTCTTTCACATCATCAATAAGCCCTGTTAAAGCAATGATGCCGCCTCCTAAGACAACCGGCCAAATATAATCAAAATACCCCTTTCCATGAAAGGTCGCTTGCACAATCATCGGCATAAAAACAAGTGTAGCAACCGAAAAAGCAATGACAATAGCTAAACCGCCGCTGCTTGGCATCGGCTTTTTGTTGATTCTTCGTGCATTTGGATAATCAACCGCACCTATCTTAAATGCCAATAGACGCACCAAAGGCGTGAGAATCACACCGATGAAAAAGGTTCCAAGCAACACCAAAATGAATTTTAAAGGGAAGGGAATCATAAGCATTTAACCTTTTGAAGACTGGCAACCGCCTCGTTGACAAGCAATAAGTAACCGTGTTCTTGCAAAACAGCTCTCGTCACATCTGTGTCTTCTGCATGTTCACGCATAGAGGCAAGGAGCCAAGCTGGATAACGCTTCGGGTGTCCCTCAATATCAACCAGAATTGTCAAATAATAGTGATCGTCCATTTTGTACAACTCCGAAGTATTGACAGCATAATCTACTGTCTTAGAAAAAACAATTGCTTCTTTCAGGCTGGAAAATTTCAAAATGTAATAGATATATTTTTGCGTAAGCTCATCACTATTTTCCTCTGACTCTTCCATATCAGAAGTGCTTGTGTTATCGTCTGCTTCCGCCGTTTCCAAAGAACGAACAGCCTCCATATCGTCTTTACTTTTCTCAAAAATATTTTTTTCTAATGTCTTTAAAAATTCATCTGGAGACATTTGAGACAGCTCTTCTACATCTGGTAAATCTGCCAAATCATCGAAGTTCAAATTCTTATCAATCTTAGACTTGGTGACAAAAACATCCAGTCGGTCTGGTTTAGGAGTTACACGAAAACTGAGCATACCGCTATCTAAAAAGCTCTCTGGCATTTCCAACTCATCTAAAATCGCATAGAAAAATTCCTCTGTTTTTTCTTGCGGAACGAGAAAATCTGCCATCTCCATTCCACGTTCTTCTAAATCTTCTAATTTTATTGTGATCTTAATCGTTGTATCACTAATTTGCTTCATTTCCATCGCATTACCTCATACTTCTAGTCTTTTCATTATACTAAAATTTCGGTTTTTTTACAAAAAATAGACAACCTCATTTTCTTTTACCAATAAAAAACTCAACAAAAACTGTTGAGTTTTGAATACTTAAAAAATAGCTTTAAAGATTCCGTACACGATAAGCAAAACACCGAGTCCGATACGATATTTCCCAAAGATCGTAAAGTCGTGCTTTTTCACATAGTCTGTCAAGAAGCGAATGACATAGAGACTAACCCCAAATGCAACACCCATTGCTACAAGCAGCAAGAAGAACTGCCCAAATCCAAGTGTGTTTCCTTTGATAATAAATTTCAAAATCTTCCAACCACTGGCACCAAACATGACAGGAATTCCCAAAAAGAAAGTGAACTCTGTCACCACAGAACGACTGGTCCCATTCAAAAGCCCACCTACAATGGTTGCTCCTGAACGACTTGTTCCTGGGAAAAGCGACAATACTTGAAATAACCCAATGTAGAGAGCAGTTTTATAAGGCAAGCGATCTAAGCTGGTAATTGTCGGTTCTACGTTGTTATTACGTTTTTCCAGTAAAATAAAAGCAACACCATAGATAATCAACATACAAGCAACAGAAATGAAGTTATAAAAATGAGCATCAAACCAACTATCTAAAGGCAAACCAATAATAGCAGCAGGTGCAGCCGCAACCACTACTTTTGCCCATAATTGCCATGTTTTCTGCACTTCATGCGCTGTCTTTCCCGGTTTAAACGGATTTAATTTATCAAAATAAATCACTACAACTGCTAAAATTGCTCCTAATTGGATAACGACATTGAACATTTCCATAAAGGCAGTATTCTGATTTTTATACTTGATAAACTCCTGTATCAAAATCAAGTGACCTGTGCTAGAAATAGGCAACCACTCTGTAATTCCTTCCACAATCCCAAAGATGATGGATTTTAAAATTTCAATGATAAACATGTTCTTCTCCTAAGGTTGATTTGTTTCATTATAGCATAATTTCAAGTGAGAGAATAGAGGCACTTTTTAAAAAGCACCGCCTCCACCTCCACCACCTCCACCAGTGAAGCCGCCTCCGCTGCTACCACCTGATGAAACAGTGAAGCTACTAGCTGAATTGGCTTCTGAGCCATAACTAACAAAAGCGTGGGAGCTAGTATGAAAGGTATACGACATATCCTGATAAACAAAAGCATTCATAGACGGATTGTCAATTGTGATTTTACGTAGCTTCATAGCCTTGGTCACCTTATCAGCACAATTAAACATAGTAGCATAAACCAATAATCGGTTCCATAAAATGACTCCGTCAACTTCTGTGTCCTTTAAATGAGCAATATCACGCAGCATATTGGCAAAACTCTTCCAATAATAATAGTTTTCAGCACCTTCTTCATTTAGGACTCCATCACGTTTCACCATTTTGCATTTTCTCAAAAGGTAATACAGCATTCTGCCAGAAATGAAGATGCTAACTACAAATTGATAAAATACGAGTCCATACTCCAAGAAAATCCAAGCCAAAACGCCAAGAGAAGCAACCATAATAAGTGCCATCAAGGAGATTGAAAGATATAAATACAAGATTTCCTTTTTAGCAACTGGGCGGTAATTATTTGGCAATTGCTCCCGCTCAATAATCTCATGCACATTTTCTGTAATATTCTTCAAATAACATTTTAAGAGATTTTTTACCCTGTTGCCCGCTTTACGGACAGCTTCCTCACCTCTGTTATACACTTTCTTATCAATTTTAAAGTCTGAAAATAGCTCTTTTACAAGAAGCTGCTGGTTGTTGCCCATAGCCATTTTTAAAAATTCTTTTTCAAAACCCGATAAACCTTTATCCGTCACTCTTTGCAGCCTTGGTTGCTTCGTATCGTCTGTAAAAACAAGATTGCCTCGATCAATCAAATCTAATAAAGTAGCTTGGACAAGATTTTCAAATTTCAGAGATGTAGCTTGTCGCTCAGTCGGATCCAATTCTGTCAAATCTACCGAATAAACATTGGAAGCAATGACCATTGGTGGCAAATCTTGCGGTATTTCATACAAACGAGCACGCTTAGGAAACGTTACACGGGATTTTGTTCTAAGATGAAAAATAATGTAAAAAACCAAACTAATTAGACCAACCAATACCAAAGCAAGTGGTAAGTCCCAGTCTACTAATCTCTGGTATTTTTTTGTACTGGTGGCAACTTCCTTTTCAACTTGACGAAACTCTTGCAACCGATTGCGTTTTGTAACAGCTAAACTATTTTCAGGAACAGTTACTAGCGATCGATCCCAATATGCATGAAATTCTAAATTTCTATTTTTAGCAATACTAGCGACACGGATCAGATAGCTATCTCCCTCTCGTGTCACTTGAGCTGGCTTCATAAAATAACCCGTGTGAGCATACAATTCGGTCTGTTGTGAAGTAGCTGGAGGAGTAATCCGAAATTCTACATTGTTTAACTTTTTATCCCAATCACTAATTGGAATCCAGTGCAATTCTACAATATCATTGTAGACAAACAACATATTCTTCAACTTCCAAGTAACCGTAATGGTTACACGGTCTCCTTTATTACCGGCATTATAAATTTTATATTTATAACCACCCGCAATGTATTCCTGAACAGCAGTAATATCCGTTTTTGGTTGTCCATTTCTTAAAGCTAGAATCGTCGGCTTTCCTTCCACGTCAAAGCCCAGAGGAACTTTACCAGACGTCCCCAAAGTAATGATTTGTCCTCTGTAGTCGCTTGAAAAATGGTAAGTGACTGTTTCAACAAATGTCGCTGTATTATCAGAATGAATCTGTAAATTGCCTTTATAGGATTCAATATCATAACTCACCGCCAAGACTCGTTGACTGAAGAACAAACATGAGAAAAAAATTATGATACTCCAAAAAAACTTTTTCATCTAGTAATCTCCTTATACTGATTGCCTTTATTATACCATTTTTTAAGCAAGGGTTTCCCCAATATTGAAAAGCATGTCATTTTTCGGTACAATAAAAAGAAGCTATTTTTAGATGAGGAGAAAATATGAAGAAATTATTCTTATCTCTATTTGCACTTCTGCTGCTTAGTTTCGGATTTGCAAATAGAGCTCAAGCCGATGAATACTTGCGAATCGGAATGGAAGCGGCTTATGCACCGTTCAACTGGACGCAAGATGACGATAAAAATGGTGCCGTCAAAATCGAAGGCACCAATCAATATGCTAACGGTTACGATGTCCAAATCGCCAAACAAGTCGCAAAAGCATTGGACAAAAAACCGTTAGTGGTCAAAACTTCTTGGAATGGATTGATTCCTGCATTGACATCAGGTAAATTAGATATGATTGTCGCTGGAATGAGTCCAACCGCTGAGCGGAAAAAGGAAATCGCATTTTCCAATAGTTATTATACCAGTGAGCCTGTGGTATTGGTCAACAAAGACGGAGCTTATGCTAATGCAAAAACGTTGAAGGACTTCAAAGGAGCAAAAATCACCTCTCAACAAGGTGTCTACCTCTACAATTTGATTTCCCAACTGACAGGTGCTAAGCAAGAAACTGCAATGGGCGACTTCGCTCAAATGCGCCAAGCACTTGAGTCAGGAGTGATAGACGGCTACATTTCTGAACGTCCCGAAGCCCTCACAGCAGAATCCGCTAATTCAAAATTTAAAATGATTCAGTTCAAAAAAGGTTTTGAAGTTAATGAAGAGGATGCTACGATTGCAATCGGAATGCGCAAAAACGACAATCGCCTAAAACAAGTCAATGCTGCTATCGCTAAAATCAGTGACAAAGACCAAGTCGCTTTAATGGACAAGATGATTCAAAACCAACCTGTTGAAACTGACACCAGCAAAGATAAAACTACTTTCTTTGGACAAGTGACAAAGATTCTGAAAGACAACTGGCCCCAATTTCTGCGCGGAGCTGGCTTAACCCTTCTCATTTCCATTACTGGTACAATTGCAGGGCTCATCATTGGTCTCTTAATCGGTGTTTACCGCACCGCTCCTACAGCCAAAAATAAAGCTCTCGCTCTTTTACAAACTTTATTCGGTTGGTTCCTGAATGTCTACATCGAAATTTTCCGTGGAACACCTATGATTGTTCAATCTATGGTTATTTACTACGGAACAGCACAGGCATTTGGAGTTTCCATTGATCGTACAATCGCAGCCATCTTTATCGTTTCCATTAACACGGGTGCTTATATGAGTGAAATTGTCCGCGGAGGAATCTTTGCTGTTGATAAGGGGCAATTTGAAGCCGCAACTGCTCTGGGAATGACACATAACCAAACCATGCGCAAAGTTGTCCTTCCTCAAGTCGTGCGCAATATTCTACCTGCTACAGGGAATGAATTTGTCATCAATATCAAAGATACTTCCGTACTGAATGTTATCTCCGTTGTTGAACTTTATTTCTCAGGAAATACGATTGCCACCCAAACTTACCAATATTTCCAAACCTTTACGATTATTGCCGTTATCTACTTTGTCCTAACATTTACGGTAACACGCATTCTCCGCTATGTAGAACGGCGTTTTGACACAGATGATTACACAACGGGCGCTAATCAAATGCAAACGAAAGGAGTAAAGGCATGAGTGATACCATTTTAGAAATCAAGCATCTTAAAAAATCCTACGGACAAAATGAAGTCTTAAAAGATATTTCCCTTACCGTCCACTCCGGAGAAGTCATCTCTATCATCGGAAGCTCTGGTAGTGGAAAATCTACTTTCTTACGCTCTATCAATCTCCTTGAAGAGCCAAGTGGCGGAGAAATCCTTTACCGTGGTGAAAATGTACTAGAAGAAAACTATAACCTCACTCATTACCGTGAAAAACTCGGTATGGTGTTCCAAAGCTTTAACCTTTTTGAAAACCTTAATGTTCTTGAAAATACCATTGTCGCACAAAAAACTGTTCTCAAGCGAGAACGAGCAGAGGCCGAAAAAATCGCCAAAGAAAATCTTGAAAAAGTTGGTATGGGGCAACCTTACTGGCAAGCCAAACCAAAACAACTCTCTGGCGGACAAAAGCAACGGGTTGCTATTGCACGCGCCTTATCCATGAACCCAGATGCTATTTTATTTGACGAGCCAACCTCAGCGCTTGACCCTGAAATGGTCGGTGAAGTACTTAAAATTATGAAAGGCCTTGCTCAAGAAGGCTTAACCATGATTGTTGTCACGCACGAAATGGAGTTTGCGCGTGATGTCTCCAATCGTGTCATTTTCATGGACCAAGGCATCATTGCTGAAGAAGGCAAACCTGAAGACATTTTCACTCACCCTAAGAAAGAACGCACAAAAGAATTTTTACAACGTTACTTACGATAATCCACAACCTTTACAGCCCCACACAGTTGAGTAGGGCTGTAAAGGTTGATTTATCAACCGCATAGAACCCACTCAACCACTGCGACTTGCAAGAAACTCATACAAATCTGACGAGGTTAAGGACTTTTGTCCCAGTCTCGTCTTTATTTTCTCTTCAAAATCTTTAAGAAGTCAATTGAAAAACTAATTTTTATTCAAACAAAACAGAATGTTTGAATACACATTCATTAGAACATTTTCTTGTTAAAAATAAAACTCTAATTTTTAAGAATATTTTTTAAAATAGATTGTATTGTAGAAAGCAGTTTATCATTTTTCTGTAAAAATATTCATTCTAAAGAATTAGATAGGAATCGAATAAATAAACTTTCTGCTTTATAATTATTTGTTATTTCCATATAAAATTATAATGTTTTACAATTGCAAACAAAAAAAGCAGGCTGATAGCCTGCTAAAAATACAACTATTAGTTTTCAAACTTTTCGTGGTTTTTATCGTAAAAATCAATCAATCCAAGAGCGGTTTCAAATGAAATATTTTTCACTTTAGCACGGCCTTGAGCAAGGGCAATGATAGACATTTCACGAGCGTTCGTTTCTTTACTGATACGATAACCCGTAATTTTTTTATCACGAACCCAGCTAACAACTGATTCTACTTTTTCAAAGTTAGATTTAGCCATTTCCTTCTCCTATTTTATTATTTCTAACTAAATATTGTAAAGGTTTTTGTTTGTTTTGTCAATGGAAAAGGCTGTCTATTTTGATGAATAAAACAATTCAGAATATTCTTTATTTTGCTTTAAGAGCTGATAAAATTTGCGTTCGGATACTTTCTACTCCGTCAGGATTGGCTGGTAAGAAAATTGTATTATTTCCCTTATTATCTGCAAAATTATTCAATGTATCAAGATATTGGTTGGTTAAAAGAATGGACATGATTTGTTCTTCCTTCATTTCAACATTCGCACCTTTTAATTCCTTAATTGAGTCTGCCAATCCATCTACAATTGCTTTCCGTTGTTCGGCGATACCAACCCCATGAAGGCGATCTTTTTCAGCTTCTGCTTCTGCGGCTGTCACAATTTTAATCTTGTCAGCTTCAGCTAATTCTTGCGCAGCAACACGTTTCCGTTGGGCAGCGTTGATTTCATTCATTGATTGCTTGACTTCTGCATCTGGCTCAACTTTTGTAATCAAGGTTTTTACGATGATATAACCGTAAGTAGACATTTCTTCTGCCACTTGCTTTTGGACTTCAAGCGCAATTTCATCTTTCTTTTCAAACAATTCATCCAAGGTCAATTTAGGAACAGATGAACGCAATGCATCTTCAATATAAGACTTGATTTGAGCTTCTGGGCGAATCAATTTATAGTAAGCATCTGTTACGTTATTTTCATTGACACGGTATTGTGTCGCAACGTTCATCATGACAAATACATTGTCTTGTGTCTTAGTTTCAACCACAATCTCACTTTGCAAGAGGCGCAATTGTACACGCGCTGCGATATGGTCAATACCAAACGGCAAACGCAAATGAATCCCGCTATTACTGAGTTTTTGATATTTCCCAAAACGTTCTATAATCGCGACAGACTGTTGACGAACAACATATAAGGAACTAAAAAGAATAACAATGAGTACGACAACAACAATTGGTACTACTAAAAATAACATGATATGAAACTCCTATCTTCTTTTTCCAAGATTATAGCATACTTATAAGTGTTTATCAAACAGAAACGATAGTTGCAACACTCCATAAGTTTGCTTAAGTTTTTTTAAATCTCTTTACTAAATCCAGCCATTTTCTTGCGCAATTCGAACTGCTTCTAATCGATTTTCCGCTGCTAATTTCGTTAGAATGCTTGACATGTAATTGCGGATAGTGCCATTTGATAGATAAAGCTTTTGAGCAATTTCTTTACTAGACAGACCTCTTGCTGCTGCTTGCAAAACCAAAATTTCCTGATTGGACAAGGGATTTTTACTCGTCATCATGGCTTCCATTAGTTCAGGAGAATATTCTTTTTGCCCTTTTAATACTGTATGAATTGTTTTCATGAGGTCAGCAATACTGCGTTCCTTTAAAACATAGGCATCTACATCTGCTTTGACCGCTCGCTCAAAGTAACCAGGACGTTTAAATGTGGTGACAATAACGACTTTGACGGTTGACTGCTGCACCTTGACCCATTCCAACACATCCAGCCCTGTTTGCTTAGGCATTTCCACATCTAAAATAGCTACATCTATCTTTTGAGATTGCAGCAAGGCCATTGCCTCCTGCCCATTAGAAGCCTGATGAACTGTTTCCACATCTGATTGCATTTCTAGCAATTGGCACAAAGCATCCCGTAGCATGCTTTGATCTTCAGCTACTAACAATTTCATTTGTATCCCTCCATTAGTAAGTTTACTCGAATCATAGTTGGCTGTTTATAACTTAAAACCTCTACTTGTCCAGACAATGCTTCCACACGCTCCCGAATGGAATGCAACTCTTTTCCTGTGACAATTTTGAAACCTTTCCCATTATCCTCAACATCTGTAATTAACCGATTTTTTTCAGAATACAAATGAATTTGGCAACTGCTTGCCTGAGCATGCTTGATGATATTCGTTGCTAATTCTAGTAAAACCATACTTAAACTTGATTGAATATTTGGTGCGACACTAGCAATATTGAGTTGACGCTGTACTTGTACCTGAATCCCACTCATTTCCAGCATAGCCTGAATAGTCACTAACTCCTCATCCAAGGTTCGTGTTTTTAGATTATCAATAATCCGTCGCACATCTGCCATAGACTGCTTGCTAATTTCATGCACTTCCTGCAATTCTTTACCAGCTTTCTCATAGGATTTCATTTGAAGAAACTGTTGTGCTAATTCTGTCTTGACACTGAGCATAGCAAATGTATGCCCTAGACTATCATGTAGGTCTCGTCCAATACGATTGCGCTCATTTTCAGCTAGGAACAGATTGAGTTGAGCATTCTGCTTTCTTTTTTCCTCCTGAAGCAATTCAGCCACCTGCATGCGATACAATCCGAAGGTCAATAAATCAGCAAATAAAAAGGTCGCAATCAAAAATATCAGATAGGATAAATCACTCGGATTTTTCAGAAAAATAGAAAACAGAATGATTGGCTGTAAGGTAAAAAAGGTCCAAAAGCGCCAAGATTTAAATGGAATTTCATTAAAGTGATAGATTAGTAGATTTGATAGATAAAAGATGTACCAAACAAAACTTGGATTTAGCCAAATAGAACTATAAAAAATGTAGGCAATCATTATCCACCAAGACAGCCACTGATGAAACGGATGATTATCGAGTAGAAGATTGTAATAAGCTCCGATAAAAAATACTGTCCACAACAAGAGCAAAAGCGAGTAGTCCCCACCGATGACACCCGCTATTGGAAAGACAATAAAAACTAAAGCAATATGAAACATATAGTGAATATTTTTTAGTTTTTTCCACATAAATTTATTTTACCTCAATCCGTTTTTTAAGTTGAAGAACCACCAGACTGACACCAACTGTGTAAACCAGAACAATCAGTGCTGCAATGGCATTAAACTCACGATGTTCCAAATAAGAAGATACAACCTGCATGAGTTGATAACTAGGCATCAATTTACCGATAGAGCGAAGCCAGGCTGGGAACATGCTCAAAGGAAACCAAAGACCACCTAGGACTGCCAAAGCCATATAGGCAATATTCCCCACAACAGACATAAGCTGAGCGCTGGGAAGCAAACTCACTAATACTCCCATGGCGATGAAAACCAAACTTCCGAACAGGATAATTAGGGCGATGATTAACCAATCCATTGTAGGAAGACTGACTCCACGAACAAAATACCCAACAGAAAAAACAACGACTATGGAAAGAAGGAAAGTCAGTAAGGCACTGAAAAGTTTGGATATATAATATTCTACCATAGAAACAGGTGAGTGCTGAATCATTTTTTGCCAATTATTGGTTTTATCAGATTGCAAGGAACTGGGAATACTAAAGAAAGCACTAGACATGATACTGAAAACCGTCATTGAAAAGAGATATAGTCGAAGTACACTGGTTGGTGTGTCGCTTGACATCACGCCTGAAAAAATCAGATAAAAGACACTAGGCAAACCAATAGACAAGAGGTAATAAGCAGCCTGCCGCTTCATTAAAATCAATTCAACCTTCATTAAACTGGTCATATTTTTCATGATACATCTCCTTTTACTCTTGCGTTGTCTCAAAAATACTATCTAATAGTGTCCGGTTGCATACTTCTACTTCCTCAATCGTACAGCCATTATCTACCAAGACTTGCCACACTTGACCAGCCTTTCTAGTTGCCAAGGACAGAGCATTTTGCTTGATTTCAACTTCGGTCACTTCAGATAACCCTTCCAAAATAGTTTGGTAAGAAAGCGGAATAGTAAAGTGTTTTTCTTGTTCTTCGCTGCGCATGGCATAAGGCGTCGTATCACGAATCAATTCGCCCTTATGCAAAACCAAAATACGATCTGCTGTATGCTCCACTTCCTCAATATAGTGAGAAGAATAAATAATAGTCACACCCTTTTTCTTCAATTCATCCACAATTTCCCAAAAATGCTGGCGAGTTGACGTATCCATAGCAGAAGTTGGTTCATCTAAAAAAAGTATCTTCGGACGACCAATAAGAGCTAAAATAAAGGAAAATAAGCGTTTTTGACCACCTGATAATTTAGAAGCCAACTGTTCTTTTTGCTTATCCGTAAATTTTAAAAGAGCATCAATTTCCTGATTGGTTAGACTGTTTGGGTAAATATTTTGAAAAAAGTTCAATAGTTCTTTCACTTTCAGATCTTCCACTACTGTATTTTCTTGTGGCAAAATAGCAACCATCTGCTGTAATTGCTCATCTGTTGGCTTTAATCCTCGAACACTAGCCTGTCCACTCGTAAGAAATTTATCCCCTAGCAAACAATCCATGAGAGTCGTTTTCCCAGCTCCATTCGGACCAATCAACGCCACACATTCTCCATCGTTAATCGTAAAAGAAATATCCTTCAAAATATCTTTTCCATGAATCTTTTTAGATAAATGGTTCACCTCAATCAGCTTCATCTTTTTCTCCTCATTATTTCTTTGGTGGAAATACAACCCATGCAGAACTCCTAGCAATTGGCTCAGGAAAGTTTCTGGTCAACGATTGAATTACCACAGAGTTACTTGCAGCAAGAAGAATAAAACAGGTTGTAGACTTGGTTTCTAACTCTACATTTCCTCTTGTTACTTTCATTATAGCTCAACTCTTTTATCGCCACTAGATGATTTTGTCATCGCTCAACATGACAAATGTCATAAAAAAGACGACTCTCTCAAGTCGTCCTTTTCATCAGTTATTCTATTTATTCAACACTAAAGAGATATGGATAAACTGGCTGTCCGCCATTGTGAATTTCTACTTCTACATCTTCAAATTTTTCAGTAATGTCTTGCGCTAATTCATTGGCCAAGTCTTCACTTCCATCTTCACCGATGTAAATCGTCACAATTTCACTATCCATATCTAACATTTTACTGAACGTTTCATTCAATGTCGTCAGCATATCTGGATTGGAAACAACAATTTTTCCGTCTACCATACCTAAATTATCATTTTCATGAATTTCAAGACCGTCAATCGTTGTATCACGGACAGCTGTCGTCACACTACCACTGACAACATCTGCAAGTGCAGCAGTCATCCGATCATGATTTTCCTCAATAGATTTGCTTGGGTCAAAAGCTAACAAACTAGTCAAACCTTGCGGAATTGTTCTTGTTTCAATCACTGCAGCAGATTGTTCAATCACTTCAGCCGCTGATTGCGCCGCCATGAAGATATTCTTGTTGTTTGGCAGGATAATGATATGACGAGCATTCACATGTTCAACTGCCTTGATGAAATCTTCTGTTGAAGGATTCATCGTTTGCCCGCCAGAGATGATGTAGTCCACACCTTGCGCTTTAAAGATGTCTGACAATCCTTCTCCTGCAACGACAGCAATGATTGCATATTCTTCTTCTTCTGTTGGCTGGCTATTTTCACGCTCTTCTTTTTCAACCTGCGCTTCGTGTTGATTGCGCATATTATCTACTTTGACCTTGACAAGACTTCCGTATTTCAAGCCTTCTTGCATGACCAAACCTGGGTCTTCCGTGTGAACATGAACTTTTACGATTTCATCATCATTTACGACAAGAAGTGAGTCGCCCAGTTCATTCAAGTAGTTGCGAAATTCATCATAGTCAAATTCTTTAACATACGTTGGACCTTTTTTCAAGGCTACCATGATTTCCGTACAATAACCATATTTGATGTCTTCTGTTGCCACATGACTAGCTACTGACTTATGGTGTTCTGCATTGATCATTTCTGTCATAGTTGCAGGCGTTGCTTGAAATTCTTCAGACGCAATGTATTCGCCTGTCAATGCTGACAAAAAGCCTTCATAAATGAAAACAAGACCTTGACCACCAGAGTCCACAACACCGACTTCTTTTAAGACTGGCAACATGTCTGGTGTTTTAGCAAGAGCCACCTTAGCACTATCAAGAGCTGCTTTCATGACCTCAACAGCATCATCTGTCTCTTCTGCTTTTTTCTTGGCACCAATTGCAGCTCCGCGAGAAACGGTCAAAATCGTTCCCTCAACCGGCTTCATCACAGCTTTGTAGGCTACTTCCACTCCAGACTGAAAAGCAAGGGCTAAATCTTGTCCCGTTAATTCTTCCTTCTCTTTCACACTTTGAGAGAAGCCGCGGAAAAGCTGAGACGTGATAACACCCGAATTCCCACGCGCACCCATTAAGAGACCTTTTGCAAAAATTCCAGCCACTTCACCAACAGTAGAAGCAGATTTGTCCGCAACTTCCTTTGCACCATTTTCAATGGTCATTCCCATATTGGTACCTGTGTCACCGTCTGGCACAGGAAAAACATTTAAAGAATTGACATATTCAGCCTGTTTATTCAAACGAGTAGATGCAGACTGCACCATTTCTTGAAATAAACTAGTAGTAATATTTGACACGATTATTCTCCTACAACTTTAATATTTTGGATATAGACATTTACTGTTTCAGCAGTAATTCCAAGCTGATTTTCAAGACTGAATTTCACACGCTCTTGAATATTTTTAGACACTTCACTAATCTTGGTACCATAGCTCAAAACTGTATAAACATCAACAGCAATGCTACCTTCTTCCGTTGTTTTTACTACAACGCCTTTCGCATAATTTTCTTTGCCTAATAAAGCTTGGAAATTATCTTTAATGGCATTTTTACTGGCCATTCCAACAACACCAAAAATTTCAGTTGCTGCCCCACCAACAATTGTCGCAATGACATCATCTGTCAGTTCGATTTGACCATCTTTTGTATTGATTTTTACAGTCATAGTTTCTACCTCAAAAGTATTTTATAGTTTATTTTACCATATTTTACGCGGACTGTAAAAGAGAGAGTACATAATTAGAAAGTATTCAGTCAATGTTTGGGGGTTTCCTTGTCCTAAAAAATCTATTTTCTTGTACAAAAAGAAAAGGGACCCCAGAGGTCCGATTCTTCATAAATTAAACGCGTTCAACTTTGCCTGATTTAAGGGCACGTGCTGAAGCCCAAACTTTCTTAGGTTTACCATCAACTAAGATTGTCACCTTTTGAAGATTTGGTTTCACAGTACGTTTTGTTTGGTTCATTGCGTGAGAGCGGTTGTTTCCTGATACAGTTTTACGACCTGTAAAGTAACATACTTTTGCCATTTATACTTGTCCTCCTGATTAGTTTCACGGGCTTTATACCACATACCGTAAAATTTTATCACAATTTTTAAGATTTTGCAAGACTATTTTCTCTATATTTCAAAATTTAGCCAAGACAGCCCAATCCATCAGTCTTAAATATAGATAATTCCCAAACGACCGAAAGATACATCTCCCTTTACATAGAGGGTCTTGTCTTTCTCATTGATGTTACGGGGATTGGTAACTGTGCCGAAAGCATTGTCTACATCCAACTCCACACGCCAATTACTAGGCACATATAACGTTGCATTCCCAAAAGATACATCAACATCAAAGGTAGCGGAATCGCCTTTTATCGTGGCATTGTCAAAATAAACTGTGGCATTACCAAAGGTACAATCTAGCGTTTCATAGGTAAAATCTTCCGAATTGATGTAGCGCGTACCACTTCCAAAATTAATATCCCCATTTATAGTGCGATGAGCATTTGAACCACGATAAACACCCCAAATCCGTTTTGGTTTGAAAATTAAGCCAATACCAATAGAAGCCAGAATCCCTGCTAAAAAAATCGTTCCAGATGAGATTGGCAAAAAGTGATAGCTACTATTTGCAACGATTAAGGAAATAATGGCTAAAATAACCCCACCAGATAAATTTCCTCTCCAAAAATTTTCAATCGCAAAGTAAGCGAAGCCCAGCACCACGAGAATGGGCCAAAAATTGAAATCCATAACTGGAATACCAAAATTTCCTTGTAGTAGCACCCAACCTGCCAATACCAAAAGCCCCACTCCAAACAATGTTTTTCTCATAATATTTACCTCATTTCACTTAATTTTTCTTTTAAGAATTGAAAATAATGCCGAAACACATGCACTTGCTTATGGGTATCATAAAAGCGAATACTGCTGGTCCCTGAAAAAGACTTCTCTAATGAATAAATTGCTTTAATGTTCGTAATCGTTGACTTAGAAATACGGCAGAAATACCGCGGCAAGCATTCTTCCAGCTCATACAATTTCAGTTTGACTTCATAAGCATTATTTCGAGCATGCGCAAAAATCTTATTTCCCTCTGTCTCAAAAAAGAGAATATCTGCTAAATCAACATAATATTCGCTCGTATCTTTGTAAAAAAGAATAGACGGCTTAGCAACTTCTTCCAGAGAACGCTGAATGCGCTCTATCTGTTCATCAAAGCGAGGTGCCTTAATGACAATTTCTGCTTCTTCCAGATTAGAATCTAGCTCAACTCGAATTTTCATAAACGCTCCCCTCGTTTTTCTTTATTTTATTATAACAATTGGTTCGTGAAATTCAAGCGGTTTTCAGTAAGTGGTTCATTTCGAGACGCAAATGGTCGTGAAATCTGAATAACTTCCTTGCTTTTTCATAAGTTGACCAGATTCTAGCACCTTTTTACGCAACAACACTTTATAAATAACAAAAAAAGCCTTCAATTCAATGAAGACCTTCAATAATGCCGATTATAGGGCTTGAACCTACGACCTACGCGTTACGAGTGCGTTGCTCTACCAACTGAGCTAAATCGGCGAAATAAACGTATAAATCTATTCTAGCATGCAAATTTGATTTGTCAAGAGGAAAAGAAAAAATAATAAATCCCACACTACATTCAATCAAATAACTCAAAGAAAAACAAAAATCCCGCACAAGGCGAGATTTTCTTGTTTATTTAGTAAGCGATTAAGCTTTACCTTCTGAACCAAATACGTCAATACGTTCTTCAACAGCTTCTGTAATTGCTTCGAAACCTGGTTTCAAGAATTTACGTGGGTCAAAGAGTTTCTTCTTATCGTATTCTGCTTCGTTTGCTTCGTATTCAGCAACGAATTTACGAGTAGCTTTTGCAAATGCAATTTGACATTCAGTGTTTACATTTACCTTAGCAACACCCAATTTGATAGCTGCTTGGATTTGGTCGTCAGGAATACCTGAACCACCGTGAAGTACGATTGGGAATCCAGGAACAGCTTCTGTCAATTTTTGCAAGTGGTCAAGGTGAAGACCTTTCCAGTTAGCTGGGTATGGTCCATGAATGTTACCAATACCTGCTGCAAGGAAGTCAATTCCAGTTTCAACCATTGCTTTTGCATCTTCGATTGGAGCCAATTCACCATCACCGATGATACCATCTTCTTCACCACCGATTGTACCAACTTCAGCTTCTACTGACACGCCATTTGCATGCGCAAATTCAACAACTTTGCGAGCTTTTTCAAGATTTTCTTCAACTGGAAGATGAGAACCATCAAACATAACTGAAGTGTAACCAACTTTGATACATTCAAGTGCATCTTCATAATGACCATGGTCAAGATGAATAGCAACTGGTACAGTAATTCCCATTGATTCTACAAGGTTTTCGATGAGAAGTTTACATACTTTGTAACCACCCATATATTTAGCAGCACCCATAGAAGTTTGGATAAGAACTGGAGCTTTTTTAGCTTCTGCTGCACGCAAGATAGCTTGAGTCCACTCAAGGTTGTTTGTATTAAATCCACCAACTGCATAACCATTGTCACGAGCTGCTTGGACAAATTTTTCTGCTGAAACGATTGCCATTAGTATTAGGCCTCCTATTTATTTTTATGGGTTTTCCCATTTACATTGTTTATTTTATCACTTTTTAGGAAAAAATACCAGCATTTCCTAATCTTTTAAGCGCTTTCTCTTATAAAACTGTTTTTCTTTCCTCACATTTCAAAAATAATGAAACAAAAAAACCGGCCGAAGCCAGCTTACCTGATGCGGAGAGAGGGACTTGAACCCTCACGACCTAAAGCGGTCACAGGATCCTTAGTCCTGCGCGTCTGCCAATTCCGCCATCCCCGCGATTGGGTACCTTATTAGTATAACAGAATAGAAACTCCTTGTCAAGAATTTTTTTGAAAAAATGTATCTGTCAGCACTTAAAATCACTCTCTAAAGCCAACTCTTATTTGAGACTTCTTCAATATAGGTTCTTTAGATAGGAACAACAAAAAGAAACTCCTACGAAGCTTATCGTTCATAGAAGTTTCTTACATTTGTTTTATTTCACATGATTTTCGTAGTCATCTTGCGCTTTTTTATTAGAGGTTTCTTTTTCTTTTAGCCATTTCTTTTTAGCACTTTCGTATTCTTTTGTTGTTACAATTTTGTCTTGCAGTTTGACATATTTGAAATAACTGCTTGAAGCACCTTTGATTCCAACTAATGAATAAGAACGGCTAAATGGAACTGTTTTCGTCACAGATGGTGTTCCTCCAAGAGAGAGGTTTGGCATTGTCAAGCCACTATCAATTAACCATGCTTGCGCCTCGGCATATTTTTCATAGCGTGTAGCTTCGTTGGTTTCAGCATTTGCTTCTGCTAGCATCTCTGTATATGTGTCCAGTCCAACTGCCTTGATCTTATCATTTTCTTGACCTGGTTCCAGACCAAAGTTTTGTAAACTACCACCATTTTTTATATTCAAAGTATCTAGATAAGTAGATGGGTCTTGATAGTCACCAGACCAACCACCATTATACAAATCATAGTCCTTTTGAGCAGCTGTATTAGCAAAATAACTGATATTATTTAATTCATCTGAACTCATTTGTTGAATATCAATGACAACATTTTCTGTGCCTAAGACAGACTCAACAGATTGTTTCATGGAACTTTCCCATTGAACACCAATTTTACTTGTCTGATCAGCTGGTACATCTAAGTGGATAGGAAACTGAACACCCTTTGCTTGCAGTTCTGCTTTAGCTTGAGCAAACTTTGCTTTAGCTTTTTCTGGATTGTAATAAGCATCTTGTGCATCGGCCAAATTCATGTTTGACCATTCTGAGCCATAGTTTACCAGCTTAGAAGACACAACATCACCAAACGTTTTATCACCGATAGAAACAAATGTTGGTGGCACGAGTGTGTTCCGCAATACCTTTGTCGCTCCGTCTTTCCCATTACTTTGTGCACCATAAGAAGTACGATTATAGGCAAAATTGATAGCTTGACGGAAAGCTTTATTTAGCACCGCTTCTTGGGTCGCAGCCTTTTGAGCATCTGTTTTCTTCGATGTATGGTTATAGGACTGACGATTTAAATTAAAGTTATAATAGTAGCTGGTCGCATCTTGCAAACTATAGATGATATTGTTAGCATATTGTTTCTTAACAGAAGCAAAACTAGAGCTATTTGGATAAAGACGAGCTGCACTATAGGCACCATCTGTGAAGTTACGGATAAGGGCTTCTTGGTCAGAGCCGTCATAATATGTCAATTTAATGTTATCCAAATGAACATTCTTTTTATCATAGTAATGAGGATTTTTAGCAAATTCCATAGAAGACTTGGCTGTCAGAGACTTCAATAGATAAGGACCATTGTATAGAATGCTGGTTGGTTTTACAGAACCAAATTTTTTTCCTTGTGATTTCAAGAAATCTGCATTAACTGGGAAGAGGATATTATTGGTCGTTTTTGAATTCCAATAAGTCTCTGCACGGCTGAGTGTATACTGTACTGTATAGTCATCTAGAGCTTTTACTCCAACCGTTGAAAAATCTTTCGTTTCACCCTTGATGTAAGCATCTAAACCTTTGACAGAATCTTGAACGAGGTAAAGGGCTTCTGATTTATTATCTGCGGCGTATTTCAAGCCAGTTACAAAGTCTTGCGCTTTTACACTTGCGTACTCTTCACCTTCTGATGTGTACCATTTAGCATCTTTATGTAATTTATACGTATATGTCAAGCCATCTTTGGAGACTGTCCATGACTTAGCAAGCGCCGGAACTAAATTTCCGTACTGGTCATTTTCCAATAATCCATCAACTAAGTTAGTCACAACATCTGAAGTTGTCGCACGATTCGCCATCAGATAATTTAGCGTGTCTGGATCTTGTGTATACACGTATGAATAAGTTGATGTGCTAGAAGCTGACTTGCCACAACCTGATAATAGGATTCCAGCGCTTAGCACAACTCCTGTTGCAATAATCCATTTTGATGATTTCATAGATAAACCTCCTCTAATGTCACATCTTGTTACATTGAATATTATGCCGAAATATTTTCAAAAAGTAAAGAGCTATCTTTTGACAGAAAATATTATTTATTTAAAATAATAGTTATTTGCTGCATAATATGATTAAAACAAGCCTCAAAATACATAAAAAACAAAAATAACAAATTTTATCCTTTTGCTCAAATTGAATAAACATTCTTTTAAAACTAAAAAATAAGCCATTCTACTTTATGAAGATAGCAACTACTCCCCTCCTTCAACTAAATATTGAACCTATTATACACTTTTTTCGTATAAGTACAAGAAAAATCATGATTTTTTAATATATTTTTCGGATTTTCTGCTATTTAAAACAAAAAAAGAGACATCCAGAGATAAAATTTGCATTTTTTAGTTTCTAACCTCCTCTCTCAGAGGGGGGTTATTCAGCAATCTAGAAGACTAGTGAGGTAGGGACGAAGTTTTCGTCACAAAAAAGCGAGGCAGAAATAATATTGTCCCCACCTCGTTTCTCTTATAAATATAAAATTGCAAGTGTTAGTAAGCTAGCTACAAGACCAATTCCCCAGAAAAAGAAATCGACCTTCCATTCACTCCAAGCTTTACCATGCCCTGATAGACCTCCCAGTTCAAAATGGTGATGAACTGGTGTCATCCGAAAAATACGTTTGCCGCCGGTCAATTTGAAATAAGAAACCTGCATCATAACCGAAGTTGTTTCAAAGACATAGACAATTCCAATGATGAGCAGCGTCCATTCTTGATGAAGCGCCATCGAAATGGCTGCTAACATACCACCAAGTGCTAAGCTCCCTACATCACCCATAAAAATTTTAGCTGGTTTATGATTGAAAATGAAGAAGGCAAGCAGACCGCCAATCATACTCAAAATGACAATTAAAATATCAAAACGATGCTGAACCACCGCAATAACTGCATAAGCTGTCAAACTGATTGTAACAGAAATGCTGGCTAATCCATCAATGCCATCTGTCAAATTGACTGCATTGGAAAAACCAACCAACCAAAAGAGGGCAAAAGCGATATAAAGATAACCTAAATGAAGTGGGAAACCAAAAACATTAAGCAAATCGCCTCCACCGTGGGTGTCAAAGAAGAAGTAAAAAACAATACCACCGATAATTTGAAGAGCTAGTTTCTGCTTGGGATTTAAACCTTCATTTATTTTGCGAAAAACTTTTAAAAAGTCGTCTAAGAAACCAACAATGCCGTACAAAACAAGAATAAACAATATCATCAAGGCAGCGCTTGAGAGTTCTCTTGATATAAGCGCAATCACAAAACCGGACAAAACGGAAGCTAGCAAGAAAACAGTCCCACCCATGGTTGGAGTTCCCGCTTTTGCTTGGTGTTGCTTCACATCCTCGTGCATTTGTTGCCCAGAAATATGGGCTTTATGATAAAAACGAATAAAAGCAGGTATTCCAACCAGAGTTAGAATAAAGGTTACAACACCTGCAACGATAGCTTGTAACATGCTAATCTCCTAATGTAATTGTTATTTCTTTTATTTTCTTGAGTGATGCGTTGGTTTTAACACTTTGGGCAACGACTTTAGAGCCTTTGCCCTTAACATGCACTTTTATGCCTAACCATTCACCGAATGTTTCAACATTTTTCTTGGTCCAACCGTACATATCCGGCATTTCAGTAAAGTCATCTGTTAAGACAAGAATTTGCTGATTGGATTTCAATGCCTCACCTGTTTTTACAGACACTCTCTTAATATTTTTACTAGTACCTAGGATAATAGGTTGTACAAGATTGCGTCGTAACTCATCTGCTAAATCACCAGGGCTGGTATTTTTAGTAGAGGGCATTTTATAAGCCATTTCTTTTGAAACCGACTTTAGAATAGGGGTTTGCGTCGTCAAGTTCAAAGTATCCTTCATCGCTGCAGCTTCTTCTAGCACCGGATTGACAACTTCTTTCCAGAAGATTGGTTGGAAAGATTCTGAGGGCTGTTTCAGAGTTACATACATGATAAAATCAGGATTTTCTGCTGGTGTCATTGCCACAACAGAATAGATGTAATCATTTGCCCCTGTCAGATAACCACTACCATTTTCTCCGGCAATTTGTGCTGTACCGGATTTAACTGCCACATTTTGATTAGGCACTTTGATAATCGGACCTTCTGCCTTGCTATATAAGGTTCCGTAAATAGGATCTGTACCGACAGTCACCATATGGTCTCTCGTTGACTTAGCAGCATCTTTGGAAACAGGGTGCCCGACAATTTCTGTAGAAGCCTTACGCGCACTCCCACTTTTGGAATCATAAATTGCACTGATGAATTTTGGTTCAACCATTACACCGTCATTAGCGATGGAAGAAAAAGCACGTAACATTTGTATCTGAGTAACCGAAATTCCTTGACCAAAAGCACTCATTGCATAAGTAACGATATTATCTGCCGGAAGACCACCGTAATCTTCATAATTCATTCCAAAGCGTGTGGGTAGACCAAATTTAAACTTGCTAAGATAGTCTAGCCATTTTTCGTCACCCATTTTTTTCTCAAGAGAAGCCATTCCCACATTACTAGAAAGAGCAAAGCCTTGAGCATAGGTTAATGTCTGTCCTTCAGAAAGTCCCATGTTGACATTCCAGTCTCGAATCGTTACATCCGCAATTTGTAAACCACTATTATTATACGTTTCATTTTCTGGGAAAGTGTTATTGTCTATAGCTGCAGCTAGTGTCATAACCTTCATCGTTGAGCCAGGTTCATACTGATTTTGATAGAGAGCACTAGACCAAGCAAAGTCTTTTGTCAAATCTTGCTTTGTATCAGCATCAAAACTTGGACGCTGCGTCGTTGCAAGGATTTCTCCAGTTTTTGCACTGACTAATGTGGCACTGGCATAAGTTCCCTTAGCTTTTTCCACAAAAGCATTCATCCGCGTTTCAAGGAAAGACTGTAAATCCGAAGATAAGGTTGTATAAACATCTTTTCCATCTTGTGTTTGCCTTGAAACCTTGTCTGATCCCGGTACTATATTTCCGTTTTTATCTTTTTCATAGGTGATGACACCATTTGTTCCAGCTAACGTCTTGTTTAAAGCAGCTTCTAAACCTGTTGTTCCAACAAGTGTTTTACTACCATCTTTATTTTCTTGTAACTGAGCCAATCCAACAAAAACAGAAGCAAAATTCCCATTGTTATAGCTTCTATTTGGACTAGTTGTGAAATCAACTCCCTTTACTTTCGCTTTTTTCAATTCCTCACGAATGGTATTCATATTACTATAACTGATACCATTTCCTTGAGCACCAAACGAAACTTGTTGTAATTTTTTTCGAGATAGTTGTTTTTTGACGTAGTCCTTGTCCATACCAAGATACTTGTTAAATACATCAGCTACCTTATCGTATTGAGATTCTTCTACATAGAGAATTTCTCCTGTTGCTGACTTATAACTTTTATCAATAACTGCATAAACATTATAGGAAGTCGCGTCTTCAGCTATTGGCAAACCATTACGGTCATAAATGGTTCCACGTTTAGCTGGGACGATCTTTGTGATTTGATGCACTTGACTTGCCTGTTCAGCTAAATTCACGCCAAACTTCTTTCCCGTTCCAATGATAATTGCAAAATTGATTAGGAAAACAAAAAAGACAAAAACCGTCAAAACGCTTAGATTTTTCCCTACTCGTCTACGGTTGTAACCAGGATTCCTACGATTTTTCAAAGCATGGTTTAAAATTCGTCTTCTGAGTCCATTCATGCTCTACTCCGCCGTTCTGATATTTTCATTATTCTGAGTCATTTCCTGTGAACTTGCTAATTTTGACAAACGTTCACTACGAATCAATTCGTTTACTTCTTGTTTAGCATCATCTAGCTCTGTGCGCTTTGCCTCAATTTTTGAATTGACAGTCGTTAAATCACGTTGCACCTGCAATAATTTTGTTTGCATAAAGACAACGCTTGTCGCTAAGATAACTGCCGTCAACACTATAGCTCCATAAAATGCCTTTTCAACACGAGAAAATCTTTGAATACGCGCCTGAAGTAGCTGGCTAGTCGTTCTTGGTCTATTATTTGCCATCTCAATCCTCACTTATGTACTTTTTGCGCTACACGCAGCTTGGCTGAATGCGCGCGATTATTGTTATCTAGTTCTTCTTTACTTGGTAAAATAGGTTTTCGAGTAACCAATTTCATTTTAGGTTGTAAATCCTCTGGAATAAATGGTAAGCCTTTCGGCACATCCACTGTTGATGCCTCTTTAAAAAGTTGCTTGGTCAAGCGGTCTTCTAACGAATGAAAAGTAATCACAGAAATCCGCCCATCAACCGCTAACAAATCCATCGCCTGTTGAATGGACTCGTCTGCCGCTCCCAACTCATCATTGACCTCAATACGAATGGCTTGAAAAATCTGTTTAGCTGGGTGACCTTTTTTCTTTAATTCCTTGGCAGGCTTAGCAGATTTAATAATCTCTGCCAACTCCGTAGTAGTCTCAATCAGTTTCTTTTCACGCATTTGCTCAATTTTACGAGCAATTTGTTTTGAAAACTTATCTTCCCCATACTTAAAAAAAATCCGCACTAAATCATGATAGCTATATTGATTAACTACTTCATAAGCTGTTAGCTTTGCCTCACGATTCATTCGCATATCAAGCGGAGCATCTTGTTTATAGGAAAAGCCACGCTCACGCTCATCAAGTTGCGGACTCGAAACTCCTAAATCATAACAAATACCATCAATTTCTTCAACACCTAGCTCATTCAAACGAGCCTTTAAATGACGAAAATTGTCATTGATAAAAGTCACCATTCCTCGCGCCACATAGGGTGCTAAGCGTTTTTGAGCATGCTCAATAGCAGTCTGATCTTGATCAAAAGCATATAGATGACCGTTTTTTCCTAATTTACTCAATAAATATTCACTATGTCCTGCTCCACCTAATGTTGCATCAACATAGACTCCATTTGGTTTTATATCAAGTTGATCAATGGTTTCGTGCAGAAGAACTGTTACATGATGAAATTCATTTGTCATATCTTTACTATTATACCACAAAGATTTAAAAAAAGAATTTTAGAATCATGTAAAGTTTTTTGGCAATTATATTTGATATATTTCACAAGTATATTTATAATAAAAGGACAAAAGTCACTTATATTTGACACTAGGATAAGGAGAAATACATGAATCACGTGAAAGATTTCCGAAAAAATCTAGGACTCTCGCAACTAGGCCTTGTCAAACAAATTGGCGTTTCGCGGCAGACAATTAACATGATTGAAAACAACAAATATAATCCCACGCTAGAACTTTGCATTAATCTAGCACTAGCTTTAAAGACAGACCTAAACACACTTTTTTGGAATAAGTAAAAAATAGAAAGGCTACATTCAAATGAAACTTCAACAATACAAAAAAATTATCCTAGCTCTCTTAGTAATTCTCCTCGTTGTGTGTCTCTATTTTTTCTTCATCTTAACAGATCCAATCTTGTTCTGGATAGATGTGGCAGTGATTGCTGGTTGCATATTTTTCGGTCGAAAACTTTTAAAGAAGGGCTAGACTTCTTACGCCTTCCTTCTCGTCTTTTAAGCTGCTTTGTGGTAAAATAAAGTCATTATTCTATGAAGGAAGATACGAATGTCACGTTTTTTATCAAGATTATCTCCTGCTAGGCGCATTTTATTGAGCTTTGCCCTTGTAATTGTGGTGGGCTCTCTTCTTTTAAATCTGCCTTTTATGCAGACAGCAACTTCTAAAGCTAATTATTTTGACCACCTCTTTACATCAGTTTCAATGGTTTGTGTGACGGGGCTTTTTACGCAGTCTGTTGCAGATACTTACAATGTTTGGGGACAGATTATCTGTATGCTCCTCATTCAGATTGGCGGATTGGGGCTGATTAGCTTTATTGGGCTGATTTATGTCCGCTCCAATCAGAAACTCAGTTTTTCCAATCGTACTACTTTACAGGAAAGTCTTAGTCGAGATGAGACAAATTCTATTCGCGACTTTCTTCGCTCCATTTTTCTCATTACTTTCAGCATTGAAGCTCTTGGATCATTTATCCTCAGTTTTCGCTTTGTCCCCCTTTTAGGATGGGGAAAAGGACTTCTAACCTCCATTTTCCTTGCTATCTCTGCATTTTGTAATGCTGGATTTGACAACTTAGGAAGCACTAGCTTGCTAGCTTATAAAACAGATGCCTTGGTCAATTTGACCATTGCTGCCTTGATTATCATGGGAGGCTTGGGTTTTTCAGTTTGGTTTGACTTAAAAACAAATATCCAGACAAAAGGACACAAGCGGAAATTACGCTTTCACACAAAATTGGTTCTTGCTTTAACAGCTTTCATCTTAATCAGTGGAACCTGCTTGACATTTCTGACAGAATATCAAAATACAGCTACTATTGGTCGACTTCCCTTTGAAAAGAAACTTTTAGTCAGCTTCTTTCAAACCGTCACCATGCGGACGGCCGGCTTTGCAACAATTGACTATACACAAGCTCGCCCAGTGACACTTCTCCTTTACATCATTCAAATGTTTCTAGGGGGTGCTCCCGGAGGAACGGCAGGGGGACTGAAAATCACTACTTTTTTGGTCGTATTAGCCTTTGCCCGAACGGAAATCCTTGGCTTGCCTCATACTAATTTTGGACACCATACGTTTTCTCCCTCTACCATTCAAAAAGCCTTTAGTGTCTTGATTGTCTTTACAACAACCTTTATCATTGGCTTGACTTTTTTGACTATGATCGCTGATAACGGACATCGTTTTATTTACTTAATGTTTGAAGCCATGTCCGCTCTTGGAACGGTAGGCGTAACGGCAAATCTAACGCCTACTTTAAATCATGCCGCCTTAACGGTGATTATGTTTTTGATGTTTATCGGACGTATCGGACCATTGACCTTAATTGTCAGTCTTTCCAATCGAAAACCGAAGAAAAAAGACACAATTAAATTTGCCAATGCAAATATTATTATTGGATAGGAAGGAATCTTATGGATAAACGAACAATCGGTATACTGGGGCTAGGAGTTTTTGGTCGCAGTATCATTAACACGCTCCGTAAATACAACTGCGATATTATCGCTGTTGACGATCATGAAGATGTCATCAACCATTTTGAACCCATTTTAGCACGAGGCGTGGTCGGCGATATTACAGACCACGATTTGCTGCAAGCTGCAGGAATTGATACCTGTGATACGGTCGTGGTCGCTACTGGAGACAATCTAGAATCGAGTGTCCTTGCTGTTATGCACTGCAAATCGTTAGGCGTTGAAAAAGTAATTGCCAAGGTGAAAAGTAAAACAACCAGAGAAGTGCTGCTAAAGGTCGGAGCAGATCGCTGTATCTCCCCTGAGCGTGAAACAGGAATTTCACTTGCAAAAAATATCCTGCATCAAGCTACGACTGACGTCATTGAACTAGATAAAAATGTATCTATTATCGAATTTTATCCACCTCAGTCTTGGATTGGTAAGAATTTAGCCCAATTAAAACTTCGTCAAAACTACAACCTCAATATCATTGGTTTTCGAGAAATGCCCGACGGCGTTCTCAACATTGATACATCACCTGACTATACCTTTAAAAAGGACGAATTGTTGATGGCAGTTATTGACAGTCAAACATTTGACCATTTTGAAGATATTACAAAATAGCCTAGCAAAAATCGCCGAGAATGTTTCTCGGCGATTTTTGCTGCCTTTATTACGAATTTGGATCATCTAAACTTCGACCGTGTAAGCCTTTTTCACGTTGGACTTGGCGAAGTTTTTCTGGCGTGATGTCATTGCCCTCTTCATCCACAATTTTAATCCCTTCAATGTGGTGGCGAACGCTACGACGATAGCCTTCAATGTATTCTTCACGCAATTTAGCTTGCTCTACTTTTTCTTCTGGCGTTAGACCAACTGTTTTTTTCTTTTTGGCAAGTTCGTTGATGCGTTCGATTTTCTTTGGTTCCATTTTCCCTCCTTGGATTATTTTGTATTGATTTGGTTAAATTGTGCCACTTTTTTGGCTTTCGTCATTAAGGCAGATATGAGTGCCAAACGATTGGCTCGGATTGCTTCATCTTCAACCATAACCATAGTATTGTCAAAGAAAGCGTCAATCACTGGACTTAAAGCGAAGAGTTGCTCAATATTATCTGCTAAGTCATCAGATAACGTTAAGTTTTCTATTGCTGCATGAAGGGCTTTTTCTTCGGCATTTTCAAAGAGGCTCTCGTCCACAACACTAGCCGTTTCTGCTTTTTCTGCCAAGTTAAAGACACGTGCTAAACTTTCGACCGACGATTTGAAAGAATCTTCTTGTGCTTTTTCTGCCAAAAGAGCCGCCACCTCGACCAAATCACGTACAACAAACGTCGAGCTGTTGAGCACAGCTGTTACGATATCTTTTGGAATATCATTATCCATCATTTTTTCAATACGCGAACGGAAGAAATCAAGTACCTGCTCTTTGTTACTATATGTGAGACTATCAAACTGCAGCGCATAGAGCTGTTCTATCAATTCATCTAAGGCAATATGCCAACCAAATTTATCCAAAATGCGCACAACACCTTGTGTTGCCCTACGAAGAGCATAAGGGTCATTTGAACCGCTTGGAATGAGTCCAACAGAGAAGAACGAAAGAATTGTGTCTATCTTGTCTGCAATGGCTAAAATAGCACCAACTTTCGTATCTGGCAATTCACCGTCACTGGCAGTTGGTAAATAATGCTCTCGAATAGCTCTAGCTACTGCTGTGTTTTCTCCTGCAAGTAGAGCATATTTTTCTCCCATGATACCTTGCAATTCATCAAATTCTCCAACCATACCGGTCAATAAATCAAATTTGTAAATAGATGCGGCACGGGTTACATCTTTCACTTCCTGAGTAGATAAGTGTGCTTTTTCTGCTAAAAGAGCTGCGATCTTTGCTGTTCGCTCCATGTGCTCTGCTAGAGAGCCGATTTTTTCATGAAAGGTCACATTTTTCAACTTTTCAACCAAATCAGAAATAACCAATCGTTGGTCTTCGCGCCAGAAAAATTCTGCATCTTCCAAACGAGCTACCAACACTTTCTGATTCCCTTTGACCACATTTTCGAGATGTTCTGCATTTCCGTTACGTACCGATACAAAATATGGAAGCAGCTTACCATTTTCGTTACGAACAACAAAGTAGCGTTGATTGACTTTCATGGAAGTCACAAGGACTTCCTCAGGTACATCTAGGTAACGCTCGTCAAAACGTCCGATAAAAGCGGTTGGGTATTCAATCAAATTCAGCACTTCGTCCAGCAAATCTTCGTCAATCTCCACATGAACGTTGTGCATTTTCTCGATTTCTTTGATTTGATCCAAAATCATGTTTTCTCGTTCCATTGGACTAGCAATGACAAAAACTTCGCGCAGATCTTCTTCATAAGAATCTGCAGACTGAATCTTCACTTCATGACCGAGAAAACGATGACCCCGACTTGTCCGTCCGCTTTCAATATCGAACAAATTCATCAAAAAGGACTCATCGTCCAACAACACAGTTAGGGTATGAACGGGACGGATATATTCAAATGTATTGCTCCCCCAGTGCATATTGACCGGAAAGCTTAGTGAAGTCAGCACATCAACAACTCCGTCAATCAATTCTTCAACAGGTTTTCCGATTTCTTGCTTGGTCACATAGACATATTCTTCGCCTTTGACTTCACGGAATGTGATATCTTCAACAGTCAAGCCTTTTCCACGAACAAAACCTTGCGCGGCTTTGGTGAAATTTCCCTCTGCATCCAAAGCAATCTTCTTGCTTGGTCCTTTAAAATCTTCTGTTAAATCTGTTTGCTTTTCACTTAGATTGGACACGCGCACAGCCAAGCGACGAGGAGTTGAAAACATTTCAATCTTATCAAAAGTTAAACGATTGTCTGTTAAAAAGGCTGCCATTTTATCACGTAATTGCTTCATGCTTGGTGTTACGACATAGGCCGGCATTTCTTCCAGCCCTAACTCAACCAATAAATTCTTTGTCATTTTTATTCCTCCTCAGCCAATAATTTCTCACGTGTTGCTTCATCTAATAATGGATAGCCTAGTCGTCTGCGCTCTGCCACAAAAGTTTTAGCAACAATACGTGCCAAATTGCGAATCCGAGCAATGTAACCTGCCCGCTCCGTCACCGAAACAGCTCCGCGAGCATCCAATAAATTAAAAGTATGAGAGCATTTCAATACATAATCATAAGCAGGGTGCACAAGATTATATTCCAAGCAGCGTTTTGCTTCTGCTTCAAAATGATCAAAATTTTCTAAAAGCAAGGCTTGGTCGCTCACTTCAAAACTGTATTTTGAATGTTCAAATTCTGGCTGACGGAAAATTTCGCCGTACTTAACTCCATCTGCCCATTCAATATCATAAACAGAATCCACTTCTTGAATATAAGATGCCAAACGTTCTAAACCATAGGTAACTTCAGATGTAACTGGACTGGTAGATAAACCACCGACCTGTTGGAAATACGTAAACTGTGTAATCTCCATCCCGTCAAGCCATACTTCCCAACCCAAACCTGCAGAACCAGTTGAAGGATTTTCCCAGTTGTCTTCGACAAAGCGAACATCGTGCTCTAGCGGGTTAATTCCTAACAATTCCAATGATTGTAAATACAACTCTTGAATGTTGCTAGGACTTGGTTTCATTACAACCTGAAACTGATGATGTTGGTAAAGGCGATTCGGATTTTCACCATATCGTCCATCTGCTGGACGACGTGAAGGCTCTACATAAGCCGCATTCCATGGCTCAGGTCCAATAGCCCGTAAGAAAGTGTAGGGGCTCATCGTACCAGCACCTTTTTCATTATCGTAAGCCTGCATGAGCATACAACCCTGATCATTCCAAAACTGTTGCAACGTTAAAATAATTTCTTGGAAGGTTAACTTCTTCGGCATAATGTTTACTCCATTCTTTTTATTATAATATTCTTGTAACTTGAGCTTATAGTAGGAATATACTAGTCTCAACAAGTGAATCAATTTGACTAACAAAACAAAAAGCAGAACTGCACTCGATACGACACCCTATACAGCTTTGCATAGGGGCGTCAAAACGCGGTTCCACCCTAGTTTATTACTTCATTGTTAATATAGCCTTAAGATAACATCAACGACTAAAATTTACCGAAAGCTCCATCTTCATTCAGCTCTTATCTGGCTTCCACCATCCCAGACTCGCTAGCAAGTAATTGCATGAGACTTCTTTCATACAAAACATTATAGCAAGAAATAGGAAATTTGTAAAAGGAAAATATTTTATTTTACATTGGGTATCAAAAAAAGTCAACAAAAGTGTCTAATTTTTCTTTCTTGCACTCTTCACTAAAGTTTTCAAATCTATTTTTTACCTTGTCCTTTGTATTTTTTCTGCTAAACCAGAATTAATACTTTTGGAATATTTACTTAGAATTTTTGCTAAAGAATTGACGCTAACTAGATAAGATTGGATTTTTGAACGATAGAATATATTACCTTTATTTTAGAATACTTTCGGGAATAAGCTATTTAGAAAATTGTTCTGACATAGAATATTGAATAACTGTAATTGAACTTCAAGTGGCAGATTCCCTAGTAAAATATCTTGCCTTCTGTTATCCATTAAAAACTTATCAATATGTCTTAATTTACAACTTGAAATATCTAGTTTCATTGCTGGATCTAAATTAAAATCTTTTTCAAAATTTGAAGTGACCGAATTGATAAAAGCAGACAGATCACGAGAATAATCAATAAAAATTGGTTCTATTTCTTGTTCTCACTTTTCTATAGTTGTAAATTTATTTAACCTCAAAATATATACTCATTTGACTAATGTTTCCATAAGGAATATCATCAATAGTAAAACTCCCAAATCGTGCTGCACAAAGCAATAAACAAAAAATTCTTGATAAAAATTATAGTTCGACTCTAATAGGCGCTTTCTTTCAACCGCACTATTACTTAACTTATTACAAGCTTTTGCAAATTTATTATCAGAATAGAGCTTCACGCCAATTCTAATTTTTTTCATCATGGTTACAAAGTTTACATCTCTGATGTTTGGTAATTCTAAAATGATTCCTTGTTCTTGAAACTTCTCAATCCAGCCTAAACAAATTGATGATAAAAACGGGAAAAGTGGTATGAATATCTCAGAATTATCAAAATCGTCGGTAAAATTAGTTATTATATATAAAATTTGCTTTGCTTCCATCGTTTCTTGTAATAGAAAGTATAAATGATATATTTCCCAATAATTTTTCTTCGTTCATAATAATTCGCTTCCCATTTTTCACTCACCTGCAGTTTCATCAAGTTTGTGTAGGTTTCTTTTGATAGAAAAAACCACGAAACCACCAAAAATCCCCTAGAAATCATTCTAAGGGATTAACTTTACCCTGCCATCTCTGCCACTTGTTCCGTTTTTGCTTTCTTGCTTGGACTGGATAGGCGGCGCTTGCTGTCGCGGATGGTGTTGAGGTCTTTGAGGAGTTTAGCAAAGTGGAGTTTTTCGGGATAGGCTTCTGCGGAGGCTGCGGTATAGCGCATAAAGAGGTCATAGATACGGGAGAGCTCGGTACGCAACTGCTTGGTTTTGCCGACTTCTTTGCTGGACTTGGCTGCACGCGCCAGAGTTTCTGCCCGGTCATAGTCTTCCTGAGCTGTTGCCACGGCGGTAAGCATCGGCAGAAGACCCAAGGTAGTCACTGCTGCATCATAAGGTTCCTCCTTGAGGGTTTTGAGGAGACTCTTGATTTCAGCAGTTGCGACATCGTTGGTATGCTTGGTGATGTCCTTATACTTCGCAAGGACTGACGTTAGGGTTTCGTGGGCAGCTTTGAGATTGGGCTCCTTGATTTTGGCAAAGCCCCTATGCAAGGTAAACAGTCCGACTAGGGCACTGTCCCGCTCCTTATCCACTTCTGCTAGACTCAAGGTTTGTTTATTTTCTACGCTGGCCAACTGGGCTTGGAATTGCTCCAGCTTACTGTCAAAGACTTCAAGATGCTCATCATACATAGCCTCATCCTTGTAGGACTTGGCAAAGCTAGTAAGAACCTGATGAGAGTCCGTCATCAAGCTCTCAAACTCACGGTTAGTAAAGTTGCTGTAAGGCAGGGGGCGAATGGTGTAGGTTTTTGTCATAATAATCCTTTCCTCAAATATGATAAAACAAGTATAGCATGTGGTGATAAATCTTTGGCAAGGCTACTCTGAAATGTTGTTTTTAAGCTCCGAAAAGGCATTTTTCTCTTTTTCAAAGAAAAAAGGCAGCAAAAATCCCCATCTGATTGCTAGTAAACCTTCCGACGGGGACTATTTGTCTATAAAAAACGAATCATCCGATCATTCAAGACTTAGAATACCTAGAAACTTTAGTGATTAGTGTCATCCTAGACATAGAATGCCAATCAATTTTAGTAAATCCTGTCATTCGAGGGATAGATTATTTGGAAATTTTCATAAATAGGACTATCTGAAAGCTAGATTCCCTCCAAATTTTAGTAAGGAAGACGATTCGACTCCTAGATTGGAGTAGGACGTTGATAAATGATATTGACTGAAGCCTTGACTGCTTCTTTTCTTCCTTATCTTCCCACTCCCAGTAGCTCAATAACCTCCTCAATCAGCCCTTTGATTTCTTTATCGCACAGAAGAGAAAGTTTTGATTACAGTTTCAGTCAATCATCATCTAAAAATCCATCTTATCTGGATCTGGAGCGCCGCCTTCAAGACCTTGAATGTTTTTCAACACTTCTAGGTCTGCTGGACTGAGGGTAATGTCAAAGCAGTCCAGATTGCTCTTGATTCGCTCAGGCGTAACCGACTTGGGCAGGGGCAGGAAGCCCTCTTGCAGGCTCCAAGCCAGAGCGATTTGGGCGACAGATTTGCCGTATTTATCGGCCACAGCCTTGACTTCTTCATTGCGGAAAAGTTCCCCTTGACCGAAGGGACCCCAAGCCTCTAGGAGAATATCATGCTTACGACAATAGTCCACTGTTTCAGCCTGATAGACACCAGGCGCCAGACGAATTTGATTGACCGCGGGCAAAATACGCGCTGTCTCAAGCAGAGGCTCTAGGTGGTGAGGCAGGAAATTGCTGACACCGATAGCTCGGATTTTCCCCTCCCGATAGAGGTCTTCCATAGCCCGCCAAACCTCCCGATTGCGCTCCTTCCAAGCTTCCTGCTCCCGCAGAGGTTTTGGATTGGGCCAGTGGATAAGATAGAGGTCCAGATAGTCCAGCCCCAAACGCTCTAAGGAGCGGGCAAAAGCTTCTTGAGTCTCCTCATAAGTATGATTACCATTCCAGAGCTTGGTCGTAATAAAGAGCTTTTCCCGCGGTATACCATTGTCTTTGATTGCACGACCCACACTTCCCTCATTCTTATAAACAGCTGCAGTATCAATGTGCCGGTAGCCTGCTTCAAGTGCTGTCAGCACTGCCTGATAGGCCTCTTCACCATCCTGAGCCTTCCAAGTTCCAAAGCCCAAAACCGGAATCTCTACACCATTGTTTAATTGATAACGTTCCATCTCCGTCTCCTTTATTAAGCAAGCAGGCAGCCCAGTCAACTACCCCTTCCAACAAAAAATCTATTTCTTAGCTTTCTTTTTCAAGGATTTGGGTTTAAAGACATTCTCCTTGGTTGGTGCCATTCCCCTGCCGAGAAAACTATAAGTAATAAAAGTTATGCCAACTACAATCATGAGCATACGACTCAGATAACCTCATTATATCACGCCTCTTATTGCAATTCAAATCCTTAAAAACCTTTTCTTAACTACATGTATTTTAAAAAGTAAAATGAAAAGAGTCGGTTTTCCAACTCTTTCAAGATAAAAAGATTCTATTTAGCTTCGTATCGTTTTTCACCATCAAGATAAGTTGCAACGAGTTCTAAATCATTGTCCAAAACGATAAAGTCCGCATCGTGACCTTCTTTGATTTGACCACAAACATCATCAATATGAACGGATTTTGCTGGATTGAGCGTCGCCATCATAACAGCTTGGTGCGCATTAGCAATCCCCCATTTTACAACATTTTTTAGACCATCTTTTAATTTCAAGATAGAACCGGCTAGGTTGCCTGTTGATTTGAGTCGAGCAGTGCCATTTTCCACTACAACCGGAAATTCACCCAGCATATAATCGCCAGCTTCTAATCCACCAGCTGTCATACAGTCGGTAATGAGGGCAATATGTTCATGACCTTTTTGCTTCATCAAAATGTCACAAGCCTTTGGATCCACATGGTGTCCATCACAGATCAGCTCAGCATAAGTGTGTGGCAGCTCGTACATAGCGCCGACCATGCCCAGCTCACGGTGAGTCAGACCACGCATACCATTATAGGCATGAACCCAGACACTAGCGCCAGCATCTACCGCAACTTTAGCTTCATCAAAAGTTGCATTTGAGTGCCCAAGTGCAACTGTTACGCCTTCATCAGTAATGGTTCGAACAAAATCTTCAACACCTTCTCGTTCTGGAGCTAAAGCGATTTTATTGAGCAAACCATTCGATGCTTTTTTCCAAGCACGAAATTCATCCATTCGAGGATTTTTCATGTAAATTGGATTTTGGGCTCCTTTATATTTTTCTGTGAAATACGGACCTTCAAAATATAAGCCACGAATCTTAGCACCTGTCGCTTCCTGATAATGAGCACCGATATTTTCTGTCACAGCTAAGAGTTGTTCATAGCTTGAAGTCAAAGTCGTTGGCAGAAAACTAGTCACCCCCGTCGTCAAGAGACCTTCACTCATCGTATGAAGGGTGCCCTCGATATTGTTATCCATGACATCGACACCGCCAAAACCATGAATATGGGTATCCACCAGTCCCGGTGCGATAGAATAACCTGTATAATCTATCACATCCGCACCTGCCGGAATAGCTTTCGTCCATTTGCCAAATTTACCATCTGTGATTTCCAAGTAGCCACCTTGACGGATACCATGGGGATAGAAAAATCGATCTGCTTGAATATATTTAGGCATAATAAAACCTCCTTCTTTCAGTGAGAGTTTATATAAGCTGTCACTTTAGACAACTGTAAATGGTATTTTAAATCACTCTCGCATTGTTCATTATGTCTCTTTCATTATATCGCTTTCTTTTCTTTTTGTAAATGGTATAGACCTATCTTGCTAGATTTTAAGTGATTGTATAAACACTACTGTTTATACTATTTTCTATACTGTCCATTTAACAAACTTGTAGTACACTTCGTTTAAAAGAGTGATCTAAATTCCATATTGGCAAGAGCTTACTTTGATGCTGCTTATTTTAGGATATATACTAGTACTCATTCCATTTGCAAGTCTTGTTTGCTAGATATTTTTCGATATTAAATTCAGACCAACCTTATAGTCGTCTTGTTTTTTCTTGTTGTTTTCATATTTTTAGTACTAAATAGATAATTTCTGTCAAATGAATCAATTAAGGCACTCAACCTAAACCATCAAGTTTATATTCGACTTTCCGGTTACTACCTTATTTAAGTATTTATGTTCTATCTTTTATTGAATAATTATTTGTATAATGATATAATAAAAGTGGGGAAAAGTATTTTGTGTTGATTGTTGTCACAAGGAGCTGATTCCAAATTCAAATTTAGAAGAGACAAATCAGCTTTAAATGACTTTAGTCTTCACCTAGCACACTTATCTTTGGAGGTGTACCATGAAAAAGAAAGTCTTTACAGTTGTTTTTCCTTACTTGCTATTCTGTTTTTAACTGCTTGTGGTAATAATAAGAAATCAACAAACACATCATCTTCTGAAGTACCCAAGACTAGTTCTAGTCAAAAAGCAGAACAAAAATCAAAAGTTGTTGAATTTTCTACCACAGCTACTGATACAGTTATTTATGAAATCAAAGGTCTTACGGCCACCTATAAAGGGCTGGAAAAAGATGATTATGAATATACTCTTAAACTAGCTTATAAAAATACTTCCAATAAGGAATATGAAGTGCAAACTCGTAATGGTAAAGTCAATAATATTTCTAATAGTGATGACCATAAAATTATCATTTGTTCTGATACCTTAAAAGCTTCTGCTGCTTCTGAAGGTAGTATTAAATTACCAATAAATGCTTTAGAAGCAGCTAGTATTACTAAGCCAAAAGTTTTAGAATGCAATTTAGAAGTCATTTATGATATCACAGAAACCATAGCCAAAGTACCAATTAAGGTTACTTTTGAATAATTCAGTAGGAGCTAATGTTTAGCTTCTCTCACATCATGTATGTATACAGTACATAGCAGCTAAATTAACTTTCAATACATATTGTTCTAATAATAAATTAAACAACCAGCCATTCCTCGCTTTATGAGGATTGGCTTTTTATATGACTAGTTTCCGAACATCCTTAATAAACTAGTTATGACAATCTCCCCATCACAATAATATTCTCATCAAAAAACATGAGTCTGGCTTATAGAACATACTAAAACTTTTTTTAATTCAATACCCACAATCTACTGATAGCCAGCAATAAGAGGTTCGAATAGTTTAACAAATGCAATTTTACAAGAAAGATTTAATCAAAAATAAAAAGTATATTTCGAAATTTGTATTTTTCTTCTTGATGAACTGGTTTAGAGTTTGTAAGTTTTGATAAAGATAAACTGTGACATCTTTCAAGTTCTATTCAACCTCTATTTGCTCTATCACATTGGATTGATAGCAAAGTCAAGCTAGTATTACAGCACAGATGTTCCACTTTTTCTTGTGTACCAAACTTGATCTCACAGAGCCATTATTAATAAACTTTCTACTTGATCATGCAAGATAAGTAGGGTACAAAAAAAACAAACTGCACCAGCAGTTTGTTTCTCATGATTATATTTGTTCCGCTTGGACCTTTTCCGCCAAGTTCATGGCGTGATCCGCTACTCTCGTATAGTGAGAGATGATATCAATAAAGTTTACGCCTGCTTGTGTCGAGCATTCTCCTCTATTCAGACGATGAATGTGCGTTTTCCGTAGCTTTCGTTCCATTTTATCAATCGCTTCATGCTTAGTTACTAAGCTATCCGCCAACTCAATGTCATTATTTTCTACAGAAGCCAGGGATTCTTTAATGAAAGTCAAAGTCATGTTATAAATCAATTCCAACTCTTGCAAAGCTGCTGGAGAAAATTCCACCTTTTTCCGACGGATATAATCAGTCAAATTAATCAGCGCTTCACCATGGTCCCCGATTCTTTCTAAATCTCGAGATGAATCCAAAATATTTGTCAGCACTTCACTTTCTTTTTGGCTAAGAGGCTCACTAGATAAATCAATGAGGTAACGTGTGAGATCTTCATCAATTTTATTGATTGCTTCTTCTACCTTGTGTCCCTTGTCTGCTGACTTTTCAGTATTGTTCACAATATAATCATAAGCCAACTCAAATGAACGCATCGCATAACGTCCTAAATGAAGCAATTCTTTTTTAGCATTTCCAAGCGCCAAAGACGGAGCTTGTTTGATTAAAATCGGATCTAAATAAAGCGGTTCATATTTCACAACTTCATCTTCACCTGGAATCAGTTTTGTTACCAAGGTAGCTAACAAGCCAATAAATGGAAATTGAATAATGGTATTAGTAACATTAAAAGTTCCGTGAGCAAAGGCGATGGTCATTTCTGGGCTTAAATGGAATGCTGCTTGAAACCACTGAATTAAGCTCGTAAATGGACCTAAAACGATCAAGCATAAAACGGTACCGACCACATTGAAAGTGACATGGGCACCTGCCACACGTTTAGCAGCAATATTGGCTCCTAATGATGCAATAATCGCTGTAATCGTTGTCCCGATATTATCCCCAAAAAGGACTGGCAAAGCTCCCTTTAACTCAATCAAGCCGCTCGCATATAAATTTTGTAGAATACCAATAGTTGCTGATGAGGCTTGAATCAACAAGGTAATACCTGTCCCTACAAATACACCTAGAACTGGATTTCCACTCAACTTTATCATATACTCACGAAAAGCATCTAAATTTTTCAATGGCTCCATAGCACCACTCATCAAATTCAAAGCAAAGAAGATCCCCCCGACCCCAAATAAGACACGACCAATATTATTGATAGAGCGCTTTTTGGTAAAGAAGAGACAGACTGCTCCTAAAAAGAGAATGGGTAAGGCATAATCACCTAGCTTAAAACCAATAATAAAGGAGGTCACTGTCGTTCCGATATTGGCTCCCATGACAATACCAATCGCTTGCTTCAAAGTCAATAGTCCAGCGCTTACCAGTCCAACCGTAATAACTGTCACACCCGAACTTGATTGAATCAGAGCTGTTAGACCAATCCCAACTAGAACGCCAAAAAATGGATTGCTTGTATATTTATCAATAAAATAACGAAGCCGATCACCTGCAGCCTGCTGCAAGCCTTCTCCCATCATTCGAATACTATATAGAAAAAGTCCTAAACCGCCTAAGAAGCTAAATATAATTTGCTGCCAATTGATGGACATCTTTTCTCCTCCGAAAAATCTGTAGCGGATTATCTCCTTTTCTATTTTAAAGGATAAGTGTAAAAGTAACAAGCCTTTTTAGCATTTTTATCAAAAAAAGAAAGAAAAATAGAATTTCCTTTCTTTTTAAATATATTGATATAGCTAAAATCACGTTTTATTTTTGTTCTAAATCGCGGATCATTTGGTCAATTTTGTTCCCATATTCAATCGATTCATCCTTGATAAATGTCAAATCAGGAATTTTATACATCTTCAAGTTGTGACCCAATTCACGTTTGATGGTTCCCTTCGCCTTTTCTAAACCGGTCTGAGCTTTTTCTTGTTCAGAAGCAAGGTTGCTCATCAGCGTGTAGTATACTTTTGCCATTGACAAGTCGCCCAACATTTGCACATCTGTAATGGTAATTCCTTGAACACGCGGATCACGAACTTTTTTTTGCAAAATTTCATTGACTTCACGTTTGATTTCCATGCCCACACGATCCACACGAAATTGATTTGCCATGATATCTCCTTTCACTTACTTTAGAAAAAGGTTGAGGCAGACTTCAATAAATCATAGTCTGTCTCTCTTCCATTCATATCTTATCTTGTGATTTCTTCCATGATGTAGGCTTCAATCATGTCGTCTACCTTGATGTCATTGTAGTTCTCAACCATAAGACCACCTTCTTGCCCATTTCCGACTTCTTTCACATCATCCTTATAATGTTTGAGGCTAGCAAGCGCACCATCAAAGATGACAACACCATCACGAATGACACGAACCTTAGAATCACGAGTTACTTTACCGCTAACCACCATAAATCCGCCGATGGTACCGACTTTAGAAACCTTGAAGGTTTCACGAATGACAGCTTCGCCAATAATTTTTTCTTCAAATTCTGGATCAAGCATCCCTTTCATGGCGTCTTCTACTTCTTCAATCACTTTATAAATGATACTGTGAAGACGCATTTCGACGTCATCCGCTTCAGCTTGTTGACGAGCTTGTGGAGTAGGACGAACATTGAAACCAATGATAAAGGCATTGGAAGCTTCCGCAAGAGTAACATCTGATTCGTTAATCGCACCAACTGCTGAGTGAACAATTGTTACTTTAACACCTTCCACTTCAATCTTCTGAAGGGAAGCTGTCAAGGCTTCGGCAGAACCTTGCACGTCTGCTTTGATAATGACATTGACAGACTTGACTTCACCAGCTTTAAGGGTATCAAAGAGATTTTCCAAACTAACACGATGCGTTGCTTGACGTTGTTTCATGAGAGCACGTTTTGCACGTTCTTCACCAGCTGCACGCGCTGCTTTTTCATCTTCATATACGGCAAAATGGTCACCAGCCATTGGTGTTTCATTTAAACCTGTGATAGATACTGGTGTCGATGGCCCCGCAACTTTCACTCGGCGTCCACGGTCATTGGTCATGGCACGTACACGTCCAAAGGTATTTCCGACAACGATTGGATCCTGCACATTCAAAGTACCTTGTTGAACGAGCAAGGTTGCAACTGCACCTTTTCCTTTATCCAAGCGCGCTTCGATTACTGTACCAATTGCGCGAACCTTTGGATCAGCTTTTAGCTCTTGAATTTCAGCTACAAGGAGAACGGTTTCGAGCAGTTCATCAATATTTTGGTTGAACTTCGCTGAGATTTCAACAAATTCAGAATCACCGCCCCAAGCAGTTGACATAACGCCATATTCAGCCAATTCACCGATAACCCGCTCAGGATTAGCACCTGGCTTATCAATCTTGTTAATCGCTACAATAATTGGCACATTAGCTGCTTTTGAATGGTTAATCGCTTCAATTGTTTGAGGCATGACTCCATCATCTGCTGCTACGACAAGAATCGTAATATCTGTGACAGAAGCACCGCGCGCCCGCATAGAAGTAAAGGCCGCATGCCCTGGTGTATCAAGGAAGGTAATTTTCTTACCATTTTCTTCAATCTGGTAAGCACCAATATGTTGTGTTATCCCACCTGCTTCACCTGTAGCAACACGAGAATTACGCAAGGTATCCAAAAGTGTTGTTTTCCCATGGTCAACGTGTCCCATGATGGTCACAACTGGCGGACGCTCTACCAAGGCATCTGGATCAAGATAATCATCATCCACAAAGAAACGTTCGATATCTGCATTATCGACTTCAACTTTAGCATGTGCTTCAATGCCATAATCTACCATCAGAAGTTCAATAGTATCGCCGTCCAACGATTGATTCTGCGTTGCCATAACCCCCATCATAAAGAGTTTCTTGACAATTTCGGCTGGTTCACGTTTAATCCGTTTTGCAATTTCTGCAACGGTCATGCCTTCTGTATATTCAAATTCTTTTGGCAATTCATGGAACTTGCGTTCTGTAACCGGTTTTGGAGTTTGGTTATTGTTCCGATTATTCTTGCCTTTTTTATTTTTCTTGTTATGATTCCAATTACTATTTTTTTGATTTCTCACTTGATTTTGACTGCTTCGATTCTTTTGTTGTTTTCTTGGACCATCTTCTTCACGATCAAAGTCATCGCGCTTCTTGTCTGGCCGGGCTTGTTTTTTACGACGAGTGTCAACTGCGGGAGTTTGACTCGCTTCAGGAGCAACTTGGGGCTGTGGAGCTGGCTTTGTTGCTTCCACGATAGTAGCTGCTGCTTGAAATAATTCTTCTACAGGTTCTTTCCGTTTATTCTGCTCGCGTTGAGCTGCTTTCGCAGCCTGAGCTTGTTTGAAACGTTCTTCACTACCACGAGCGTATTCAGCATTTTGTTCAGCTTTCAGAGCTGCTGCACGTGCTTTAAAATCAATGCGTGGCCCTTGATCCGTTTGAGGGCGATTTTGATTTGCAACATGTGAACGATTTTGCCCTTGGCGATGATTGTCTTGGTTTCGATGATTGCGGTTGTCGCGTTGTTCGTTGCGATTTCCTCGGTCATTGCGATTTTGATTGCTTCGATCATTACGCTGATTACGTTCATCTCGATTTCGTTTATCGCCATTTTGTTGTTTTTGCGGACGATTGTCTCGCTGTTTATTTCGTCGTTCTGCCTGTTCTTTCGCTCTTGCCTCTCGTTCAGCCTTAAAATTACGACTTTTTGGTTTTGCAGACGCCGACTTCGCTTCCACTTCCGACTTTTGCGTTGGAGCTACTGCCTTCGGCTCTACTTTCTTCTCAGCCTCGGTCGTTTCTTTCACTGCCGTTGGAGCTGACGCTTGCTCTTTAGGCAACGATTGAGTCGGCTTTTGAGTCGTTTCTTTTTTAGGAGCTGCTGCTTGAGAAAAGCTAGCTGTTATACGTGTTGCTATTTCACTTTCCACGCTGCTGGCATGACTTTTTACCTCAATACCAAGCTCTTTTGCACGCGCCACAATTTCCTTGCTTTCTTTTCCCAGTTCTTTCGCGATTTCGTACAATCTTACTTTAGACAAATCTTGTCCTCCTCTTCTATTCCATAAGAGACCTCATTTTCTTTGTAAATCCAGCATCAGTGATGGCAAGCACTTTTCTTGCCTTGCCTACTGCGGTGCTTAATTCCAGTGTTGAAAACACGGTTGATACTTCTACTTTGTAATAATGACTTTTATCAGTAATTTTCTTAGTCAAATTTGGAGCAGCATCGTTGGCTAAAAAGACCAACTTTGCTTTCCTATCTTGTATAGCCTTAACAACCAATTCTTCACCCGATATGATGCGACCTGCTCGTTGTGCTAAGCCAAGTAAATTTGCTAGTTTTTGCTTATTCAAGACCTAACTCTCTTCTTTTGACCTTGTGATCCACATAAGCAATCAGTTCATCGTAAAAATCGTCTTCCACTTCCATATTGAAACTGCGATTAAAGACTCGTTTTTGCTTAGCTTGAAGCGCTTCTTCATTATCAAGTTTGATATAAGCTCCACGTCCGTTCGCCTTACCTGTCGGATCAATGAAAATTTGACCTTCTTTGTTTTTGACAATGCGGAGTAAATCACGCTTGTCAATGATTTCGTTAGAAACTACTGATTTTCGTAAAGGGATTTTTCTTGTTTTTGCCATTCTTTCCCTCCTTTAGTCTGCTGCTTCAACTTCACTTTCCACAAATTCTGTTTCTACAGGACTTTCAACTGCTGTAAATTCTTCTACTTCTTCAGCAAATCCGCCGAGTTCACCAGCTTCTTCCATAGCTTCAAATTCACTTGCAGATTTGATGTCAATTCTGTAACCTGTCAAATGAGCTGCCAAGCGTACGTTTTGTCCGCGACGACCGATTGCAAGAGACAATTTGTTATCTGGCACAACGACAAGAGCATGCTTGCTATCTTGACTGTCAAAGATGACTTGATCCACTTCTGCCGGAGCAATCGCATTGTAGATGAATTCAGCAGGATCTGCTACCCATTCAATCACATCGATGTTTTCTTCAATAGGAATCATACGGTATGATTTTGCATCATACTTAGCAGGATGAAACTTGCTAGTGATTTTCTTGATGTTTGCGCCACCACGTCCAACGATTGTACCAATTGCATCTACATTTGGGTTGTGACTGCGTACCGCAACCTTGGTTCGATCACCTGCTTCACGAGAAACGCTCATGATTTCAACCGTTCCGTCATAAACTTCAGGAATTTCTTGCTCCATCAAGCGTTTGATCATCTCTGGATGACTACGGCTAACAAAAACATTCACACCGCGAGGATTGTCCTCAACCTTATAAACAAAAACTTCAATGCGGTCGTGTGAAGCAAAGACTTCTCCAGGAATTTGGTCTTGTTTAGACAACTGCGCTTCAATGCTGCCAAGATTGACATAGATGAAACGATTGTCAAAACGTTCGACTGTTCCTGACATGATTTCATTTTCATGCTCTTTGTACTTATTGTAAGTAATCGCCCGCGTTTGCTTGCGCATCTTTTCCATAATTGTTTGCTTAGCAGATTGAGCTGCTACCCGACCAAATTCAGCCGGCGCTTCTTCAAATTTGATTTTATCACCAAGCTCATAAGCTGAGCTAATGGCAAGAGCATCTTTTAAGCTGATTTCCAAACGGCTATCAAAAACTTCGTCCACCACTTCACGAACTGTATAGACACGAAAATCTCCTGTTTTTTCGTTAAATTCAATGGCTGCGCTATCTGCTTGACCATAACGGCGACGATAAGCGGAGCGCAAGGATTCTGTCACTGCTTCGATAATGTCTTCTTTTTTAATCCCTTTATCTTCTTCCAAAATGCGGAAGGCCTCTAGCATTTCTTTACTCATGTCTTTTTCGCTTTTGTAAAAACAAAAGCAATCCTTTCTTTTTTCTTACTAAAATTTTACTGCTAATCTTGCTTTGGATACTAGCTTGTAAGGAATTTGAACAACTTTCTTACGCGTCTTATCCATATATTCCATTGTTAAATGATCTTCCTCAAAAGAAAGCAATGTTCCTTCAAAGGTTTTACTTTTATCAACTGCCTGATACAGACTAACATGGATATATTGCCCAACTGCATCTGCTAATTGTTCTTTCGTTTTCAGCGGACGTTCCAACCCTGGGCTAGTTACTTCAAGAAAATACTGCTCAGGAAAGGGATCCGGCTTAATCATATCTAAAAGTGGACTGATGATGTCCGTCAATTCTGCCGTATCATTTACAGTAATTCCTCCCGGCTTATCTACAAAAATACTAAGAACATGGTCGCTCCCCATCTTACCGTACTCAATATCCACTAATTCATACGGTTCTTGAACGACTGGTTCAACAACTTCTTTTACTAATTTGACAATCGTTGTGATAAGACTACACCTCCTCACAGATAAGAGGCGAAGATATTTCCTCGCCTCTCTTTCATATTCATTATCTACATTATAGCATAAGAAAAAGGAAAATACAAGAAAATTTATTCTTGTATTTTATTTGATGCTATTATACTTATCAATCGTAAGAAAATTGATTGATTTCAGCATTGTGGTTGACAGATAATTCTAAAAAGAATTGACTATAAAGTCAAATAGAATAATCTACAATCAAAATCACTCCTCATAAAGGTTTTTTATTTCGAAATTAAATAGCAAATAATTGACCTACAAGATAAGTTACTGTCATAGTCAAAAGTCCAATGACTAAGTTTCGAATCATGGCATTTTTTATCGGTGCTTTTCCTAACTTGGCACTAGTGTATCCCGTTCCCAATAGCGATAAAGCAACGATGACTACTGTCGCCGGAATTCTATAACTAGCAGAAAAGAAGACAATGCTCAGCATGGGAAAGATAGCTCCTGCTACAAAAGCGATAAAGCTGGAGATTGCTGCATGCCAAGGATTAGTAAATTCTTCCACTTCAATACCATACTTTTCCGCTACCAAAGCTTTGAGAGGATCCTTTAAAAAAGCTCGATTGGTTAAAAGCTGGGCAGAAGTCTCACACTCGCCATTCTGGATATAAGCTGCATAGAGCGACTGCCTAGCAATATCTGGATTTTTCATTAAAAGATCTCGCTCTTTGACAACTGCGGCCTCCTCCGTATCCTTTTGAGTGGAGACAGATACATATTCACCACCTGCCATGGAAAAAGCTCCCGCAAAGACTGCTGCTAACCCAGAAAGAAAGATAATCCAAATACTTTCTGTTGCACTTGCTACCCCTATTACCACACCCGCGATAGAAATAATACCATCATTGGCCCCCAATACTCCAGCTCGCAAAATATTAAGCCGACCGCTAAAATTCTTATCAATTTCTTGTTCTCTCATCATCGTCAACCTTCTCTTTTTACTTTATTTAGAATTATTATAAATAAAAACTTAATCAAGCACAAGAGAAAAGAACAAAATGAGAAAAGTTCTACTATTTAATAAAATTTCTTGAACAGCTACTTGGACAGCAACGTTTTACTTTTTAGCAAGCTCAAAACAAGACCATTCTACCAAATCACACACATATATATGTATGATAAAAGGTCATCCGATTGATACCACAATCTTCTACAATGTCCTGAATCGTAAATTTTGTTAATAGTTTTTATAACAAAATGTTTAAATGAAGCTTCTAACGTTCATTTTGTCGCTTGAGACATTCTTTTGTTCCTTTTGTCTTTTAGCAATCTTTTCTCCTGAAAATCAGAAAAGGGAGTGGGACAGAACTAAAAATTGAAAATTTTTAGTTCGTAGTCCCACCCCCGCAAGAGTGCTTAAACAGTTATCAAGCTGTTTAAGGTTGTAGATGAAGAAAACGAAGTTTTCGCCAAAAGTGCTCTTCCGAGCTTGAACAGCGAATGAAGAGCCCAATCACCTACTGCGTTATTCCTTTATTACTAAATCTGATAGAAGCTGGGACACTTTTTGCCCAGCCTCTTTCAATTATCTATTTCACCTTAAAACTCTGCCTCAACCCGATAGATGACTTGACCTTTGTTGACAAATTTTTTCTCGTACTCTGTCAGCACATTATCTTCAAAGTCGCTCGCGTGTAAATCTAACCAAACACCATTTAGTTTCATCCCGTATTGAGAAAAGCTCACTAAGCTATATTCAAAAAGACCACGATTATCTGTTTTGAAATGAATCTCACCATGTTCTGGTAAAATTTGCTTAAAGGTATCGAGAAAAGATTTGTAGGTCAAGCGCCGTTTTTCATGGCGTTTCTTGGGCCAAGGATCAGAAAAATTCAGATACAAACGATCAATCTCTCCATTTTCAAAGTAGTTGGTCAAATCAGAACCATCTACCCAAAGGAGCTTGATATTGGGAACATCAGTTGCTAAAACCTTATCCAAGGCGTAACTCAAAACGGATTTTTGAATATCAATTCCGATATAGTTAATTTCTGGATGAGCTTTTGCCATTTCTGAAACAAACGCACCCTTTCCACTTCCCACTTCAATATGAATGGGGTGCTTATTCCCAAAAATCTCATGCCACTTGCCCTTTGCTTCAGCAGGATTTAAAATTACATATTGTGGGTTTGCTTCTAGTAATTCCGTCGCCCCTTTACGATTTCTAACTCTCATGACACCTTTTTCCCGTATTTTGAACGGAAGTTACGTAGTGCATAAATCTCCCGATTCACATTTTCCAAGTCTGCATTTTCATAATACTTAGCAATCTGACATAGGTAAGCATACTGACCATACCAGTACAATTTTTTCAATACCGTTTCATTATACCGATAGCCATAGTAGGTCAACCATTCTTTCCAACGCACCTCTGGAATATAATGGCTTAATATATGAGCCACATCAAACATACGATCTGTCAATCGAACAGAATCCCAATCTACTAAATACACCAATCCACTATCTGTCTCAATCCAGTTACTATGACGCACATCGCCATGCACAATTGTTGCATAATCCTCGCGAAATTGTGGTAAATGACTACGCATATCATTTAAAACCGACCGCAAGTAATGATTATTTCCAATTGCCAATGGTGCATGTTCTAACCAAGATTCCAATAAATCTGCTGGCGTCTCCAAAGCATAACCCAACCGACGCAACTGTGTCATCAAAGGACGTGAACGATGCAGCCGTGTCAAAATATTTACAATTTGCTTTTTGTCCATTTCAGCTGGTGTCAAGATCTTTCCTGACAGCCACTCTTGCGCACTCATAACGTTGCCATCTGCCATGCGACGACTCCACAATAGTTGTGGTGCAATTTGTTCTCTAGCTAAACCTACTAAGATTGGGGTTGTATTCATCTTGACGAAAACGCGCACCCCATCTGGATAGGTGCCCATGTAGGCTTTTCCACTCTTGCCTGCAATCGGCGTCAGAGTTAGCTCATTATCAACCAAGTCCATTATTCCCCTCCGTAAAAAGTTTCCTATCTATTTTACTAATTTTACTTCCTTTAGTCAACCAAACTTCTTAATTTAAATGGTAAATAGATGAAATAAAGTAGCAATGTAATTCCAATCATAAAAAGCAAAGCTACTCTATCTTGGAAAAACAACAAAGCCATCATTGTTTCCACAAAAAGCACGCTGTAGCCAATAAGAATAATCACTTGTTTCACTCCTTTTAATTTCAATCCAGTTTCCAAAGGAAATAAGAACGTCAAATATTGATAATCAAAAGCATTGTACAAGGCTGTCAACTGAAATAGCAAGAGATAATTCAACAAAGCCACGAAAATAGCCGCAATCCATGATTGACTGATAAAGCCAATTCCCAAAAGAGACAGAAACAGCAACCGTATAGTCAAGGCCAGAAAATCACCATTTCGTAAATAAGAACGCAAATATATATTTTGCCAAGTAGTTGACTGTCTTTTGGGTAGAATATTTGTCAAACCATCAAGATACGCACGGCGTTTCACACTATTAGAAATTCCTTTGACATTGGTAAAGAGAGCAAAGAAACGTAGGATTGTCTGCTTACGTCTTTCTTCATAAGCAATGAGATAACTCCAATTCACCCCTGCACCTTGGTAAAATTTTTGACTTTTCTGCAAAAATACGAACCATTTTGCTATCAACATAAGAAAAACAAGAATAAACCAGCCCCAAAGCGGCATGCCTAAGGCAAGAAAAAGCGGTACTAATAGTAACAACACAACGGTTTGAAGCAAGACCCATAATCGATAAGATAAACGCGTTTGTTCTTGTAGGTAGCTTTTTAATTCCTCTTCTTTGACCAATAAAAACAGACTATCTGGTTTTTCCATATAAGTCGCGATTCGTCCCAAAGGCAATAATAAGAACAAAAGAACCACTAAAGCAAGAATGATTGGCAGGTGATTTTTAGGAAAATTTCGTAACAGTTGACTGTATTGAACAGCTAAAAAGCCAATAAAGACCAATAAAAAGAGGACAAAATGGTCATTAAAAACATAGCGTGAATACTTCAAACATTGATTGCGAAATACTTGCCTGCGCTTTTGAAACAGATTTCTCATAAGCTCGCCTCTTCTGTCAAAACTAGATAAATGTCATTGAGACTAGCTTCTGGCATGGCAAATTCTGCTCGTAATTCTGCTAAATTGCCTTTAGCTCGGATTTCTCCCTTATGCAATATCACGAATGAATCACACATCTTTTCTGCCGAATCCAGCACATGCGTACTCATAAGAATTGACTTGCCTTTTACCTTTTCATCCTCCAAAAGCTCTATCAAGTCAGCAATGGCAACTGGATCAAGTCCTAAAAATGGTTCATCAACGATAAAAAGGCTGGGGTCAACCACAAATGCACAGATAATCATGACTTTTTGCTTCATCCCCTTAGAAAAATGCACCGGAAACCAATCTAATTTTTCTTTCAAGCGAAACATCGTCAATAATTTTTCCACGCGTGCAAAAGCCACCTTTTGCTCCACATCATAAGCCATAGCAACCGTTTCAATATGCTCGCGCAGCGTTAATTCCTCATACAAACTAGGTGTTTCCGGAATAAAACCAATTTTCTTACGATAAGCCGTAGGACTATCTTGCAGTTTGGCACCGTCAATTAAAATTTCACCTTTATAAGGAGTTAAAAGTCCGATAATTTCATTGATTGTAGTGGATTTACCCGCACCATTCAAACCAATCAACCCCACCAGTTCCCCATTTCCTACTGTGAAACTGATGTCTTTTAAAACAGGGATATTCACATAGCCCCCTATAAGCCCTTTTATTTCTAACATATTTTCTCCAAATTCTGGTATAATGTTCTTATATTATAACAAAATCTAACAAAGTAGAGGTAAATTTGATGGCAGATTGCATTTTTTGTAAGATTATTGCAGGAGAAATTCCAGCTTCTAAAGTATATGAAGACGATGTAATTCTAGCATTTTTAGACGTCTCACAAGTAACGCTCGGACATACCTTGGTTGTCCCTAAAAAACATTTCCGCAACATGCTTGAAATGGACGGTGAAGCTGCCAGTCAACTCTTTGTACGTATTCCAGATATTGCTCGTAAAGTGATGAAGGCTACTGGTGCAAAGGGGATGAATATCATCAATAACAACGAAGAAATTGCCGGTCAATCTGTCTTCCATACACATGTCCATTTAGCACCACGCTATACAGAAAATGATGATTTAAAACTGACTTTCGTGGCGCACGAACCAAACTTCCCTGCTCTTGCAGAATTAGCCGAAAAAATTTCAAAAGCATAAGGAGAAACCATGAAACTTAGTAATCTATTATTATTCACCGGTGCAGCTGCAGCCAGCTTTTTCCTTGTTAAAAATAGAGAAAAACTCATGAACGAGGCTGTTGAAAGTTATGAGCTAATGGACAGGATTCAAGACAATCTACAAAATATTCAACGAAATCTCCAAGTCGTTCAAGAGCAAAAAGACAATCTCCAAACAATTTCACAGGATTTGACTTACCAATTCAAACTTTTTGAGCAAGACTCTACTGCTCGACTTCAGCAAATTCAAGATATCTGGAAGGCTCACATCAACTAAGAAGTTAAAAAGAATTTAGACACACGCTAAATTCTTTTTTATTATGTCATTGTCCGTATTGACCATAATACTGTCCATTTTGATCTGTTCCATAAGGATTGCTTGAATACGCAGAAAAATCAGCAGCACCAGTTGTTGCGTCATTTCCTGACTGACCGGAACTAGGAGCAGCACTGCCATACAATTCTTCATATAAAACCGCATTGGTTTCCAATTCAGTCACTTCGTCCAAGCCAAGCGATTTTCTCAGAACATTTTGCATTTCCAACATATGCTCCGAAGTTACGATTTGGTAAGATCCACCGTCTGGTAAAGTGGCACCCTCACCTTTCAATTGCTTACTTTCAATATTTTTAAAAGCATCTTGGTAACCTAATAATTGCGGAATACTGCCAGAAGACAACTCTACATTGGTCTGCATATTGTTGCTAACAGCTTTTAAAATTGCTTGATAGTGGCTGACACTGTTTAAGCTCAGCACTTTTTGGACTACTTTTTGAATCACTTCACGTTGGCGCTTTTGACGTCCATAATCCCCTTCCGGATCTTGATAACGCATGCGAGAATAGACCAGTGCTTGATCACCATTGATATGTTGTTCCCCTGGTTCAACAACTGCTTTATATTCTGGCTCGTTTTCTTCAATCGAGATAGGAAAACCAAGGGTGTTATTGACCGTAATGCCCCCAACAGCATCAACTAATTGTACCAGACCTTTCATATTGATAAGCACAGAGCGGTCAATGTGAATATTCATCATCTTTTGCACTGTGGAAATAGCTAAATCAGCTCCACCATTTGCATAAGCCGCATTAAGCTTTGCTTGCGTTGTCCCATCAGCGGTTTTAATTTTGGTAAGAATATCCCTTTCCAAACTCATCATTGTCGTTTTTTTTGTCTTAGGATTAACTGTTACGAGAATCATGGAATCACTATTTCCAGCCCACCGATCTGAGCGTGATCCACTACCTGTATCTACCCCCATCAAAAGCAAGGTCAAAGGTTTGGTAGCGGCAATCACATTTGTTTCTTTCCCAAAGCTTTTATAAGTCTTAGACAAAGCATCTGTTGATTGGTTATAAATCGTAAATCCATAAACGCCTAGTCCTGCAACCGTTACAAGACACAAGCTCAAAAACATTAAGATAATTTTTTTAAACATATTTATTCTAATCTATCAGTTTTCCCATTAGGTAAACATCAAGAAATTTCCCTTCTGAAAGATAGGCTCCTCTTTTTTGAATGCCCTCAATCTCAAACCCAAACGCTTGATACAAATGAACCGCCCGCTCATTTCTGACTTGTACGGTCAATTCTAATCGTCGAATCACTTCAGAATTCTCTGCCCAGTCTATCGCTTCTTCTAGAAGAAATTTCCCTAAGCCTTGATTCCAAAATGCTCTTTTAACCACGATAAAGACCTGCCCGATATGACGAATTCGCTCATGAAAATCAGCTGTAATGCTCACAAGCCCAGCAATTTCATTATCTAATAGTGCAATTAGATAAATCTGGTTATCTGACGCGGCTTGATGTTGAATGAAAGAGCTCATCTGCTCTTCTGTCATCAAAATCCCTGCGTCATCTAATGTCATGTAATCTGATTCTTTTCCAACTTGATTAAGAAAATCAATTAAAGATTTGGCGTCTTGAGGTTCTGCTTCTCTTATAACTAGCTCTAACTCAGCCATTGACAAATTCCTCAAGCAGTTTCTCAGCTCGATGTCCTTTTGCATCAAAGACCAATTCTCGACCATCATTTTTTCTTAAAATTGTCAATTTGAGATAGTCACTTGGCAAACTATCTCCCAACAATTCGCCCCATTCAATAACCGTCACTCCATCTCCAAAGAGAAAATCGTCTAAATCAATAGAATCTGGATCTTCCCCAATGCGATAAACGTCCAAATGATAAAGCGGCAGGCGTCCGTCATATTCTCGTACAATAGTGTAGGTCGGACTTTTGATCATTTGTTTGATACCCAGTCCACGCGCTAAACCTTTGGTGAAGGTTGTTTTCCCAGCACCCAAGTCACCCGTTAAAATCAACACATCTTGTTTTTGGAGTAAAGCACCCAATTTCTCGCCCCACGCCATCAACTCATCTTCATTATGGCTAAACATTCTACTATTATATCAAAATTTTTCTGTTTCTGCTAAAATTTGACAAAAGAAAAGCTAGTTCCAAAGAACTAGCTATTTCCCAATCATTAAGCCAAAGCTAGACTAATAAAGTTTAGGATAAATAAAGCATCCAATACCCAGATAATAGGGTGGACTTCCTTGGCTTCACCTTTGATGATTTTCACAAAAGTATACATGATGAATCCTACGGCAATACCATGAGTAATACTATAAGTAAAGCCCATAAAAATAGATGTGAAGAACGCTGGTACTGCTTCTGACAAATCATCCCATTCGATATCTTTCATGCTGGAAAGCATCATAATTCCCACAATGATAAGAATAGGGGCTACCGCTACTGTTGGTACAATAGCAAGAAGTGGACTAAAGAAACTTGACACAGCAAACAAAGCCGCAACGACAAGCGCTGTCAAGCCAGTACGACCGCCCGCTTCAATTCCAGCTGCACTTTCTACATAAGTCGTAACATTTGAAGTTCCTGCAATCGCACCAATCGTTGTACCAACCATGTCTGAAAATAATGCCTTATCCATTTTAGTTTGAAGGCCAGACGAATCTTTAGCAGCTTCTTCATCTGCAATGTTAAAGATGCCCGCTTTGCGCCCTGTACTAATCAAAGTTCCAATATTATCAAAAATATCTGTTAATGAAAAGGCCAAAATAGCTAGAAGCACTTCTGGAAGGCGAGCTGGTTTTGCAAACAAAGCCAACAAGCCATCTTTACCTAGTGCCGCACCAAAAATCTTTCCTAAATCCTGAACAGCAGCACCGATATTATTGGAAGCAAAATTGATCTTTGAAAGGTCTACGACCCCTACCAAAATGGCTAGGATTGTTGTTGCTGCAATGGAGAGAACAATCCCTCCGCGAATGCGTTTGAGAACAAAGAAAATGGTGATGAAAATTCCAAACAAAGCTACAAGAACAGCTGGGTTGTTAAAATCTACCAAGCCCGGCGTTGCCATTCCATTGGCTGTAATAGCTGCTTGTGCCTTATCAGCACCTTTTCCTGTAACGCTATAAGTTCCCGGATCAATTGAGAATTTTAAAAGTCCAGCTTTTTTAACTCCAATGTAAGCTAGAAAAATCCCAATCCCACCAGAAATAGCATATTTTAAACTTTCTGGAATTGCATGAATAATAATTGTACGAACTTTGGTTAGCGTAACAATAATGCTGATAATCCCACAAAGGAAAACCATGGCAAGTGCTTCTTGCCAAGTATACCCCAGTGCAAACACAACGGTATAAGTAAAGAAAGCATTCAGTCCCATACCAGGCGCCTGAGCGTAAGGAATGTTGGCATATACAGCCATCATCAGCGTCCCTGCAACAGTCCCAATGATAGTCGCCAAGAAAACACCTTGTGCTGGCATGCCTGTTTGACTAAGCATTTCAGGGTTGACAAAGAGAATATAACTCATTGCAAAGAAAGTGGTTAAACCAGCAAGAACTTCTGTACGAACAGTCGTACCGTTCTCTTTTAGTTTAAAAAACTTGTCCATTTTTAAAATCTCCTTAAATTTTACGAACGATAGTGGATATAATATCACAAAATATTCACGATTTCAATAGAAGTTTTAAAAATAAACAAATTAATTCAATGTTTTATACAGAAAATATTTATTTAGACTGATTTTTACTCAAAAAGACCAAGGACATGATTTGAATAAAGGTAAACCCTAAAATGAATAGCAGGCGCTCCCTTTGCAAAGCAGCTGTCAATCGCTCAAAGACTAATGTAGGATGACTGACTAGATCCCAAGAATTGAGCCGATCATAGCGACCAATGTAAATCGCGAGACTCGATAAAAATGAGACAGCTCCAATAGCCAAATATTCCAGACACCATTTGAGCTTCAAATAGCCCGAAATCAAATTCCAGCTCTCTATTCCGCATAGAACCCCGAAGAAAATACTTGGAACAAAGGCCATAAAAAGATGCAGACTTTCTCGATTCCACAAGGTATCACTCACCCAGTGCATGTGTACCAAGTCTGTAATCATATAGAACGTATTGGGATAAAACATCAGCCAAAGAATTGCTACAGGTAAGAAAAACCATTTTTTCTTAAATTGAATGGCTATAAAAGCCGCATCATAGGCAACCAAAGCTAGAAACATATTCCAAATCAAATCTGGACCTTTTGTCAAAATTCCTTCGGCATAAACGATGGCAGAAATAATCGCAAAGAAAATATGAATGATAATTGTTTTACGCATACTCGATTTCCTCCTTCATTATATAAGAAAACATTATATCACAAATTCTGCACTTTCATCTTAAAATCTGCTATAATAGAAAACAGCACAAATGAAAGAGTAGACTATGACAAAAAAAGTAATTGCAGTAGATTTAGACGGAACCTTGCTCAATTCTGACAGCAAACTATCTGAATTTACAAAAGAAACAATTAAAAAAATTTCTAAAAAAGGACATCATGTTGTCATCACAACTGGACGCCCTTATCGAATGGCACGGGAATTTTATAAAGAATTGGAGCTACACACTCCAATGATCAACTTTAATGGCTCTTTGACCCATATCCCTGAGAAAAAATGGCAACAGGAAAGATGTATCACTTTAGATAAGGAATATCTATTAGACATTGTCAAAAGGAAGGAAGAAATTGAAGCAGACTTCATTGCTGGAGAATATCGAAAGAAATTTTATATCACAGCTCCCAATGAAACGATTGCCGACCCGAAATTATTTGGTGTAGAATCTTTTCAACCTGAAAATCAATTTAATCCAGAATTGGTTACCAAAAATCCCAACTGTATCCTTTTGCAAACGCATGCCAATGATAAATATGCTTTGGCGGATGAGTTGAATCAATTTTATCAACAACAATTATCTATCAACACTTGGGGCGGTCCGCTCAATATCCTTGAATGCACTCCAAAAGGCGTCAACAAAGCTTTTGCTTTGAAATATTTATTAGAGGTTCTGAACGTAGAGCGAAAAGATTTGATTGCTTTTGGTGACGAACACAATGATACAGAGATGTTAGCTTTTGCAGGTACTGGCTATGCCATGAAAAACGCTAGCCAAACACTTCTTCCTTACGCAGATGAGCAACTTCCGCTGACCAATGACCAAGACGGAGTCGCTCATCAATTATTGAAACTATTTTTATAATGAGACTTAGAGTTGGACAGGTTTTCTGCCCGACTCTTTAATATTTACACGTAATCTTCCCAGATTTCATTTTTCTGCAACTGATTGTGCACTAGCAATCATGGGGCGGTCTCATCAGCTGTTGATTTTCAATTATTTTCTATCAGTTTATTTATGCCATAAATTAAATATTATAAATTTTGTTTTTTAAATTTAAAATGTTTCTAGATTTTTTATTGATTCTCCTCTTTCTTCTTCAATAATTCATGTAGATAGAATTATTTTTTTCAAAACTTTCATTATTTTTCCAATCGCTTTTCAAAGTTAATATATTGTTTAAATTGCTATTTTTGTCCGTTTACAATCTGTCAAAAATATGAAAGATTTTGATTTTTTAGCTCAAACTATTGCATTTTTCATGAAAACGTTTTATAATTAAGTAGTCTTAAATTTTTCTTAAACTTAAGTCAAACATTTTATAAGGAGGAAAGACAATAATGAGTATCGGAATCATTATTGCAAGCCATGGTGAATTTGCTGCTGGTATTCATCAATCAGGTTCTATGATTTTTGGTGAGCAAGAAAAAGTTCAAGTTGTAACTTTTATGCCAAATGAAGGTCCTGATGATTTGTATGCTAAGTTCAATGACGCTGTGGCTGCTTTTGACGCGAATGATGAAGTTCTAGTTTTGGCTGACCTGTGGAGTGGTTCTCCATTTAACCAAGCTAGCCGTGTAATGGGTGAAAATCCTGACCGTAAGTTCGCGATCATTACAGGTTTGAATCTGCCAATGTTGATTCAAGCTTATACAGAACGAATGATGGATGCCAATGCTGGCGTTGACGCTGTTGCCGCAAACATCATCAAAGAAGCCAAGGACGGAGTGAAAGCTCTTCCTGAAGAACTAAATCCTGTAGCTGAGGTAGCAAGTGCACCGGCTGCACCAACTGCTCAAGCTGCTATTCCAGAAGGAACCGTTATCGGCGATGGCAAGTTGAAAATCAATCTTGCTCGTATCGATACACGTCTTCTTCACGGTCAAGTTGCAACTGCTTGGACACCAGATTCTAAAGCAGACCGTATCATTGTTGCTTCTGACTCCGTATCAGCTGATAAACTTCGTAAAGAGTTAATCAAACAAGCTGCTCCTGGTAATGTCAAAGCAAATGTTGTCCCAATTGACAAATTGATTGCGGTAGCAAAAGACCCCCGTTTTGGTAACACACATGCACTGATTCTTTTTGAAACTCCTCAAGATGCACTTCGTGCTGTTGAAGGTGGTGTCAATATCAAAACACTCAATGTTGGCTCAATGGCTCACTCAACTGGTAAAACAATGGTCAATAACGTTTTGTCAATGGACAAAGACGATGTTGCAACCTTTGAAAAATTGCGTGACCTCGGAGTGGAATTTGACGTACGTAAAGTGCCAAATGACTCCAAAAAAGATTTGTTTGACTTAATTAAAAAAGCCAACGTTCAATAATGGAAAGGATTTAGAATATGTCAATTATTTCTATGATTTTAGTGGTCTTCGTTGCCTTTCTTGCTGGACTCGAAGGAATCTTGGACCAATTTCAATTCCACCAACCACTTGTTGCTTGTACCTTGATTGGTCTTGTAACAGGACACTTGGAAGCAGGTGTCATCCTTGGTGGTACACTTCAAATGATTGCTCTTGGTTGGGCAAACATTGGTGCTGCCGTTGCTCCTGATGCCGCACTTGCTTCTGTAGCATCTGCAATCATCATGGTACAAGGTGGCGACTTCACTGATAAAGGTATCAGTTTCGCTTATACAACTGCTATCCCTCTTGCAGTTGCAGGTCTCTTCCTTACAATGATTGTTCGTACAATTTCAGTAGGTCTTGTTCACGGTGCTGATGCTGCTGCTAAAGAAGGTAACATCGGTGCTGTAGAACGTACTCACTTAGTTGCACTTCTTCTTCAAGGTCTTCGTATTGCTATTCCTGCTGCTCTTCTTCTTGCAGTTCCAACATCAGTTGTTCAAGGTGTCTTGAATACTATGCCTACTTGGTTGTCAGGTGGTATGGCTGTCGGTGGTGGTATGGTCGTTGCCGTTGGTTACGCGATGGTTATCAACATGATGGCAACTCGCGAAGTATGGCCATTCTTTGCTATCGGTTTTGCACTTGCAGCTTTATCAAACCTTACTCTTATTGCTATGGGTACTATTGGTGTCGCAATTGCCTTGATTTACATCAACCTTTCTAAAAAAGGCGGAAATGGTGGCGGCGGTTCTGCTACATCAAATGACCCAATTGGTGATATTTTAGAAGACTACTAAGAAAGGAGCTACTAATACCATGACAGAAAAAATTCAATTATCAAAATCAGATCGTCAAAAAGTTTGGTGGCGTTCAACTTTCTTGCAAGGTTCTTGGAACTATGAACGGATGCAAAACTTAGGTTGGGCGTACGCACTTATCCCAGCTATCAAAAAACTTTACACTTCTAAAGAAGACCGTGCTGCGGCTCTTGAACGTCACTTGGAATTCTTTAATACTCACCCATACGTAGCTGCTCCTATCATTGGTGTGACACTTGCCCTTGAAGAAGAAAAGGCTAACGGTGCTGAAATTGACAACACTGCTATCCAAGGGGTTAAAATCGGTATGATGGGACCTCTTGCTGGTATCGGTGACCCAGTCTTCTGGTTTACCGTTCGTCCTATCCTCGGTGCTCTTGGTGCCTCACTTGCTATGGCAGGTAACGTGATGGGGCCAATCCTCTTCTTCGTACTTTGGAATCTTATCCGTATGGCCTTCTTGTGGTACACTCAAGAACTTGGCTACAAAGCTGGTTCTGAAATTACAAAAGACATGTCAGGTGGTATTCTTCAAGACATCACCAAAGGAGCTTCAATCCTCGGTATGTTCATCATCGCCGTTCTTGTTGAACGTTGGGTAAACATTGCATTTACAGTTTCACTCCCTTCTAAAACTTTGTCTAAAGGTGCGTACATTGAATTTCCTAAGGAAAACGTAACAGGTCAACAATTGCACGATATTCTTGGTCAAGTAAATAGTGGTCTTGGACTTGATAAAATGCAAGCACAAACACTCCAAGGACAACTGGATGCATTGATTCCTGGTCTGATGGGACTTCTTCTTACATTACTCTGCATGTGGTTGCTTAAGAAGAAAGTTTCTCCAATCACAATTATCATCGGTCTCTTCATCGTTGGTATTGTGGCACGCTTCTTCGGAATCATGTAAATAACAAAAAGAAGGTTTCGGCCTTCTTTTTTATTGACAATAAATGTGCTATAATAGGGAGGATAATAGATAAATGAGGATTGAACATGGCACAGTCACAAAATACAAAAATTGATTTTCAAACAACAGGAACTTCTTATCTGGGAATTGGAGGGAAAGTTGGTAAATTCTTAGTTGGAGATAAAGCGCTCGAATTTTATGCAGATGCCAATGTCGAAGACTATATTCAAATCCCTTGGGATACTATCCATCAAATCGGTGCCAATGTGTCTGGCAAACGAATTAGTCGTCATTTTGAAGTCTTTACCAATAAAGGAAAATTCCTTTTCGCTTCAAAAGATGCTGGAACTATTTTGAAACACGCTCGAAATCATATCGGTAATGAAAAAGTCGTTAAACTACCGACACTGATTCAAACAATTGGTCAATTTTTTAAAAATCTATTTGCAAAAAAATAAGAATTCTTGTATAATTATAGGAAACGGATAAGTAAATCTAGTATCTCTTTCAGAAAGTCTGCGGCAGCTGTGAGCAGATAGGGAGCTAGCTTGAAATTCTACCGTGATACTAATTTCATAAACAATCAAGTGCACTTATGTGAAGTTGGATGGAACCGTGGCTCTGCCACTCCAACACTTTCCATAGGTGCATTTTTATTTAAGGAGGTTCTGATGTTAGATATTAAACGCATTCGCACAGATTTTGATATCATCGCAAAAAAACTAGCTACTCGTGGCGTTGACGCTGCAACACTTGATAAAATGAAAGAGTTTGATAGCAAACGCCGTGAACTCTTGGTCAAGGTTGAAAATTTAAAAGCAGAGCGTAACACGGTTTCAGCAGAAATTGCCCAAGCGAAACGTAATAAAGACAATGCTGATGATAAAATTGCTGCCATGCAAAAATTATCTGCTGAAATTAAATCATTAGACGCAGAGTTAGCAGAAATTGACGCTATATTAACCGAGTTTACAACGACTTTGCCAAATATTCCTCACGATAGTGTGCCGGTAGGTGCTGACGAAGACGATAATGTAGAAGTTCGCCGTTGGGGGACGCCACGTGTGTTTGACTTTGATGTAAAAGCTCACTGGGATCTTGGTGAAAATCTTGATATTCTCGACTGGGAACGCGGGGCAAAAGTAACCGGCGCTCGCTTCCTCTTTTACAAAGGATTAGGAGCTCGTCTAGAACGCGCTATTTATAATTTCATGTTAGACGAGCATCAAAGAGAGGGCTACACAGAAGTCATTCCTCCTTACATGGTTAATCACGATTCTATGTTTGGTACTGGTCAATATCCAAAATTCAAAGAAGATACTTTTGAAGTGAGCGACACTAATTATGTTCTCATTCCAACTGCTGAAGTTCCTTTGACAAATTACTACCGAGGGGAAATTTTAGACGGGAAAGACTTGCCAATCTACTTCACAGCCATGAGTCCGTCTTTCCGTTCTGAAGCTGGTTCTGCCGGTCGTGACACCCGTGGTTTAATTCGTTTACATCAATTCCACAAAGTAGAAATGGTCAAATTTGCCAAACCAGAACATTCTTATGAAGAATTAGAAAAAATGACCGCTAATGCTGAAAATATCCTGCAAAAATTGAATCTTCCTTACCGTGTCGTTGCACTTTCTACAGGGGATATGGGCTTCTCTGCGGCGAAGACCTACGACTTGGAAGTCTGGATTCCAGCTCAAAACACCTATCGTGAAATTTCTAGCTGTTCCAATACCGAAGATTTCCAAGCTCGTCGCGCTCAAATCCGTTACCGTGACGAAGCAGACGGCAAGGTCAAACTCCTACATACTTTGAATGGATCTGGTCTTGCAGTTGGTCGTACCGTTGCAGCTATTCTTGAAAATTATCAAAATGAAGACGGCTCCGTCACTATTCCAGAAGTACTTCGTCCATACATGGGCGGTGTGAAAGTGATTGCTCCAAAATAACATAAAAACTCTGAGATTTTCAAATCATCTCAGAGTTTTCTTATCTCTTCATTTGATTGTTTCGCTTTTTAATCATTGCACTTCGAACCACACTTATCACAGTTGGGAGTAAGGTGACAATGACAATTCCCAAAATAATCGCTGAAAAATGAATTTTCACAAAGGGAATATTCCCAAAAAGATAGCCTGCCCCTGTCGCAATCAAAGACCAAGACAAAGCAGCAATAAAAGCTCGTTTCAGAAAAGACTGAACAGGGAATTGGCTAATACCTGCTACAAAAGGCACAAAGGTGCGAATAATAGGAATATAACGTCCTAAAATAATGGAAGTAGATCCATGTTTTCCAAAATACACTTCTGCTTCTTTGATATTTTCTTCTTTTATCAATTTACTGAAAAATTTATAATGTACAAAACGATAACCCAAGGTTCTGCCAATGAAGAAATTACAGGTATCGCCAACAAAAGCTCCCACAAAAAATAGAAGCATAAAAAGTAGAACATTAAAATTCATTGCTGGATTAGCTGATAGAGCGCCTGCAGCAAAAAGTAAGCTGTCTCCCGGCAAGAATGGAAATACTACCGCAGCTGTCTCAATAACAATCACCAGAAACAAAATCAAATACGTCCAGCCACCTACAGCATGAGCAATCTTATAAATGTGTGCGTCAATATGCAAGATAAAATCAATAATAAACATCTCTTCTCCTTTTGTCCATTCTCTATTATAGCAGAAAATATTATAGAAAAGCGTATTTTAAAAATAAAAAAACAGAAGTAAACGGTACAAGCCAATCCACTTCTGATTTTTATTAGTATTTTCGAAATCGTTGGTAACGTGCTTCTAAAAGTTGTTCAAGTGGTAGTTGAGACAAATTTGCTAATTCAGCGACTATTTCTTGTTTCACAGCATACAATAAATCCTGATTGCTAAGCCCTGCTTCTGGAATCACCTTGTCCACTACTCCCATATCAAGAAGCTCATGAGAAGTGATTTTCATGAGTTCTGCAGCTTCCATAGCACGACTGCCGTCTTTCCACAAGATAGAAGCAAAACCTTCGGGACTAAGCACCGCGTAAATTGAATTTTCTAGCATCCAGACCTTGTCTGCAACAGCTAAAGCTAGTGCTCCTCCAGATCCGCCTTCACCGATAATAATAGCGATAATCGGCATCTTTAAATCGCTCATCTCGAGCAAATTACGCGCAATAGCTTCTCCTTGACCGCGCTCTTCAGCCCCAACTCCCGGATAAGCACCGGCTGTATTGATAAACGTAACGACAGGACGACCAAATTTCTCTGCCTGCTTCATCAAGCGAAGTGCCTTTCGATAACCTTCTGGATGAGGTTGTCCAAAATTCCGTTGCAAATTATCCTGTAGATTGCGCCCTTTTTGAATCCCAACAACGGTGATGGGCTGACCATCTAAAGTTCCGATTCCACCTATAACCGCTCCGTCATCTTGAAAAGAACGATCGCCATGTAATTCAATAAAATTCTCGCAAATTCCTTGTGCAAAATCCAAAGCTGTCAATCGTGCCTGATCTCGTGCTTCTTTAATAATTCGGGTAATCTTTGTCATTGTTCACCTCCATGGAAAGCCAAGAGCATTGCAATGGTGGAGCGCAATTCCAAACGTTTGACAATAGCATCAACAAAACCATGTTCAAACAAAAATTCTGCCTTTTGGAAGTCATCTGGCAATTTTTCACGAACGGTTGTTTCAATTACTCGGCGACCTGCAAAGCCAACAAGCGCTTGTGTCTCAGCCAGAATGATGTCTCCTTCCATGGCAAAAGAAGCCGTCACCCCACCCGTGGTCGGGTCTGTTAAGATCGTCAAATAAAACAAACCAGCATTAGAATGGCGTTTCACTGCTGCGGATACTTTAGCCATTTGCATCAAACTCATAATGCCTTCTTGCATGCGAGCGCCACCAGAAGCTGTAAACAAAGTGACTGGCAACTGATGTTCTGTAGCATATTCAAAAAGACGAGTAATTTTTTCTCCAACGACTGTTCCCATAGAAGCCATGATAAAGTTGGAATCCATGATCCCCAGTGCAGTTTTTTGACCACCGATTGTCGCAATTCCTGTCAATACCGCTTCATCCAAACCTGTTTTTTCACGGACAGTCCTTAATTTTTCACGATATTTAGGAAACTTCAAGGGATCTGATGTTTCAATTCCTGTAAATAATTCCTCAAAACTATTGGCATCTACCGTTAAATTGAGGCGTTCAAAAGCTGAAATACGAAACGTATAGCCACATTGCGGGCAAATCCGTTCACTTCCCAAATCTTTTTGGTAAATGATATGCTTACATCCTGGACACTTTGAAAACAGTTCATCCGGAAACTCTGGTTTCACTTGAGGTTTCTCACGACTGGAACGGTTTGGATTGATCCGAATATACTTATCCTTTTTGGAAAACAAAGCCATGACTTATATCCTTTACTCCTCTACTTTTTCTTTTGATAAGCTGGTAAAAATTTCTCCATAAGAAAAGCTGTATCATAATCGCCAGCAATGACATGTGGGTCTGAAATCAAATCTAACTGAAAACCGCTATTTGTCACAACGCCGTCGATTTCTAATTCATAGAGCGCACGCTGCATTTTCATAAGTGCATCAAAACGATTTTCACCATGAACAATAATCTTGGCAATCATGCTGTCATAATACGGCGGAATCGTGTAGCCAGGATAAACTGCAGAATCCACACGCAACCCCACTCCCCCACTAGGTAGATAGAGATTGGAAATCTTTCCCGGACTTGGTGCAAAGTTAAATGCAGGATTTTCTGCATTGATTCGGCATTCAATCGCGTGACCTGTTATATGAATATCTTCTTGGTTAAAAGGCAGCTCTTGCCCCGCAGCAATTTTTATTTGCTCCTTGACAATATCCACTCCCGTTACAAATTCCGTTATCGGATGCTCCACTTGGACACGTGTATTCATTTCCATGAAATAAAATTCTCTTTTGTCTTCGTCAAATAAGAATTCAATCGTTCCAGCGTTTTCATATCCGACAGATTTTGCAGCTCGAACAGCTGCTTCCCCAATCTTCTGACGAAGCGTTTTGCCAATCGCAACCGACGGACTTTCTTCCAGCACTTTTTGATTATTTCTTTGAAGTGAACAATCGCGCTCGCCTAAGTGGACAACATGACCATGTTGGTCAGCCAAAATTTGGACTTCAATATGCCGAGCCGGATAAATAACCCGCTCCATATACATGGCGCCATTTCCGAAAGCCGCTTTGGCTTCTCTGGAAGCCGATTCAAAGGCGGCCACTAAATCTTCCACCTTTTCGACTTTCCGAATGCCTTTGCCACCACCGCCAGCAGAAGCTTTCAGCATGACTGGATAACCGATTTTTTCTGCAACCGCAAGTGCTTCGTCTGAAGTATGAACTTCGCCGCTAGAACCTGGAATTACAGGCACATTAGCCTTAATCATCTGAGCACGCGCATTGATTTTATCACCCATTAAATCCATTACCGCTCCCGAAGGACCAATAAATTTAATGCCAACTTCCTCGCACATGGTCGCAAACTTAGAATTTTCACTCAAAAAGCCAAAACCCGGATGAATTGCTTCAGAGCCTGTTAAAACAGCTGCTGACAATACTGCATTCATATTGAGGTAGGATTCTGTCGACTTTGCCGGACCTATACAAACCGCTTCATCCGCCAGTAAAGTATGGAGAGCTTCTTTGTCAGCAGTAGAATAGACTGCTACTGTCGCAATCCCTAACTCTCTAGCTGCACGAATAATTCTGACCGCAATTTCCCCACGGTTGGCAATTAAAATCTTACGAAACATGGTGAAATCTCCTTTTCTTACTGTCCGAGGGCAAAAGTCAAAGTACCACTCGCTGCCAACTTCCTATCAACTTCTGCTTTCGCTTCCACAACCGCAATGGTGCCACGACGCTTCACAAACTTCGCTGTCATGATGAGCTGATCACCAGGAACAACTTGTTTTTTAAATTTCACCTTGTCCATTCCAGCATAAAAGACCAATTTCCCTTTATTTTCTTCTTTGGATAATTCCAAAACACCGGCTGTTTGAGCCAAAGCCTCCATAATGAGAACTCCCGGCATGACAGGATATTCAGGGAAATGTCCGTTGAAAAAAGGCTCATTGATTGTAACATTTTTAAGTGCTACAATCTCATCTTCTTTCACTTCCAACACACGATCAACCAACAGCATAGGGTAACGATGTGGAAGAGCTTCTTTTATCGCATTGATATCAATCATTTAATCCGCACCAAACCTTTCCCAAATTCGACCATTTCTTCATTTTGGACAAGGATTTCCGTCACAATACCGTCCTTAGGTGACGGAACTTCATTCATCACTTTCATGGCCTCAATAATCATCAAGGTTTGCCCTTTCTTCACTTGGTCGCCAACGGAAACAAAAGAAGGTTTATCAGGACCTGAAGCAAGATAAGCAACTCCAACCAATGGACTTTCTACTACATCGCCTTCAGCTGTTAGCACTTCTGGACTAACCGTTTCCTCCACAATTGGAGGAACAGTTGGCTGGGTAACTTCGACTTGTGAAACAAGATTGGTGTTCACTATTGAATCCTCTGCAGAAGGAGCAATTGATTCAACTGTTCTTTCATTTTTACTGAAGGTTAATTCATCACTTTGATTTTTATAAGAAAATTCACGCAGACTTGATTGGTCAAATTGAGCCATCAAATCTTTGATTTCATTGATATTCATTTAAGCCTCCCAGCGCTTGAATGCAAGTACAGCATTGCGCCCACCAAAGCCAAAGGTATTTGAAATCGCATATGGAATATCATGTTCTTGCCCTTGACCATAGATGACATTCGCCTCGATATCATCTGAAAGTTCTTGCGTTCCTGCAGTCATCGGTACAAAGTTATGACGCATTGCCTCAATCGTTGCAATAGCTTCTACTGCACCAGCTGCACCAAGAAGGTGACCTGTGAAAGATTTCGTAGAAGAAACCGGTACTTCTTTCCCAAGAACATTAACAATCGCTTGACTTTCACCTTTTTCATTGGCTTGTGTAGAAGTTCCATGAGCATTCACATAGGCAATATCTGAAGGTTGTAATCCTGCTTCTTCAATGGCTAGTTTTATAGCTTTAGCAGCCCCTGTACCAGCTGGTGATGGTGTTGTCATGTGATAAGCGTCACAAGTATTTCCATACCCCACAATTTCTGCTAAAATCGTTGCCCCACGTTTTTCAGCATGTTCTAGACTTTCAATTACCAAAACACCTGCCCCTTCTCCCATTACAAATCCATTCCGATCTTTATCAAATGGAATAGACGAACGTTTTGGATCTTCATTTGTAGAAAGAGCTGTAAGAGCTGCAAAACCTCCGATGCCAATTTCGTTGATAGAGCATTCAGAACCACCTGCTAAAACAACATCTTGAAAACCAAATTTGATTTCACGGAATGCTTCTCCAATAGCATCATTAGAAGACGCACAAGCAGTTGTAATAGATTTACATACCCCATTAGCTCCCACACGAATAGCGATATTTCCGGCTCCCATATTTGAAAGTGCTTTAGGAATGAAGAGCGGTTGGATACGATTGGCTCCTCTTTCATGCATTCGGATAATTTGATCTTGCAATTCTTTTAAGCCACCAATCCCACTAGATACAATGACACCAAACCGATCATGGTCAACTGTCTCGGCATCTAGATGAGCATTTTCTAACGCTTCTAAAGCTGCATGAATGGCATAAATAGAATACATATCCATACGATTTTTGTCTTTTTTAACAAAATGTTTTTCTAGCGGGAAATCTTTAATTTCTGCTGCATTATGTACACCAATCACACTAGGATCAAAATTCGTAATTGGACCAATACCAATCTTCCCTTCTTTTAGACTATCCCAAAACTCTTCGGGTGTGTTTCCAATAGGTGAAGTTACTCCATATCCTGTTACAACAACTCGATTTAGTTTCATTTCAAACTCCTTTATTAAGAAAATATATCACATGCTTAAAACTCGTACGTTTTAGTCATCTTCTACCTCATGGTTAACCCGCCATCAATGGCAATGACTTGCCCAGTTAAATACTCTTGACGAGCTAGAAAGGCTGCCACTTCTGCCACTTCGCTGGTATTTCCAAAACGTTTCATTGGAATTTGTGCTAACGTAGCTTCTTTCACTTTATCAGACAAAACATCAGTCATATCTGACTCAATCATACCTGGCGCAATAGCATTCACTCGTACATTGCGGGCTGCTACTTCACGCGCTACAGACTTAGTAAATCCAATCAGTCCAGCCTTAGAAGCTGCATAATTTGCTTGACCGACATTACCAATCAAACCAACCACACTTGATACATTGATAACAGCACCTTGACGAGCTTTCGACATTGGCTTCAAAACCGCTTGAGTCATATTAAAAGCACCAACAAGATTCACTTTCAAGACCTGTTCAAAATCTTCCTCTGTCAGTTTTAGCATGAGTTTATCTTTTGTAATCCCTGCATTATTGACCAGAATATCCACGCTTCCAAGTTTTTCGATAGCCTCTTCTACCATCCGCTTGGCATCCGTGCTATCTGACACATCACCAGAAATCGGAATCACTTGTGCCCCATAATCTGAAAATTCAGAGACGAGTACCTCATCAATCTCACGGCGACCGTTTAAAACAATGTTGGCACCTAGACTCGCAAACTTATGTGCCATTGCAAAACCAATTCCACGTGTTGAACCAGTTATAAAAATATTTTTACCTTTCAGTTCCATACCTATTCCTTATTTTCTAGAAGAGTAGATAAACTTCTAACATCTTCAACGTGAGCAACCTTTGCTGATTTATCATTTTTTTTAATAAAACCAGACAGAACCTTACCTGGACCAATTTCAATAAAATCAGTTACACCTGATTTTTTCATTGTTGCGATACTATCATAAAAACGAACCGGTTCCATTACCTGACGAGTTAATAGCTCTTTTATCCGTTCTTTTTCCATGACAGCTGCTTCTGTATTTCCTACCAAAGGGAGTTTAAAATCAGTAAATTCGACTGTTGCTAAAACTTTTGACAATTTATCACTTGCAGGTTTTAGCAAAGCTGTATGAAATGGACCAGAGACATTCAAAGGGATGAGACGCTTAACACCAGCTTCTTTTAACAATTCTACTGCTTTGTCAACTGCTTCAACTTCACCACCAATAACAATCTGACTAGGCGTATTGTAATTTGCTGGTGATACAATTCCCAGCTGACAAGCTGCTTGACAAGCTGCTTCAATAGTTGCCACATCTGCGTTTAGTACAGCAACCATTTTACCAGAGCCAGCAGGAGCTGCTTCTTCCATAAAAGCACCACGTTTCGCAACCAAAGCAACCGCTGTTTTAAAATCCAAAGCACCTGCTGCTACCATGGCAGAGTATTCCCCAAGAGAAAGGCCTGCTACCATATCAGCTTGCATTCCTTTTTCTTGCAATAATCGGTAAATAGAAACCGAAGTGGTTAAAATTGCTGGCTGAGTATGGCGTGTCTGGTTGAGCTTTTCTTCCTCATTATCTATCAGATATCGTAGATCATAGCCCAATACTTGACTTGCTTCATCATAGGTTGCCCTCACTACATCAAACTGATCGTAAAGGTCACGAGCCATTCCCAGATACTGAGCACCCTGACCTGCAAATAGAAAGGCTGTTTTAGTCATTTCTAGTTACTCCTGCCCAACGGCTAGCTTCTTTTTGGATTACCTCTGCTGCACCGTAGTAAATATCTTTTAAAATTTCTTCAACTGTTTCTTCTTTGCTGACAAGCCCCGCAATTTGTCCTGACATGACAGAACCATGTTCAACATCACCGCGAACAACTGCATTTGCAAGAGCGCCAGCTCCTAAATTCTCAAAAACAGTTAAATCAGGATTTTCTTGCTTAAAAGCATCCTTTTCTGCTTGATCAAATTCTCTAGTTAGTTTATTTTTCAAAGCTCGTACTGCATGACCAAAATGTTGAGCAGAAATAGTTGTATCAATATCCCGAGCTTTCAAAATCATATTTTTATAATTTTGGTGCGCATTTGACTCTTTTGCAACGACGAAACGTGTTCCCACTTGAACAGCCTCTGAACCAAGCATAAAGCCTGCAGCTGCACCGCGACCATCGGCAATCCCTCCTGCTGCAATTACAGGAATATCAACTGCTTCAACTACCTGACGAACCAAAGTCATGGTGGTTAATTTTCCAATATGCCCACCTGCTTCCATTCCTTCAGCAATGACTGCATCTGCACCAATTTTTTCCATTCGCTTAGCCAATGCTACACTTGGAACTACTGGAATGACTGTAATACCTGCGTCGTGGAAACGAGTCATATATTTACTTGGATTTCCTGCACCAGTTGTCACAACCTTGACACCTTCTTCAATCACTAAGTCAACAATATCTTCCACAAACGGTGACAACAGCATGATATTCACGCCAAAAGGTTTGTCTGTCAATGACTTAATTTTATCAATATTAGCTTTGACAACTTCTTTTGGTGCATTACCACCACCGATAATGCCAAGACCTCCCGCTTTAGAAACTGCACCAGCCAAGTCACCATCAGCAACCCAGGCCATCCCACCCTGGAAAATAGGATATTTAATATTTAACAATTCTGTAACACGTGTTTGCATAATACCTTCCTTTATATTGCTTAAGTAATGGCTCAATCCTTTCAGTTCAAGCACTTGTATACTTTGAAAATCAAACTATTACCTAAACAAGAGGGAGTGAAACATGCCATCCAACCATAGATTTTATTGTTCCACCCCAGCAAAATCAACTGTCTCTTGCTCTTTTCTCAAAAGAAAATCGGTTATACAGTCAACTTTACTGCCTACCTCAATACCTTTTTCAAAAGAGGGCGAGAATCTTATCTCAGCCCCGTTTCATCTTTTTATTTTGTTTTTTCTTCAACGTAGGCAACTAAGTCACCAACTGTGTTCAATCCTTCTTCGGTTTCGATTTGAATATCGAATGCATCTTCAATTTCTGAGATAACTTGGAACAAATCCAATGAATCTGCGTCAAGATCATCAAAAGTTGACTCAAGAGTAACTTCTGAAGGTTCTTTACCAAGTTCTTCCACAATAATTTCTTGTACTTTTTCAAATACTGCCATGATAGACTCCTTTAAAAATAAATATTTATATTCATGTGTTTACCACATAATAACTAAATTGTAACAATAAGTGTGCCCCATGTCAAACCTCCACCGAATCCTGACAACAAAACTGTTTGACTGCCATCAAGGTGAATGAGTCCTTTTTCAACACACTCAGATAAAAGAATTGGAATGCTCGCTGCACTCGTATTCCCATATTCCATCATATTTTCAGGAAGTTTTTCCCTTGCTACACCAATCTTTTTCGCCATTTTATCTAAAATACGAATATTGGCTTGATGTAATAATAAATAGTCAATATCCTCTACTTGAATATCACTGGATTCAATTGTATTTTTTATAGATTTTGCCACATCTCGAATAGCAAAATCAAAAATTTTACGACCATCCATCGTCAAATATGGTGCCGCTTCTTCCTTTTCAGAATAAGGTGAAGATAAACCAAACTTACCACAAGTCAAGCTTTCCCCACGCGAACCGTCTGTATATTGACTTTCAGCTAAAAAATGCTGCTGCTCTGAGCTCTCTAGCAAAACACCACCAGCACCATCACCGAAAAGAACCGCAGTTGAACGATCAGACCAGTCAAGGACTTTTGATAAGGTTTCACTTCCTATAACAAAACCCTTCTGGTAACGACCTGAAGAAATCAACTTTTCAGCTGTTGATAAAGCAAAGATAAATCCACTACAAGCCGCTGTTAAATCAAAGGCAAAAGCATGATTTGCACCAATATTCGCCTGAACTCGTGCAGCCGTTGAAGGCATCATAGAGTCTGGGGTAATAGTTGCCACAATGATAAAGTCTAGCTCATCTGCATGGATATTCGCCTTTTTCAACAATTGTTCTGCCACCTTGGTAGCCAAAACACTCGTTGATTCTATTTGTGATAAATGACGACGCTCTATTCCTGTTCGACTTGAAATCCATTCATCGCTCGTATCCATTATTTTTGCCAAATCATCATTTGTAACTACCTGACTTGGAGCATAATGAGCAACTTGACTAATTTTAGCATAGTTCATTATTTCAAATCCTCTAAAAAATGATACAGATTAGTCAGACCTTTTCCCATGACCTTCATCTCTTCAGCATCCATTCCTTCAATGATTCTTTCAACCATTCTCTTGTGAAATCTTCTGTGCAAGCGATAAATCAGGCGACCATTTTTTGTCAAATTCAGATGAACGACACGACGATCAACTTCTGAACGTGTCCGTTCAATATAGCCTTTTCTTTCAAGGTTATTTAAACTAGTTGTTACGGTACCTAATGTCACCATCAATTCCTTTGCTACGCTACTAGGAGTCGCATTGGGATTTTTCCCAACAACATCAATCGTGTGCATTTCTTTGATAGAGATATCTTTGAAGCGACTGCCTCTCAAACTAGATTCTTCAATAACCAATACATTATTGAAAATAGATGTTAAATAATCATTGACCAATTGGTAATCCAAAAATCTATCCTCCTCTAACAAAAAAACTTTCACCATCAAAACATTTGACTAGAAAAGTATATCAAATATCAAATTAAATTGCAACTACTTTTTTACTTCCCAGAAAATTTTGGTCGACGCTTCTCAGCATAAGCTCGCACCCCTTCTTTGAAATCTTCTGTGAAAGCCAATGTCTTTTGCAACTGTAGTTCGAGTTTTGCATACTCATCCCAACCAGTAAACAAACTCTTCCATACCAATTCTTTAATAGCACGATAAGAATTAAGTGAATGACGTTTCAACTTCTTAATCACTTGATTCGTTGTAGTTTCTAACTTTTCAACTTCACAAACTTTATACAAAAGACCATAATTTAAAGCTTTTTCTGCGTTTAACGGTTCACCTGTCATTGCTAATTGAGTTGCTCTCGTCACACCAATCGCTCTAGCAAGTAAATATAGACCACCCGCATCAGGAGCAAGACCTACCCCCACAAAAGCTTGAATAAAACGAGAACGCTCCGTTGCAATACAGAAATCTGCAGCTACCACCATGTTAGCTGCCGCACCAGCAACTGGTCCATCTACACTCATAATGACCGGCTTAGATAGTTGTTTCATTGAGTAAGAAATTTCATTGACTAATTCAGCAATTTTGACCAAAGACTGAATATCATCTGCCTCCACCGCTCGTTGCATTTCTGCCAAATCACCGCCAACAGAAAATACTTTCCCATTTGCATTGATGAACAAAATTTGGATTTCTTCATCTTCAGAAGCCATTTTTATCGCTCTTAAAATTTCTTCACACATGGGAACATTAAACCCATTGGAAACCTCTGGGCGATTCAAAGTCAATGTTGCAACACCGTCATTAACGTTATATAAAATATTTTCAAATTGCATTTAATCGCCTCCGACAATTATTTTCTTTGTCAATTAAATTATTTGAATATCAAATAATATGGTTACATTCTAACATAAAATATTTGCTTTAGCAAGTAAGCACAAGTAAATTTGAAAAGATTTCAGAATTTTGCTATAATTTAAACAATCAGCCTATAGGAGAATTTATGAAAGTTGTTAAATTTGGAGGAAGTTCACTTGCCTCTGCTGGTCAATTAGAAAAAGTATTACAGATTATAAAAGCTGATCCTGAACGTCGATTCGTGATTGTCTCTGCGCCTGGGAAGCGATGCACTCAGGATACAAAGGTAACAGATGCCCTCATTAAATATTATAGAGACTATGTTGCTGGTAATGACGTAACAAAGCACCAACAATGGATTATTCAGCGTTATCGAGATATGGCGTTAGAACTGCAACTCAAACCAAATATTCTAGAGAGAATTTCAAAAAGTTTCCAAAAGCTCGCAAGCCTTCCTATCGAAAATAATAAGTTCTTGTACGATACTTTTCTTGCTGCAGGTGAAAATAACAATGCGAAACTCATTGCGGCTTATTTTAGACAAAATGGCGTAGATGCTCGTTATGTTCACCCTAGAGAAGCAGGACTCATTGTATCCAGCGAACCAGGAAATGCTCGACTTCTCCCTTCCAGTTATGATAAAATCGAAGAATTAAATGAAGCTGACGAAGTATTGATTATACCAGGGTTCTTTGGAGTAACAAAAGATGACCAGATTTGCACCTTTTCACGTGGTGGGTCTGATATTACTGGCTCCATTATTGCTGCCGGTGTAAAAGCTGATCTTTATGAAAATTTTACAGATGTTGATGGTATTTTTGCAGCACACCCTGGCATTATCCACATGCCACACTCCATTCCAGAATTAACTTATCGCGAAATGCGCGAATTAGCTTATGCAGGTTTTACTGTATTACATGACGAAGCACTCATTCCAGCTTACCGTGGGAAAATTCCACTCGTTATTAAAAATACAAATAACCCTACTCATCCTGGTACAAAAATTGTTTTAAAGCACAGCAACAGGGACTTCACTGTAGTAGGTATTGCTGCGGATGCCCATTTCACCAGTATTAACATGTCTAAATACCTCATGAACCGTGAAATCGGTTTTGGTAGAAAAGTTCTGCAAATATTGGAAGATCTAAATATCCGCTGGGAGCACATGCCTACCGGTATCGATGACTTATCTATTATTCTTCGGGATCGTGAGTTAACCCCCATTAAAGAGGAAGAAATTCTTCGTCAATTAAGACAAAAATTAGAAGTTGACCACGCAGAAATCGAACATGATCTCTCAATCATTATGATTGTCGGTGAAAAAATGAAAAGTCACATCGGTTTGACTGCTACCGCAACTAAAGCACTGTCAGATAATCACATTAATATCCAAATGATTTCCCAAGGATCTAGTGAAGTTTCTATCATGATTGTTATCAATTCCAAACAAGAAAAAGAAGCTATAAAAGCACTGTACAAAGCTTTTTTTGAATAAAAATTGAGAGTCTAGGTAAAAATTCATAAAAATAGTCAAAAAGCTTAAAATCAACCTTTTAATTAACTTGATTTTAAGCTTTTTTCGCTATAAGCGATTATTACACTTTGACCATGAATTGGGTTTTTGCTCAGCCACTTGCATTATATTAACCCCAAAATCTTGATGTAGTAGCTGATGATAAAAGCAACAGCATAGCGTAGGTAGGAGTACGAACTAAAAATTTTCAAATTTTGATTGATTGCTATGCGTAATCTCCCCAGAGTGTATTATTTATAGGTGAACTCGTCAGGCATCTCACCTGGAAATCTATTACAAAATATAATCATCCATGAGCAGTCTAAAAACCAAACAATCTTAATTTGATTGAGATAATACAATCCTCTCGATAAATGAAACAGTGTAACTCATTCTCTAAAAATGAAAATTTTAAAAAAATACATTCTCATTGTTTTGAACATAAAAAAAGAGAATGAACTTCGTCCTCTGCTTTTCATCAACCAAGAGCCTGAATTAGTGTTATAAATAATAATTTTAACCCGAGATTCTGCATTCTATTTTAAAAATAGCAAAAAAGAAACCCGATTATATCAAGGTTTCTAATCATGTATCAACTCCGGCAGTAGGACTCGAACCTACGACATCATGATTAACAGTCATGCGCTACTACCAACTGAGCTATGCCGGAT
>NZ_KV810526.1:10778-101083 GCF_001812815.1 Streptococcus sp. HMSC073A12 | reverse complement strand
TACTAGATTATAATTTGAGATATTTTGAAATTAAATAGCACCACGTGTTATATTAGCTTTGGAGAGGGTTATGAAATATAAACGAATTGTATGTAAAGTCGGCACCAGTTCTTTAACAAATGAGGATGGAAGTTTATCGAGAACGAAAGTGAGAGTGATTACCCAGCAGTTAGCCATGCTACATGAAGCAGGGCACGAGGTGATTTTAGTCTCATCAGGAGCAATAGCGGCAGGCTTCTCATCTTTGGGCTTTAAGAAACGCCCGACAAAAATTGCAGACAAGCAAGCGTCCGCAGCGGTGGGTCAGGGCTTGCTGTTAGAAGAATACACGACGAATCTGTTATTGAAAAAGATTGTCTCGGCTCAGATTTTATTAACACAAGATGATTTTGCGGATAAACGGCGCTATAAAAATACACATCAGGCGATTTCTGTTTTGCTCAACCGAGGAGCCATTCCAATTATCAATGAAAATGATACGGTTTCCATTGCTGAGTTGAAAGTCGGTGACAATGATACGTTGAGCGCTCAGGTTGCGTCTATGGTGCAAGCAGATTTGTTAGTTTTATTAACGGATGTTGACGGGCTTTATACGGCAAATCCAGTCAATCATCCTGATGCCAAGCGCCTTGATTTGGTAGAGGAGATTACGACGGATTTGCTTGAAATGGCAGGTGGAGCAGGCTCTTCTAATGGAACAGGTGGTATGCTGACCAAGCTAAAAGCAGCAACGATTGCCACTATGGCAGGGGTTCCTGTTTATATTTGTTCCTCTTTGAAAGAGCAAGCCCTCATCGAAGCCGCAGAAAATCAGGGAAATGGCACATTTTTTACTGCTTCAGCCAAAAATATGAAAACGCAAAAACAATGGTTGGCTTTTTACGCTGCCAGTCAAGGCTCTATCTGGGTGGATAGAGGTGCAAGTACAGCATTGAGTGAGCAAGGCAAGAGCTTACTTGTTTCAGGAATTTCAAAAATGTCAGGACACTTTTCTTATGATGATATTGTGACCGTCTATGAAAAGGATACAGAGCGCATTTTAGGAAAAGGACGTGTTCGTTTTGGGCAGTCAGCTTTGCAAGATATGCTGAAAGCCAATAAACCAAAGGGAGTGGTAATTCACCGAGATCATTGGATTTCACTAACGCCTGAATTGGAATTATTATTGTCAGAATTTTAAGAGGAAGTAGGATATGAATAGTACACAAGGCTTACTAGAGAAAATCAAGCAAGCAAAAAAATCAATTAACACAGCTTCAACAGCTGAGAAAAATAAAGCTCTGTCTTTGATGGCTGATTATTTAGAAGCAGCTACGGACGCAATTTTGACAGCCAATGCGGAAGACATGAAAGCGGCAAAAGGTCATATTTCAGATGTCATGTTGGATCGTCTGTATTTAGATGTCAATCGCATCAAAGACATGGCAACTGGCATTCGTCAAGTGATTGCGTTGCCAGATCCCGTTGGAGACATCTTAGAAGTCTCTCATTTGGAAAATGGACTAGAAATCATTAAAAAGCGGGTAGCTCTTGGAGTGATTGGAATTATCTATGAAAGTCGTCCAAATGTGACATCTGATGCAGCTGCTTTAGCCATTAAAAGCGGGAATGCAGTTGTTCTTCGCAGCGGAAAAGAAGCGCATAAAACAGCTACTGCCATTATTTCTGCGCTAAAAGCTGCACTTTGTCAAACCGCGATTTCAGATGATTGTTTGCAGTTGGTGTCAGATACCAGTCGTGAAAGTGCTCAAATCTTGATGAAAGCAAAAGGCTATTTGGATTTGCTAATTCCTCGTGGGGGTGCGGGGCTGATTCAAGCGGTCGTTGAAAATGCGACCGTTCCTGTTATTGAGACTGGTACGGGGATTGTTCATATCTATGTTGATAAGGACGCCAATCAAGAAATGGCACTAGATATCATTGATAACGCTAAAACCAGTCGTCCTTCGGTCTGCAATGCAATGGAAGTTTGTCTGGTTCATAAAGAAATTGCTTCTCAGTTTCTCCCAACATTAGAAGAACGCTTAGTAACTGTTCGTAAAGCGCGTGGGGTAGTACCTGTTCAACTTCGATTGGATGAAATAGCTCGCTCTTTCATCTCAGGGGAAATAGCAGAGCCTAGCGACTTTGATAGCGAATTTTCAGATTACATCATGGCTGTAAAGGTAGTGGCTTCTTTGGAAGAAGCTATCACACATATTGAGCAACACAGCACACATCATTCAGATGCCATTATTACCAACAATGCCACCAGCGCAGCGACTTTTACAGAGCAGGTTGATAGTGCAGCAGTCTATGTCAATACTTCCACACGTTTCACAGACGGTGGAGAATTTGGTTTGGGCTGTGAAATGGGGATTTCTACTCAGAAATTACACGCACGCGGTCCGATGGGCTTAAAAGAATTAACGAGTTACAAATATGTTGTGCAAGGTTCAGGACAAATTAGGGAGTAAAAACATGAAAATTGGATTTATCGGCTTAGGAAATATGGGAGGGAGCTTAGCGCGTGTAGTGGCGAGGCAAAAAAATCATCAAGCTCTACTAGCAAATCGAAGCCCAGAAAAAGCAAAACAGATCGCGAATGAAGTGGGTGGCGAACCTGTCACGAACGAAGTCGTCTTTGAGCAAGCAGATGTTATTTTCTTAGGTGTTAAACCCGCCCAATTTGCGGATTTGTTGCAAGAGTACCATGCTATTTTGGAAAAACGCAGCTCTGTTTTACTGATTTCTATGGCTGCCGGCTTGACCTTGCAGCAGTTAGAAGCTCTTGTTCCTACACAACATCGGTTGATCCGGATAATGCCCAATACGCCTGTTGCAGTTGGTGACGGTGTTATCAGCTATGTTTTATCAGATAAAGCAACAGAGCAGGATGAAGACTTGTTGTGTGAACTATTGGATTCTGCCGGTTTGCTGGTTCATTTAAAGGAGCAGCAATTAGATGCCGCTACTGCTGTGGCAGGCTGTGGTCCTGCTTTTGTGTATCTTTTTTTAGAAGCATTAGCTGACGCAGGAGTACAAACTGGCTTACCACGAGACTTAGCTCTGCAATTAGCAAATCAGACCCTTTTAGGAGCAGCAGCATTAGCCAAAGAAAGTGGTCAACACCCTGCTGTTCTCAAAGATCAGGTTTGCAGCCCAGCAGGCTCAACGATTGCGGGAGTAGCAAGTCTTGAAGAAGATGCTTTCAGAGGGAACATTATCAAAGCCGTTGCTGCGTCTTATAAACGCACTCAGGAACTAGGCAAATGACATAGATGGTTTGCAATGATTGAAGCATTTTATGACATCAAAAAAATTTATAATAGAAAATCAAATGATTTTTTATACTTTGTAAAAATCTCCAACTTCAAAGTGTATGGCGCAATAAATCAACAACATGGTAGTTGATTGCTCAAGGTACTAGCAGATAGAAGTGAAGGTCGTTAAATCTTGTAATTTTCATTAAGTATTGAGTCAAAAAGTCTTTTAAAAATTAGTCATTTTATCTCATTTGTCAAATTTTTTATCTTATAGTAAAATAGAAAAGCATGATAAATTCTAGGTGTGATGTCTAGAGATTAGTGAAGGAGAAGTATGAATCAATTACCAAATTGTCCACAATGCAACTCAGAATATGTTTACGAAGACGGTTTGCTGTTAGTTTGCCCTGAATGTGCCTACGAATGGAATCCGACAGAAGTCGTTGAAGAAGAGCGTATCAGAGCAATTGATGCAAATGGGAATCAGCTTGCGGACGGAGATACCGTCACTCTCATCAAAGATTTAAAGGTCAAAGGTGCTCCAAAGGATTTGAAACAAGGGACGCGTGTGAAAAATATTCGGATTGTAGAAGGAAACCACAATATTGACTGCAAGATTGATGGTTTTGGTGCGATGAAGCTCAAATCGGAGTTTGTCAAGAAAATCTGAGGTTGGTGATGAAGCGAAATGTGATTTTTTATAGCCGCATGGTATTGTTTATGTTAGGATTTATAGGAGTCTACCTTGAAATCATAAAGCATGGTGGCTTAGGAATGCTGATGTACTACACAGTTTTATCTAACATGATTGTCACAGCTTTTACGGCCTATTTGCTCTATCTAATGGCGCGTTCTGAACATCGCTGGCAAACGCAGTCGCTGTTTCGATTAAAAGGCGGAGTGACCATGTGTATCATGATTACATGCGTCATTTATCATTTTATGTTGGCACCGCTCGCGACTGATTTTTATCGACTGGAAAATTTCCTCTGTCATTACATTGTACCACTATGGTTTTTAGCGGATACCTTGTTGTTTGATAAACGCTCACAATATCGTTGGTTTGACCCGATTGTTTGGACAAGTGTGCCTTTGATTTATTTGGCTTTTGCCTTGTTTAATGGTTTAGTCATCAAATGGCCTATTCCAGGCGCAAAAGATAGTCCTTTTGCTTATTTTTTCTTAAATATTCCAAAGTACGGTTGGCCGTATGTGTTGCAATGGTCACTTAAAATCTTTATCGGCTATTTGCTTGCCGGTTATAGTTTTTATGGAGTGATGTCTTTTTCAAGACGTCAGAAACGAAAACAGCCCTCTTAAAGTTTACAAAAAACAGATGTTGTCTGTTTTTTTCTATATTTTGCTAAAAACTCTCTATTTGACTTATTTTTTCTTGTCAAGATGTGTTTTCTGTGTTATGTTTAACTAGTTAAATATTAACTAGTTAAATAAAAGGGGAGCTATATGAAATATAAGAAGCTTTGGGCATTGGCGGGAATTGCTTTATCTTGCAATCTTTTACTGACTGCTTGCTATTCTAACTCGTCGTCAAAAATCAGGGATAAGGTGACGGCGAAACAAGGAGTGAAAAAGAAACATTCTAACGCTAAAAAAGGTCAAGTACCAGGTGTAGATAAGCCGACAGATGATAGTTTTCTATTCACAAGTGAATCACAGATTAAGGCTAGAACAAGTGACGGTTTGATTTTAGACCATGATGGTCACACACACTTTATTTTTTATTCCGATTTAAAAAACAGCAAATGGGCTTATTTGATTCCGAAAAATGGTCAAGCTCCGTCAACCGCCGCTGCGTAGCCAAATTACACAAATCCACCTGTTAATCCGCAACATCCAGGTTCAAACAAACATCAGTTTGCTGGTATAGATTATCCGACAAGTGATGGATTTTTATTTGATGGAACAGGGATTCAAGAAAAGAAATCCTATGGCTTATTAGTGAACCATAACGGTCATACGCACGTTATCTCTTATGAACAACTCATTCAGTCCAAATGGGAATATTTAATCCCAGCAGAGTATAAAAAAGCTGCTGAGGACGCTTACTATGCTCGAAAAGGTCAAACTCCGTCCACGCCAGCACAAGATTCTTCAAAAGAAAATGAAGAAATCACTAAGAAAAAGACCTATCTGGCATAACAGTTGGGAATTGATGAAAGTTTGATCCAAGTGATTGACAATGAAAAAGGGAAGGCTTTTGTTTATCCACATGGCGATCACAAACATTCAACTTTAATTAGTGACATTGATACGACCAAACCATTCGATCCACACGGTGATCCGCATGCTCATGATAAGGTAGGCATGGCAACATTGAAAGCCTTAGGATTTGATGATGAGATTATCGAAGATATTTTACATGCAACTGCGGATACAGAATTTCCGTCAAATGAAACGGACTTGGAAAAGATGAAAGCCTGGTTGGCAACGGTGAAATACCTAAATATTGGGCAATGAAAAGATCCGCTGGAACGTAAAGGTCTTAATTTGCTGCCAAATATTGAAGTGCTAGGAATTAGTTTTACCAAAATTAAAGACATTCGTCCGCTGGCTCAGTTGAAGAATTTAGAATCCTTAAATTTGGACTATAATGAAATTTCAGATATTTCAGCTCTGTCAAATCTTTCAAATTTACAAGCGGTTAGTCTGGAGCACAATCAACTCCAAGATGTATCAGCATTGGCTCAAAAAGCGCACCTAACACGTCTGTTCTTGTCAAATAATCCTAACTTGGATATCAATAGTTTGAAAACCTCAGCGCTTGCAGAACTGACAGTGAATGAGTCAAATATTCAAAATTTGAATTTCTTGAAAAACAATCCTGCTTTGACAAGTATTACAATGAGTGGTAATCGCCTGACTTCGTTGGCAGGGATTGAAGCAGCAAAGAATCTGACCAGCTTTACAGCAGCTTAAGATCAAATTCAGAGCTTAAATATCTCTGGAGCTCAATCATCTTTGAAGGAATTGAGTTTAAGCGGCAATGCCTTGAAGAATTTGGAAGGTGTGAATCAATTTAAAGCACTTGAAAATTTAGATGTATCTAAGAATAAGATCACAAGCGTGGCGATTAGTACCCCTAACAATACCATTACCTATATTGATCTTAGTCATAATTTTATTCCAAAGTTAGAACTGGAGTTAAATGAAAATCGAATTCCAAAAGCATTGGCTCAGCATTTCCCAGCCGTTAAGGGAGAAAGCATTGAAAACAATCCATTGAGAGAGGAAAAGAAAGAAGAAAAAGAGGTTTCTAAAAAAGAAGGTACTGCAAAGAAAGTAGATACCAGTGAAGCTAAATCGTCTCCAGTAGAGGAACAAACTGCTGACTCAATAGACAAGGGTTCTGAGACTAAAAAAGAAGAAAAAGTGCAGCCGGATTTGAGGAAAGGATTAGATGAAGAAGGAAATAAGGTAAACAATTCTGAGAAAGAATAAGTTCCGTCAGACTTGAAAGGGGCTGAAAATGAAACAAAATCAACAGCTGAAAAGACAACTTCGTCTAATGAGCAGGAGTCTCTAATGAGCAGGAGTCTGTCTCAAAACAATAATAAAATTTTATTTTGAATTTCCTGAAAAGGCTGTTCAATTGAGATTTTTAGATAAAAAATAGCCTGAAAATTGTTACCTAAAGGAACTTTTTCAGGCTTTATTGCTTTTAACTGAAGAAAAGTATTTTTTGACTTTCAGGCACTGTACAGATAACCATTTTCCGGATTTTAACGATTTTGATTTGTTCTACATCAACTTCTCCAAGCCCTTGACATACTCCCGATACCGCTTCTCTCAGTTTATAAATAGCTTCATAGATATGCTGGTAATGAATGTCATAAAAGTTCATAGAAAAGTTGATGAGAATGTGTTCTGCCTCTGGAAATAAGGCTTCGAGATAAGTCGAAAGGTGCTGGTCGGCTACGATAATGCTTGTTTCCTCGTGCGTCTGCAAATCCAAGGAGGTATTCAAAAAGTCAACACCAGATATTCGTGCAATAGCAGGTGGAATATGCATGGAGAAGGCATTCTTTAAAGTTGTCAAATCCGCATTGTTACTCGTAAAAATGTAAAGCGGAATAGGAGCCATGCGGGAATAAATCAGCTCTCGTAGCTGAATGCTCACATGATAAATGTGGTACTTGTAAACCTCGACTGTTAAGCCCATCTCTTGCATCCATTCTCTCACAAGCACCTTTAAAATCCGATAAAGTGGGTCGCACAGACCCCGATGGTCGTATTGAAAAATGTAGGAATTAGGCACCAAGCTTTGCAAATTGCAGAAAAAAGGCTTCAGAAAGAAAAGTATGACAATGCGAAAGGTCTGAGAATTCGTCATCTCCTCGCCAAACAAGTGTTGCAATTTCTGAATAAATGGAAGCAAAATCCCTTGATTGGTCACCATATCAACCGCTAAACGCTGGTCTTCATCGGACCATTTGTCTTTGAAAAAAGGATTGGGAGTCCGTACAATAAGCTAGAAAGAGATAATCATAGTCTGCTTGAGTAAATGTTATTTCTAACGCAGATTCCATGATGTTCTTGGTCAAGGACAACAGTTTTGGATAGATAAATAGTGTTTTGAGCCGAGTCAGTTCAGGAGATTCCGGAATATCCGCTGCAAAATCCTTTCGTTTCCACATTAAAACCATTAAAATGCAAAAGAAGCGACTTTCTTCTGTAGCTTCCTCAAAAGCTTCTATAGAGAGGTGAGCGTTGGAAGCGCTAATCAAGTCAAAAACAATCTCTAATTCTTTCTCTGTGATCGCATACAGATGAATGCCAAACTTGTACTCCAACAAAGCAATCAGAAATCGAATGCGGTATTCTGGCCCAATCACTTGGTATTTGTCTAAAGAAAGTCTAATTCCTTTTAGAAAATCCAAACACTTATCGCAGAGCCGATAACCCGTAGCTCGTGAGAGATATTCTTTTTGGATAAAACAGGCAAAACTTTCTTTTTCTTCCCGCAAGAAATAACACAAAAGACGAAGAAAAATAGAACCTTGATAAATCCGATGAAAACAGACTAGCGGATTGAGCTTTGTATAAATATCCAAATGAACCGTACGTCTAATGACTTGCAAACAGAACAAATCTTGAAATTCTTCCTTCAGCTCTGCCAAGTATTGATAAATGTTTTTCTCACTAAAACTGGTAATTTGTGTTTATCTGCTCAATCTCTAAAGTTTGAAATTCCAGCAAAATTTGTAACACTTCTGCCTTGTTTAAAATAACTTTTTCCAAATAGTAATCTAACATCGTTCCCCCTTATTTTTCAAAATTACCACAGAAGGAAAGGGATTGTCAAGCCGGATTTTAGGGCGAGTAGAAGCAAAGTAGAAGGTTAGAAGCTGCTTAGCTCTGAAAGAATAATCTTTATTTGAACTTGTCTCAATTTGAGTGTTATTTTTCTGCTAAAATTGAGAAAATTAGGACTGAGATTCAAAATCTGACGATTACTAGCATATTGTGAAAAATTTTGTTAAGATAGAAAGTAATTAGGAGGAAATTATGGATTTAGTAGAAATTAGAAAAGAAATCGATCAAATAGATGCAGATTTGACTGCCTTACTAGAAAAAAGAATGGCTTTGGTGAGTCAAGTTGCTCTTTATAAACGTCAGACTGGAAAAGCTGTCTTGGATATCCAACGTGAACAAGTTATTCTAGAGAAAGTTGCAAATAGTGTACATGAAAAACAGTACAAAGAAACTATTGTTCAGACTTTTTCTGATATTTTGAAACATTCGCGTGCTTATCAAGACCAACACGTCAAATAATAAAGGAAGTTAAAATGAAACATTCGCGTGATATAGAATGGCTTGATAGTGGAAAGCGAGCAGTGGCTATTACAGTGTTATCCATTTTTATAGGTCTAGTAGTTGGGATTATTGATGTGATATTTGGGCGAACCCTTATCTTTTTAAGCGATATTCGTTCTATGTATCCACTCTATTTGATTCCTTTTTTAGCTGTTGCGGGATTAGGAATTGTATTTCTTTATCAAAAGTATGGTGGAAGCAGTAGCAAAGGGATGACCTTGATTTTTGATGTAGGACATGGTGTAGAGGAACATATCCCAAAGCGCTTGATTCCTTTGGTTATATTTACAACTTGGATGACGCACCTTTTTGGTGGCTCAGCTGGTCGAGAAGGAGTAGCAGTACAATTAGGAGCAACAGTTTCTCATTGGTTTCGCAAGAAATTTTCTATCCCCAACACTTCAAAAATCTTTTTAGTCGCAGGAATGGCTGCTGGTTTTGCTGGACTGTTTCAAACACCGCTGGCGGCAATTTTGTTTGCAATGGAAGTCTTGGTTGTAGGAACCATGCAACTGACGGCTCTGTATCCTGCAATGATTGCTTCCTTTGTTGCTTCTTGGACATCGCATGCGTTAGGGCTTGAAAAGTTTGTACAACCAATTTCTGTGCATCTGGTATTGTCACCGACGCTTCTTATCAAATTAGTGTTTCTTGGAGTTCTATTTGGACTTTGCGGCAATTTATTTGCTTATGCTCTCTCATGGAGCAAAAAGAAAGCAGCAATTATTTTTCCAAATTCCTACAAACGGATTGTCGTTATGGGAATATTTTTAAGTATTGTCTTTCTGCTGTTAGATAAAGGTCGCTACTCAGGGCTTGGAACAAATTTGATTGCAGCTAGTTTTGCTGGTCAGCCCGTCTATGTATATGATTGGCTCTTCAAATTACTTCTAACAGTTTTGACTTTATCAGCAGGTTTTCAAGGTGGAGAAGTAACACCGCTTTTTGCAATTGGGGCAAGTCTAGGCGTTCTACTGGCAGGTTTATTTGGTCTTCCAGTTAGCTTGGTTGCGGCGCTAGGCTATGCTGCAGTTTTCGGAAGTGCGACCTCTACTTTCTTAGGTCCGATTTTAATTGGCTGTGAAGTATTTGGCTTTACTAATTTCCCCTATTTTTTCATAGTGTGTTCGGTGGCGTTTTCTCTACATCGTCAGCATTCGATTTATGGAGCTCAAAAAATTCGATATTAAAGCATGTTCTCTTGCAAGGTTTTGACTTGTAGGAGATTTTTATTTTGTGTTATACTAGAAAAAGTAATATTAGAAAAGGGAAATCATGATAAAAGCAGATACTATTTTTAAAGAAAATATTCGAAAAATCTTGACTGAAGGTGTTTTTTCTGAAAATGCACGCCCTCGTTATAAAAACGGGAAAGTGGCTAACTCTAAGTATATTACAGGTTCTTTTGCTGAATACGACTTGAGCAAGGGAGAATTTCCTATTACAACGCTTCGGCCGATTGCTATCAAGTCAGCTATCAAAGAGGTGCTCTGGATTTACCAAGACCAATCCAATAGCTTAGATATTTTAGAAGAAAAGTACAATGTTCATTATTGGAATGATTGGGAAGTAGGAGATACTCGCACGATTGGCTTGCGTTATGGCGCTGTTGTTAAGAAACATGATATTATCAATAAAATCTTGAAACAGCTAGAAATCAATCCTTGGAATCGACGAAATATTATCTCACTTTGGGATTATGAAGCATTTGAAGAAACAGAAGGTCTACTACCGTGTGCCTTTCAGACCATGTTTGATGTACGTCGTGTAGACGGTGACATTTATCTGGATGCAACTCTGACACAACGCTCAAATGATATGCTGGTAGCTCATCACATCAATGCCATGCAGTATGTAGCATTGCAAATGATGATTGCCAAGCATTTTGGCTGGAAAGTTGGTAAATTCTTTTATTTTGTCAATAATTTGCACATTTATGATAATCAATTTGAACAGGCTGAAGAATTACTTCAACGTGAACCAACTAACTGTACGCCACGCTTGGTTTTAAATGTTCCAGACGGAACCAACTTTTTTGACATTAAAGCAGAAGATTTTGAATTAGTTGATTATATCCCTGTTAAGCCACAGTTGAAATTTGATTTAGCCATTTGAGAATGAATTGATTTTCAGATTTTCAAAATCTAAAAAATAAAGGGCTGTATCTAACTATTTTCACAAGACATCATAAAAGAACGGATTTCTTGTGCAATATAAATTAGTATTGATTTGATAGTTAAAGTCAGCCTTTTTTTGTGAAATTTGATAAAATAGAAATATCAATTCAAAGGATTAGGAAATGACAAAGAAATTTGTAGCTATTTGGGCGCAAGATGAGAATGGCTTGATTGGGCGAGACAACACATTGCCCTGGCATTTACCAGCTGATCTCAAGCATTTTAAAGAAATGACAACTGGACAGGCTATTTTAATGGGGCGAGTGACATTTGATGGGATGAACCGCAGAGTATTACCCAATCGCACGACAATTATTTTGACGAGAGACAAATCATATCAAGCAGAGAATGAGCAAGTTCTAGTGTTTCATGATGTTGATTCTGTCATGAAATGGTATGAGACTCAGGAAAAAACTCTTTATATTATTGGCGGCGGTCAGATTTTTTCTGCGTTCGAGCCCTTAATAGATGAATTAGTTATTACCCGTATTCATGCTCGTTTACAAGGAGATACCTATTTCCCGAAAGATTTTAATATGACGAAATTTCAGGAGCTGTCTCATCAGTTTCATGCCAAAGATGAAAAGAATGAGTATGACTTTACTGTCACAACCTTTCAGAGAAAGGAGTCGTAATGGAACGTAGTATTTTCGGATTTTTTACGGCTCTTTTATGTGTCGTTTGTGTTATGGCGGCAACGCAAGCTTTTCGTAAAAAACGGTATGGATTGTCAGTGCTCTTTTGGCTGAATGCTTTTACAAATTTGGTGAATAGTATTCATGCTTTTTATATGACCTTATTTAAATGAGAAAATAGAATAAACAACGAATAGAATTGGAGTGAAAAATGCCTACAAATCGTACGAATGAAATGATGGTTTATTGCTCTTTTTGTGGTAAAAGCCAAGAAGAAGTCCAAAAAATTATCGCAGGAAATAATGCCTTTATTTGTAATGAATGCGTGGAATTAGCGCAAGAAATCATCAGAGAGGAACTAGCAGAAGAAGTACTAGCGGACTTGTCAGAAGTGCCAAAACCGCAAGAACTACTCAATATTTTGAATCATTATGTGATTGGGCAAGACCGTGCTAAGCGAGCATTGGCTGTTGCTGTATACAATCACTATAAACGTATCAATTTTCACGATAATCGTGAAGAAGAGGATGATGTCGAATTACAAAAATCCAATATTCTTATGATTGGGCCAACTGGTTCTGGTAAGACTTTTCTTGCTCAAACCTTGGCGAAAAGTCTGAATGTTCCTTTTGCGATTGCAGATGCGACAGCTTTGACAGAAGCTGGGTATGTCGGAGAAGATGTTGAAAATATTCTCTTGAAACTCTTGCAAGCAGCAGATTTCAATATTGAGCGTGCAGAACGTGGTATCATCTATGTAGATGAGATTGACAAAATTGCGAAGAAAAGCGAAAACGTGTCTATTACTCGCGATGTGTCTGGTGAAGGCGTTCAGCAAGCGCTCCTCAAGATTATTGAAGGAACTGTAGCCAGCGTACCTCCGCAAGGCGGTCGCAAGCACCCTCAACAAGAAATGATTCAAGTAGATACCAAGAATATTCTCTTTATCGTTGGTGGTGCATTTGACAGTATTGAAGAAATTGTCAAACAACGTCTAGGCGAAAAAATTATCGGTTTTGGTCAAAATAATAAAGCCATTGATGAAACTGGTTCTTATATGCAAGAAATCATCTCTGAAGATATTCAAAAATTTGGTTTGATTCCGGAATTGATTGGTCGTTTGCCTGTGTTTGCAGCGCTTGAGCCTTTGACAGTTGATGATTTGGTGCGAATCCTGCGCGAACCAAAGAATGCTTTAGTGAAGCAATATCAGACTCTCCTTTCTTATGACGATGTTAAACTAGAGTTTGATGATGATGCTCTTCAGGAAATTGCTAACAAGGCCATTGAACGCAAGACAGGTGCGCGTGGATTACGTTCAATCATTGAGGAAACTATGATGGATGTTATGTTTGAAGTTCCAAGTCAAGAAAATGTGAAGCTGGTACGGATTACCAAGGAAGCAGTTGATGGAACGGATAAGCCGATTTTAGAAACAGCATAAAGAGGTGTGCAATGGAAATTAACACACACAATGCAGAAATTTTGCTAAGTGCAGCAAATAAATCTCATTATCCCCAAGATGAGATTCCTGAAATCGCTCTTGCTGGACGATCAAATGTTGGTAAATCTTCCTTTATCAATACATTGTTAAATCGAAAAAATCTAGCTCGAACTTCTGGCAAGCCAGGAAAAACGCAATTGCTGAATTTCTTCAATATTGATGACAAACTTCGTTTTGTGGATGTCCCAGGATATGGCTATGCTAAAGTTTCTAAGACAGAACGAGCGAAGTGGGGCAAGATGATTGAGGAATATCTGACGAGCAGGGAAAATCTCAGAGCAGTTGTCAGTCTAGTGGACTTTCGGCATGAGCCAAGTGCAGACGATGTACAAATGTACGAATTTCTTAAATATTATGAAATACCAGTCATTGTCGTAGCCACGAAAGCTGACAAAATTCCACGCGGCAAATGGAACAAGCACGAATCAGTCATTAAGAAAAAGTTGGATTTTGATAAAAATGATGATTTTATTGTTTTTTCATCTGTCAATAAAGATGGTTTAGATGCAGCTTGGGATGCGATTTTGGAAAAAATTTAGGAATTGAAGAAAAAACTGAGAATCATTGTACTGACCCCCAAAAGTTGGACAAGAAAAATCTAACTCTTGGGGGTCAGTACACATTTTCTCTGTTTTTTATAATGAATCTGTCACCAAATTGTAACTAAGGGCTGGAAATTTTATGTTATAATCAAAATATATTATACTGGAGAATAAGCTATGAGAAAGAAAAAATTGAAAAAAAGAATTTTAACAGTTCTAGCTTTGGCGGTCGCTGCTTTATTGGTTAGTGCAGTTTTGTCCAAGCAAGTTCACCCAGCTAGTGCCAATGATGAGACTTACCAACGTCCGTTAACTCAAACAGAGGTGTTCATTTCACAAATTGGTGAAACTGCTCGTCAATTGGGACAAGAAAATGATTTATATGCTTCGATTATGATCGCACAGGCCATTCTGGAAAGCAATTCTGGACGTTCTGCTTTATCAGCCGCTCCTCATCATAATTTATTTGGCATCAAAGGACAATATGCTGGGCAATCAGCAACAATGGCTACACTAGAAGATGATGGGCAAGGAAATACTTATAATGTCAATGCAGAATTTAGATCCTATCCAAGTTATGTTGAATCTTTACAAGACTATGTGACGATTTTAAAACATAGCCGCTACACTTATGCTTGGAAGAGTAATACGACCAGCTATATGAATGCAACTGCTGCTTTAACAGGTGTCTATGCAACGGATACAAGCTATAATGTTAAGTTGAACAATTTGATTCAACAATATAATTTGACACAATATGATGTACCAAATGTGCAAGCAACCAATGTTGCAACAACTAACAAAGTCTACAATCCTTATCGCCAACAATACACAACACAAGAAGTGTTAGATTTGGATGTTGCTTGGGCAAATCGTCATCAATAAATATTTTATTTGAAAGAAATTTAGTAGGAGAGAACGAAATTGTTCTTCTCCTTTTTATCTGGAATTCATCTAGCAAAAATTCTCCTATAAAAATAATTGTATCCGCTAACAAATCACAGAGAAGGCTAGATTATGATAAATATGATAAAATAGAACTAGTTTTGTATGAGAAAAGAGATTTCATGAAAGATTTATTGAAATATTTTAAGGGCTATATCAAGGAATCCTTGTTGGGTCCGCTTTTTAAATTGTTAGAAGCTAGTTTTGAACTATTGGTGCCAATTTTGATTGCAACAATTGTGGACCAAACAATCCCTAAAAAAGACAGTGCGCATCTTTATGCTATGATCTTTTTATTGGTTGTCCTTGCATCGTTTGGTGTTGTTGTGGCGATTATTGCTCAATATTATTCCTCAAAAGCAGCGGTAGGTTTTACACGTCAATTAACTAAAGATTTATATCAAAAAATCATGCGTTTGCCAAAAGCTAGTCGAGATAGCTTGACGACATCTAGTCTGGTCACTCGTTTAACAAGTGATACTTATCAAATTCAGACCGGTATCAATCAATTTCTTCGTCTTTTTTTGCGCGCGCCGATTATTGTTTTTGGCTCGATTATCATGGCATTTTTGATTAGTCCAAGTATTACACTGTGGTTCTTACTCATGGTTGTCATCCTAACGGGTATTATCTATATCATGTCACGCTTGGTAAATCCGCTGTACGCTAAAATTCGCCAGATTACAGATAAAATTGTCAATATGACACGCCAACAACTGCAAGGTATGCGTGTTATCCGTGCCTTTGGGCAAACAAATAAAGAAATCCATGAGTTTAGAGATACCAACGAAATCTATAAGACCTGGCAGATAAAAACAGGAGTTTGGTCTAGCTTGATTAGCCCGTTGACTTTTTTAGTGGTAAATAGCACTTTGGTCATGGTTATTTGGCATGGGAATCTAGCTATTGGACAGGATTTGCTGACGCAAGGGAAATTAGTCGCTTTAGTCAATTACCTTTTGCAAATTTTGATAGAACTGTTGAAATTAGCTATGCTCGTCACTTCTTTGAATCAAAGTTACATCAGCGCTGGACGAATTCAAGAGGTCTTTGAACAGGAAGAGGAAGATGTACTAGCAGAACTGCCAATACGGCATTCTATTGGTGCTCAGTCTATTTCTGCTGAAAATGTTACCTTTACCTATCCACAAGCTGCTAGTCCAGCCTTGGAAAATATTTCGTTTGACGTACTATCTGGTCAGACTTTAGGAGTGATTGGCGGAACAGGCTCAGGAAAATCAACTTTGGTGCAACTCTTGGCGCACTTGTATACGATTGATGCTGGTCAGTTGGTTATTTTTAAAAATGGCCGAAGTCCTAGAAACCTTGAAGAGTGGCGCACTTGGATGAGTTTGGTGCCACAAAAAGCAGAATTGTTCCGTGGAACTATTCGCTCGAATTTATTGCTGGGTTTGGAAGACAAGGTGACGGATGAACAACTTTGGTGGGCTCTTGATATTGCGCAGGCTAGTGACTTTGTACAGGAAAAAGAAGGTCAGCTAGATGCAGTAGTAGAAGCTTTTGGTCGGAATTTTTCCGGTGGTCAACGCCAACGGTTGACAATTGCGCACGCTATTTTACAAAAAGCACCTTTTCTGGTGCTGGATGATTCCACTTCGGCACTTGATTATTTAACAGAAGCTAAACTATTGCAAGCTATCAAAGAGCAGTTAAAGAACACGAGTTTGATTTTAATTTCACAGCGAACCAATAGCTTGTGTGCAGCTGATCAGATACTTGTCTTGGATAAAGGTCATCAGGTCGCTCTTGGTGCACATGAAGATTTGCTTCAAACGAGCGCTATTTATCGAGAAATTCATCTCTCACAACATAGTAAGGAGGAAAAGCATGAAAATGAGGTATTCTAAAAGTAGTTTAAAACGCCTTGCAAGTGATTTATTGCAGCAGCGCTGGCTTTTCCTACTAGCTACAATTGGAACGATTGTTCAGGTTGCCTTGACCATTTATTTGCCGATTTTGATTGGAAATGCAGTTGATAGTATTTTACTTTCCGATGCAAGTCAGCATTTGCTGCCAATTCTCTCGAAAATGGGGATGGTGATTGTTGCCAATACAGCGATTCAATGGCTCAATCCTTTAATCTATAATCAGTTGATTTATAGTTATAGTCAGAAACTTCGGGACGCAGTTATTCAAAAAATTCATCGACTTCCCTTAGCTTATCTTGATTGTCAAGGGAGTGGTGATTTAGTGAGTCGCTTGACGACGGATGTGGAGCAGTTAAATAATGGTCTGCTCATGGTTTTCAATCAGTTTTTTGTAGGCGTGTTAACTATTCTTATAACGATTGTGACAATGGCAAGGATTGACTTTTTCATGATGATGTTAGTCTTTCTTTTAACTCCCTTATCTATGCTGATTGCACGTTTTATAGCCCGTAAAAGCTACAAGCTGTTTCAAAAACAAACGACGACACGAGGGCTTCAGACACAGCTCATTGAAGAAAGTCTCTCTCAAGAAAGTTTGATTCAAAGTTTTAATGCCCAAGAGCAATTCATTACGGATTTTACAAAAGGCAATGAGAGCTATGCAGATTATTCTCAGGATGCTATCTTTTATTCCTCTACTGTCAATCCAGCGACTCGCTTCGTGAATGCTCTTATTTATGCTATTGTTGTTGGATTTGGTGCGGTTCGTATCATTAACGGCTCTAGTTTCACAGTTGGACAATTAGTGACATTCTTAAATTATGTCAACCAATACACCAAGCCTTTCAACGATATTTCGTCTGTTATGGCTGAATTACAAAGCGCCCTTGCTTGTGCAGAGCGCTTGTACATGATTTTAGATGAAAAAGAAGTTGTAGAAACTGGAAAAGAAGAACTCACGAGTGAAGCAGTACGGGGTGCGATTTGTTTTGAGCACGTCCGTTTTGGTTATGAAAAAGATAAACCTTTGATTCACGATTTAAACATGACCGTTCCAGCAGGAAGCAAAGTTGCTATTGTTGGACCAACTGGTGCTGGAAAATCCACTTTAATCAATCTCCTCATGCGTTTTTATAATGTAGATGCGGGTAAGATTAAGTTAGACGATAGAGATATTACAGATTATACCAGAGTCTCATTTCGCCAGCAGTTTGGTATGGTTTTACAAGAAACATGGCTGAAGACAGCGACGATTCATGAAAATATTGCTTTTGGGCGACCAGAGTCTAGCCGAGAAGAAGTAATTGCAGCAGCTAAAGCTGCTAATGCTCATTTCTTTATCCAGCAATTGCCGCATGGCTATGATACTTATCTAGCAGATGCAGGAGATTCTTTGTCACAAGGACAACGCCAGCTATTGACCATTGCGCGTGTTTTTCTAGCGGTTCCTAAAATCCTGATTTTGGATGAAGCAACCTCCTCTATTGATACGCGGACTGAAGTACTCATTCAAGAGGCTTTTAATAAGCTCATGGTAGGGCGAACCAGTTTTATCATTGCTCATCGCTTGTCTACCATTCAGAATGCAGATATCATTTTAGTGTTGGTTGACGGAGATATTGTGGAATATGGCAGTCATCAAGAGCTGATGCAAGCAAAAGGCGTTTATTACCAAATGCAGACAGCTCAAGGAAGTTTGGCTGTTTAAGATTGACTAGTAGAACAAACTTATAGCTGTTCTTTGCTGACTAGCTCTATTCCTGTCTTAGTCAAGCGGTAGATTTTCTGACAAACTTCTTTGAGAAAGGTGCGGTCGTGTGAAATGGTAATGACAGCTCCGTTATAATCTGTAAAAAGTTTTCGTACTTGTGGCTGCGAAGTAGGAGAAAAGTTACGTGTTGGCTCGTCTAATATCAAGACATTTGCTTGATCTAATACCATTTTTAGAAGCAGTAATTTAGCTTTTTGTCCACCAGATAGCTGGGAAATAGAATGTTGCACTTCATTACGCGTGAATTGCAGACTGGCTAGGTGGGTGAGGATTTTTTCTCGCTCAATAGCTTCTCCTGTGGATGTTAGAAAATCTATTGGAGAATCGACTTCGTTTAAACTATCAGGATAGATTTGAGGCATATACCCTAGCGTAATGCCTTTTTTCTTTTGCAATAGATTTCGAAGTTCTTTGATAAAAGTAGATTTTCCGACACCATTTTCACCAATAATCCCAATCTTTTCCTGCCCTAAGAGTTCAAAATTTATATTTTTGGCTAAGGTGCGTTCCCCTACCTTCAAATACATCTGTTTGAGAGTGACTACTCTTTTTGTAGATGGCAGAGGAGTAATAGTAGAAAATTGTAGATTGATAGCATCTGCCTGTGTTGGTAACTCTGTCATTTTAGTGGCTTCTCGATTAAAACGTTTTTCTTGTGAGAGAATATTTTTCATTTTTTTGGCTAGTAATCTACCAGCTGTGCTGTCATAAGTATGACGCAAGACATGCTCCACACTTTGTTTGACTCGCTGGTGTTTTGCCATTGCTTTTTGATATTCTTCTCGTTCTTTTTTTGCGTCTTTAGTTTGCTTTTCAAATGAGGTCTGTCTTTGCTGGCTGTAATTTTCATAATCAAGATTCCTAACAGTTGTTCTAGCTTCTTGCTTTTTCTTAACCAATTCCAAATGCACGATTTTTGTTGCTGCATGACTTAAAAGACTTTCATCATGTGAAACAAACATAACTGTTTGAGGTGTATTTTGAAGAAAATTTTCCAGCCAAATCAGAGTGTCTGTGTCTAAATCATTGGAGGGCTCATCTAAAAAGAGAATGTCCCAATTTGTAGAGAGGATTTTTAAAAGCTGTACTTTTAATGTTTCACCGCCAGATAGAGTCGCTAATGTTTGCTGACTAGTAAAACGTTCGCTATCAAAATGTAATTCTTGAGCAAAGCGGTAAAGTTTGCTGTAATCTAAGTCTACGTCCAAATCACCAAAGAAATAGTCGTTGAGGGAGAGCCTTCTTTCATTTTCAGGTAAAGTTTGCGGCAAATAAGCATAACAATTATAGCTTTTCTGAATCCCTCCCCTATAACTAACATAGTCTGAAACAAGTGTGTCATTCATAAGTAGCTTGAGAAGAGTAGATTTTCCATTCCCTTCTTCTCCGATAATACCGACTTTATCGCCTGCATTGACAGTAAGTGATAAATCATTGACTAAGTCTTTCAAATCTTTTAAATGGGTAATAGTTAAATGTCGAATTTGTAGCATATATATCTCCTTATGATGTTCATTGTCATTTTAGAGCTAAGAAAAACAGCCCTATTTACCTAGTAGAGCTGTTCTTGTTTTTGGATTGCCAACAAACATTGCAAAACGGAGTAGTTTGCAACGAATAGATTATCATTGAGAAGTTTGAAAAAAATTTCTTTTATGAAAAATAGGCAAGAGCATAACAAAAAATCTACTAGATAAAGTTTCCTTTAAGCAATAGATTTCTTGTACATAGACTCCTTACCTCCGAATTTTACTGATTTTAGTGTAGCAAAAAAGATATAAAATGTCAAAAGAGTACGAGATAAAAGTTTGTCACTAAGAATAAATGTAATGAAAGTGCAACTGTTGTGTTATTAAGTTTTCTTCTAAAAAGTAAACGAGTCTGGAACATTTTTGTACCAGACTCGAAGTCATATTACACGTTCAAGACTTTATCTAGGAAGTCTTTGAGGCGTGGGTGCTGCGGATTATCAAAGATTTGGTCGGGTTTACCGTCTTCTAAAAACTCTCCGTCATCCGTAAAGATAACACGGTTTGCCACTTGGCGAGCAAATCCCATTTCATGAGTTACGATAATCATAGTCATGCCTTGCTTGGCCAATTCTTTCATAACATTGAGAACATCTCCAACCATTTCGGGATCAAGAGCAGAAGTAGGTTCGTCAAAGAGCATAATATCAGGATTCATAGCAAGTCCCCGTGCAATTGCAACACGTTGTTTTTGTCCACCTGAGAGGCTATCTGGCATGGCATCAGCTTTATCAGAGAGACCGACTTTTTCTAATAATTCCATACCAAGTTTATCTGCTTCAGCTTGTGTCATTCGCTTGTGCTCGACAGGAGCAAAGGTGATATTTTCCAAAACTGTCATGTGAGGGAAGAGATTGAAGTGTTGGAAAACCATACCAATATTTTCACGAACTAAGTCGACATCTGTTTTTTTATCGGTTAAGTCGAAACCGTCCACGGTAATAGATCCACTTGTAACTTCTTCCAGCAGGTTGAGACTGCGAAGAAAGGTTGATTTTCCCGAACCTGAAGGTCCGATGATACAAACGACATCCCCTTCATAGAATTTGGTTGTGATTCCTTTTAGAACTTCATTTTCTCCGTAGTATTTATGTAAATCATTGACAGCAATTTTTAATTTAGCCATTATTTAATCCTCTTTTCTAAGCGTTTTGCAAGTCTCGTTAAAAGAGTGATGATAATCAAGTAAAAGACTGCTAGGATAGCATACATTTTGAAGCTTTGATAGTTACGAGCAATGATGATTTTACCCGTTTGGAAAAGTTCGACGAGACCGATAGCAGAGACGATTGTAGTATCTTTCAAAGCGATAACAAACTGATTGACGAAGTTTGGTAACATGATTTTTGTCGCTTGCGGCAAAATAATCTTTCTCATGGTTTTTGAGTAAGAAATACCAAGACTTCGACTGGCTTCCATTTGTCCAGCTGGAACAGCTTGAATTCCACCACGGACGATTTCTGCAATATAAGCGCCAGCGTTGAGAGAAAGAGCAATTGTACCAGCCACAAAATCGTTAATCGGACTTTGGTGCCCTGTCATTGATTCAATGAGATTTGGAATGCCCCAGAAGATAAAGGCTGCGAGAATCATAAGCGGGATTCCACGAATGACATCCACGAAGATTTCTGAGATAATGCGGAGGGCTTTGACGGGACTCACGCTAAACATACCAAAGATGATTCCGATGACCATAGCGATTGCAAATGACAGAAGCGCGAGTGCCAAAGTAATTCCAAGACCACTTAACAATTGCTTGTAGTTATTTTGGAGGAGCCCCCAAATGGTTGTTTCATCAACTGTACTGTCTGAAGAGCCAGTATTTGAGTTTGATTTTTTTAAATACTTATCAAGAATTTTTTGATACTGACCATTTTTCTTGATATTTGCTAAACCATTATTAAACATTTGGATCAATTCAGGATTACTACCCTTTTTTACGGCAAAAGCAGTATCTCCAATAGGAGTTCCTTTGATTGGTGTTTTCAGTTTTTGGCCTTGGCTAATGGAGTATTTAACAACAGGTTCGTCATCCATAACGGCATCCACAGAGCTAGAGTTTAAGCTATCATACATTGAAGAAGCATCAGCGAATGTTTTGATTTTGTAATCATATTTACTTTGATTTTTTGTTAAGAAAGTTTGTGAAGCAGTTCCGTTTTTAACCCCGATTGTTTTACCTTTCAAGTCTTTATAAGAAGCAATTGTACTTGATCCTTTGACAGCAAGGATTGCGTTTGCTGTGTAATAAGGCTCTGAGAAATCAAAGGTTTCTTTACGAGCGTCTGTCACAGACATCCCTGCAATCATTCCGTCAGCTTGTCCAGATTGTACAGCATTTAAAGCGGCATCAAATCCGGGATTTGTAATTTCAATCGTGAAACCTTGGTCTTTGGCGATAGCTTTTATCAAATCCATGTCAATCCCAGTATATTTGTTATTACTATCCTGAAAAACGAATGGTGCAAAGGAAGAGTCACTCGCAATGGTATATGTTGATTTTACGGGAGTAGCTTTTTGACCAGCAGGAGTAGTGGTTTCTGGAGTAGAACTAGTTGTTTTCGTGGCTGTAGAACTTGTCCATTTTGTGATAATTTTCTCAAGAGAACCATCTTTTTTCATTTGAGCAAGCGCTTCGTTAAATTCTGTTACCAGATATTCATACTTGCTTCCCTTTTTGACACCAAAAGCAAAACTACCAACAGCTTCTCCTTTTATAGAGATTTTTAAATTTTGGCCCTGTTTAATAGCATACTCAATGACTGGTTGGTCGTCCATCATTGCGTCAATTGAACCAGAATTCAAGCTGTTGTAAGTCAAATCAGTTGTGTCAAATGTTTTGATAGTAAATTTGTATTTGTTTTTGATTTTTTCTAGAAAGCGTTGAGAGGCAGTTCCGTTTTTAACCCCAACAGTTTTTCCTTTTAATTGTGAATAACTACTGATTGTATTGGCTTTAGTCGTTGCGATGACAACTTTTGTATCATAATAAGTATCAGACATGGTGAAGACTTTTTCACGGTCTTTAGTTTTTGTCATTCCAGCCATGATAGCATCTGCCTGACCAGATTGAACAGCATTGACTGCTGCATCAAATCCAGGGAAAGTCATATTGATGTCCCAACCTTTTAGTTCAGCAACTTTATTGATGATATCTACATCAATACCTTTATAAGTTTGATCGGAATCTTTAAATTCAAAAGGTGCGTAAGCTGTATCAGATACCACTTTGATTGTATCGGCATGAATGGCTGTTACTGCAAAGAGTGGTAGTAAAGCTAACAAAAAAGTTATAATTTTTTTCTTCATGAGTCTCTCCTTTAAAGAATATTTTTAAATTATACCAGAAATATCTTCGAAAGGCAAATATTTCGCGTTTTTATGTTAGATTTTATAACATGGACGAAAATTTCTTTTTTGATTTGCGTAAAATAAATATGATATAATAATAAAAAATAGAAAGGGAATTTTATGTTTAAATCTCGTATGCTTGATAATGTGAAACAGTCCCGTTACATTCCGCCTATTTGGTTGGCCGTTATCCTCTCGATTGTTTTTGTTTATGGATGTGAAATTGTCGGTGGGCTTGCATTGGTTCCAATTTCGATACTGCTGGGTCTTGTGCTTGGCCTTGTTCATTCTGGGGCGGGCTTTGTAATGATACAAGAACTGATATCACATTATATGATTTTCATCCAACTCTTCCTCTTTTCCTTTATTTCTTTGGCTCTCTTTCTTTGGGTGAAATGCGTTGAAAAAAGACCTTTTTCAAGTCTTGGTTTTTTTAAGGAAAATTGGTTTAAAGAACTAACAAAAGGATTTTTGATTGGAGCGGCACAGTTTTCTCTCATAGTTGTCTTGCTTTTGCTGACAGGTCTAGGTAGGTTAGAACTCAACCATCTTAGTTTGGAGCCCTTGCTCTTTATCATCGCCTTGATTCCGTTTTGGATTTTACAAGGAGGAACAGAAGAATTGGTGACGCGTGGTTGGCTATTTCCTACAGTTACTGCCAAGTCAAATATTTTAGTCGGTATCTTAATTTCTGCTGGTCTATTTGGTGCTCTCCATTTATTGAATCCCGGTGTAACGCTTCTTTCGATTATCAACATTATTCTTGATGGTATTTTCGCTTGTTTTTACATGCTAAAAACGGACAATATGTGGGGTCTGGCTGGTATCCACGGGGCTTGGAATTTTGTTCAAGGTAATATTTATGGTATTCAGGTCAGCGGTCAGGGAGCAGAAGCTTCCGTCTTTGCCTATAATACGAAATCTAGTGTTGATTGGCTTTCGGGTGGGGCTTTTGGAGCAGAAGGTTCTATTTTTACCAGTCTGGTGTTAATTCTCAGTATTGCCTATCTGTATTGGTCTCTTAAAAAAGAAGAAAAATTGCCTACAGCATTGCAATTTAGAAAATCAAATCTCACTTAGTTTTACTAGGTGAGATTCTTTATATCCTAAGTCAGTGATATTTTAAGAATTGTGATAAAATAAGAGAAGATTGTATAGAGGAAAAGAATAATGATAAATAGAATTACGGACAATAAATTTAAATTAGTTTCCAAGTATGAGCCTTCAGGAGATCAACCACAGGCGATTGAGCAATTAGTGGATAATATAGAGGGTGGTGAGAAAGCTCAGATTCTCATGGGAGCGACAGGAACTGGGAAGACCTACACTATGAGTCAGGTCATCCAAAAGGTCAATAAACCGACCCTAGTTATCGCTCATAATAAAACCCTGGCTGGTCAGCTCTATGGTGAGTTTAAGGAGTTTTTTCCTGACAATGCGGTTGAATACTTCGTGTCTTACTATGACTATTACCAACCGGAAGCCTATGTGCCTTCTAGTGATACCTATATTGAGAAGGACAGCTCGGTCAATGATGAGATTGACAAACTTCGTCACTCAGCAACCTCGGCTCTCTTGGAGCGCAACGATGTGATTGTTGTGGCATCAGTCAGCTGCATTTATGGTTTGGGCTCGCCTAAGGAATACTCCGATAGCGTGGTCAGTCTGCGACCTGGTTTAGAGATTTCACGGGATCAACTTCTCAATGATTTGGTTGATATTCAATTTGAGCGCAATGATATTGACTTTCAGCGGGGAAAATTTCGTGTGCGTGGCGATGTTGTGGAAATCTTCCCAGCTTCTCGCGATGAACATGCCTTTCGGGTGGAATTTTTTGGTGATGAAATTGACCGCATTCGAGAAGTGGAAGTATTGACAGGCCAAGTGTTGGGCGAAGTAGACCATTTAGCTATTTTTCCTGCCACTCACTTTATGACCAATGACGAAAATATGGAGATTGCTATTGGCAAGATTCAAGCGGAATTAGAAGATCAGCTAGGCTTTTTTGAAAGAGAAGGGAAGCTTTTAGAAGCTCAGCGGTTGAAGCAAAGAACGGACTATGATATTGAAATGCTGCGCGAAATGGGCTACACGAATGGTGTAGAGAATTATTCTCGCCACATGGACGGACGGAGTGAAGGTGAGCCACCTTACACTTTATTAGATTTCTTTCCTGATGATTTTTTAATCATGGTAGACGAAAGTCATATGACGATGGGGCAGATTAAAGGGATGTACAATGGTGACCGCTCGCGGAAGGAAATGCTGGTCAATTATGGTTTCCGCCTGCCGTCTGCCTTGGACAATCGTCCGCTGCGTCGGGAAGAATTTGAAAGTCATGTGCACCAGATTGTTTACGTGTCTGCTACACCAGGGGATTATGAGCGAGAGCAGACGGATACAGTAATTGAGCAAATTATTCGACCAACTGGACTGCTGGATCCAGAAGTTGAAGTGCGTCCGACTATGGGGCAAATAGATGATCTTTTAGGGGAAATCAACGTACGTACTGAAAAGAATGAGCGGACTTTTATCACGACGTTGACTAAAAAGATGGCAGAAGATCTGACGGATTACTTTAAAGAAATGGGTGTCAAGGTCAAGTACATGCACTCAGACATCAAGACTTTGGAGCGTACCGAGATTATCCGAGACCTGCGCTTGGGTGTTTTTGACGTTCTGGTTGGGATTAACCTGCTACGCGAGGGAATTGACGTTCCTGAAGTAAGCTTGGTTGCCATTCTCGATGCCGATAAGGAAGGTTTCCTACGTAACGAACGTGGCTTAATCCAGACCATTGGTCGCGCTGCCCGTAATAGTGAAGGCCACGTCATCATGTATGCTGACACGATCACAGATTCCATGCAAAAAGCTATGGATGAAACCGCCCGTCGTCGTCAGATTCAAATGGCTTATAATGAAGAACATGGTATTGTACCGCAAACAATCCAGAAAGAAATCCGTGACCTAATCAGTGTGACAAAATCTGCTCTACCAGACAAGGAAGAAGTGGTAGATATTGAAAGTCTTAACAAGCAGGAACGTAAAGATATGATTAAGAAACTAGAGGGACAAATGCAAGAAGCGGCTGGTCTTTTGGATTTCGAACTTGCCGCTCAAATTCGCGATATGATTTTGGAGATTAAGGCGGTGGATTAGAAAGATAAACAAAGCAAAAAGGGAAGAAGAATGCGTTACATTCTCTTACTCCGTGGCATCAATGTCGGTGGAAAAAACAAGGTCATTGTGTCTGACCTGAAGGTCGATTTGGCGGAGCTGAGCTTTGATAATCCGGTTTCCTACATCAACAGTGGCGCTCTCTTTTTTGACAGTCAGGAGCACGAGGAGAAGATTAGGGAGATTCTGACGGCTTATTTCAGTCAATCCTATGACTTTCCAATCCCTTTTGTCCTGCTCAGCTCTGCTATTCTTCAAGAAGAAGTGGCAAAACTGCCTGCTTGGTGGCAGGATGAGGCAGCTTATCGGCGCGATGTCCTCTTTTTCCTGCCAGAGGCTAATCGCGAGCAGATAGAGGTAGAAGCGGGGAACTGGGCAAATGACAGGGATCTGCTGCATTTCGGTCAGACAGCCTTTTTTTACAGAAATAGCGACCAGGCTGACTATCTCAAGTCTAACTACCACAAGAAGCTACTCAAATCTAGCTTTTACAAGTCTTTGACTATTCGCAATGGGAAAACCTTTCAGAAAATTTTGGAGTTGGCAGATACTAGTTAAAGAGGCATTATTTTGTTTTTTTGGAAAACTAATAATAAATTGTTAATGAATATATATGTTTGAATAAAGAGAAAGAATTTTTACTTTTATTTCTATCATGCTGAAAACATTCAATAGATAGGAGAATTTATGATTGAATTTAAGGATGTTACAAAAGTGTACGATGACAAGATAGCGTTGAATCATCTGAATTTAACGCTTCAGAGTGGAGAAATTGTAGGATTAATTGGACACAATGGTGCTGGAAAATCAACAACGATTAAATCATTGGTTAGTGTGATTAATCCAACGCATGGTCAGATTTTTGTGGATGGCAAGGAATTAGCAGCTAATCGGTTGGAAATCAAGAAGAAAATTGGTTATGTAGCTGATTCGCCGGACTTGTTTTTACGCCTGACGGCAAATGAATTCTGGGAATTGGTTGGAACTTCTTATGATATGAGTCTTTCAGATTATGAGAAACGTTTAACAGAGCTACTGGAATTATTTGATTTTACAGCTCATCGCTATGAAGTTATTGAATCGTTTTCACATGGAATGCGACAAAAAGTGTTTATCATTGGTGCTCTTTTGTCTGATCCAGATATCTGGGTGTTGGATGAGCCTTTAACTGGTTTGGATCCGCAGGCGGCTTTTGACCTCAAACAAATGATGCGAGAGCATGCAGATAAAGGAAATACTGTTTTGTTCTCAACCCATGTTTTAGAAGTGGCAGAGCAATTGTGTGACCGTATTGCCATTCTCAAAAAGGGAGAATTGCTGTTTTACGGTACGATTGAGGAATTGAAAAGTCAACATCCTGAAAAATCCTTAGAAAGTATTTACCTCAGTTTGGCACATCGTAGAGAAGAGGTGAGTCCTGATGCGTCTTAAAGCGATTCGCTCCCTCATTCATGCAAATATCATTTATACGACGCAATCAACTACGCTTTCTAGTTATCGTAAAAAACAGCAAAAAAATCCAAAGAAAAAAGGAAATGTTGCTAGAAATCTAGTGATGAACTATCTCTATGCTGGAATTTTGTATGCTTGTATATTTGGTGTACAGGGTGCTTTTTTACCGCTTGCTCAGAATCCAGGGCTATTTTCGAATTTTGTCAGCGTCTTTTATCTTTTCATCTTTGCACAGGGATTTCTTTCCTTTTACAATGTTTTTTATGAAAGTAAAGACTTGCAAACTTACCGACCTTATGCCTTTAGTGAGAGCGAAATTATGGTTGGGAAAGGATTTTCTGTTCTTTTAACTACTTTAATGGGAGTGTTTCCCATTGTTATTTACTTTATTGGTTTGCAAATGCAATCAGGTCAACCAATCTGGCTTGCAATCCCTATTCTGCTTATTTCGTTAGGAATACTATTTTCGACACTTATTTTCCTTCTTTTAGTTGGTGTTCATTTTATTACGAAAACGACTATTTTTAGGAAATATAAAAAGCTTGCCTCTAATATTTTACTGGCTCTTGCTACAATAATGGCTTTTGGTGCGATTTTATTGGTGAATTTGCAAAATAACTCTAACGTTAAAAACGCAATATTGCAAGATCAACCTGCTTATTTTCCGCCAATGACGGTTTTTCATGCTTTCAGTATGCAACCTTTTGCTTTGAATTCCTTGCTTGGAATGGGAATATGGATAGTCGTAGCTGTTATATTATTTATAATTGTTAAGCGAAAGGTTTTACCAGAATTTTATGAAGCTGCAATGACCACAACAGCAACGGTCAATAGACAAAAACGAACGAAAATTTTTAAGATGAATGGACTTAGGAACTTTCCGCAGTTTGTGTTGCGCTATCAATTAAACCTAATCAGTGATGGCTCCGTCTTATTACAAACTCTTTTGATGCCTAGTGTGTTACCTTATTTTATTCTAATTCCGTTAATGGCTAGTTTTATGCAGAATAGTGAAATGATTTCTCCTTATTTGACAACAAGATTTGCTTTTCCACTGATGTTGATAGCAACATTTGTAGCAAGTTTAAATACGGGTGGAGCAAATTTAACAGGAATTGGCATTTCACTTGAACGTGAAAATTATGATTATTTGAAAGTATTACCCTTTGACATGGCACGTTATCTTAAACTTAAGTTTTGGAATTTATTTGTCCTTCAATCCATTTTACCATTCATTTTATTGACAATTTTTTCCTTTATTGTCGGCGTGCAACCAGTTGCTATTGTCTTGATGATTATAGCTTGGACATTGACCTGCTTAGCATGGAGTGCTTGGGGATATCATCGTGACAAACGCCTACAAGTTACTAACTGGTCGAATGTGACGGAATTATTTAATCGTGAAAATAATTTACTAAAGATGATTTTGGGCATTGTTGCTATGATTATTTACATAATCATTATTGCAATGAGCGCTTATTTCATTTTGGTATCACCAGATTTAGTGGGCTATTTGTTAGCAGGTACTTTTCTGATTGCTCTTGCAATGATGGCATTTTTACTGACAAATCATTATTTGAAAAAAGTTCAAGCTGAAGTAGAAAATTAAGCTGAAAGTTTTTGAATATTTATTATGTTTTTATTGCTTAGCAAGAATATATTGATAAGAGACCTATGTATTTTAGTGTGAACTTTGAAACATCTATATACTAAAATTATGCTATAATAAATGCTATGTATACCAAACCAACTTCTGCCTATGTACACATTCCGTTTTGTACTCAAATTTGTTATTATTGTGACTTTTCTAAGGTCTTTATCAAAAATCAGCCAGTGGACGCCTATTTAGAGCACTTGCTTCAAGAATATACTTCTTATGATATAAAGCATTTACAGACGCTTTATATCGGTGGTGGGACACCAACGTCTCTGTCCCCCACTCAATTAGAATTTTTGCTAGCAGAGCTGACGAAAAGTTTGAATTTATCATGTTTAGAAGAGTTGACGATTGAGGCCAATCCAGGTGATTTGGATCCAGATAAGATTGCTGTTTTAAAAGATTCGGCTGTTAACCGAGTGTCTTTGGGTGTTCAAACGTTTGACGATCGCATGCTCAAGCAAATTGGGCGCAGCCATTTAGAGAAAGATATTTATGAAAATATCACCAATCTGAAGCAAGCTGGGTTTGACAATATCTCTATTGACTTGATCTACGCATTGCCCAAGCAGACCATGGACAACATGCGGGAAAATGTAGCCAAGGCTATTGCACTAGACATCCCTCATATGAGTCTTTATAGCTTAATTCTAGAGAATCACACGGTCTTTATGAACCGGATGCGGCGAGGAAAGCTGCCTTTACCGAAAGAAGACTTGGAAGCAGAGATGTTTGAGTACATCATTGAGGAGTTGGAAAAAGCTGGGTTTGAACACTATGAGATTTCCAACTTTTCTAAGCCAGGCTTTGAGAGTCGACACAATCTCATGTACTGGAACAATGCAGAATATTTTGGTATTGGGGCTGGAGCTTCCGGCTATGTTGACGGAATCCGCTACAAAAATCATGGTCCGATTCGTCATTATTTAGAGGCTGTGGAAAAAGGCAATGCGCGTGTGAATGAGGAACATCTGAGTAAGCAAGAGATGATGGAAGAAGAAATGTTTCTGGGCTTGCGCAAAAGGTCAGGTGTTTCTAAAAAGCGTTTTGAGGAAAAGTTTGGCATTTCTTTTGAGCAGCAGTATGGTCATATAGTAACAGAATTAACTGAGCAAGGGCTTTTAGTACCTGATAAAGAAGTTGTCCGTATGACTAAAAAAGGTCTATTTTTGGGTGATACGGTCGCAGAGAAATTTATATTGGAGTAAATTATGGGTTTAACTTATCAAATGAAAATGAAAATTCCGTTTGACATGGCGGATATGAACGGTCATATCAAGTTGCCTGATGTTATTTTGCTGTCCTTACAGGTATCAGGTTTGCAATCCATTGATTTGGGGATTAGCGACAAGGATATGCTGGAGAAATACAATCTGGTCTGGATTATTACTGACTATGATATCGATGTGGTACGGCTGCCTAAATTTGGTGAAGAAATGACGATTGAAACAGAAGCACTTTCCTATAATCGTCTCTTTTGTTATCGTCGTTTTACCGTTTTTGATGAAAATGATGTTGCTGTGATTGAAATGATGGCTACTTTTGTCCTTATGGACAGAGACAGTCGAAAAGTGCACGCTGTAGAGCCAAAGATTGTTGCGCCTTACGAGACAGAATTTTCTAAAAAGTTGATTCGTGGACCAAAATATCCAGAACTGAAAGATTCGACTAGTAAAGATTATCATGTTCGATTTTATGATTTAGACATGAATGGTCATGTCAATAATAGCAAGTATTTGGACTGGATTTTTGAGGTTATGGGAGCGGATTTTCTTATGAAACACGTTCCCAAAAAAGTTCACCTCAAGTATGTCAAGGAAGTGCGACCTGGTGGGCAGATTACCTCTAGCTATGATTTGAATGGATTAGAGAGCAATCATCAGATTTCCAGCAATGGTGATACCAATGCACAAGCTATGGTAACTTGGCAAGAAATTTCATAAGAGAAACAATAGAAAGAGAAGTATGACCTACAAAGGATATTTAATTGATTTAGACGGAACGATTTATAAAGGAAAAGACCGAATCCCGGCGGGAGAAGCTTTTGTCCATGAATTGCAGCGGCGTAATATTCCATATTTATTTGTGACAAATAATACAACACGTACTCCTGAGACTGTTCAAACAATGCTAGCGGAACAATTCAATGTTGAAACGCCGATTGAAACGATTTATACAGCGACTTTAGCAACGGTTGACTACTTAAATGATAAAAATCTAGGCAAGAAAGTCTATGTTATCGGTGATGTCGGACTTAAGCAAGCCATTGCAGAAGCTGGCTATATCGAAGATACTGATAACCCAGATTATGTAGTTGTTGGATTAGACTGGGAAGTGGACTATGAAAAATTGTCAATTGCTACTTTAGCTATTCAAAAAGGAGCTCATTTCGTAGGAACCAATCCAGATCTTAATATTCCAACGGAGCGCGGTCTCATGCCTGGAGCAGGATCGATTATTACTCTCATTGAAGTAGCAACTCGTGTGAAACCTGTTTATATCGGGAAGCCAAATGCAATTATCATGGAAAAGGCGGTTGAGCATCTAGGACTACCGCGGCAAGAGGTGATAATGGTTGGGGATAATTACATGACGGACATTCGGGCTGGGATTGACAATGGTATCCCTACGCTTCTGGTGACAACTGGCTTTACGAAACCAGAAGAAGTGCCAGGCTTGCCAATCCAACCAGATTATGTACTTTCTAGCCTAGCGGAGTGGGATTTTAATGCGCACTAAACTGACCTTTTGGCTGAGTATGCTCTGCTTTTTAGCAACAGCCATTTTGTTGACCATTTATCTGACTTGGCTGTTTTATCCTTTGGAAATTTCTTGGTTGCATTTAGAAAATCAAGTTTACCTCAAATCTGCAACCATTCAGCATAATTTCAATGTTTTGATGAATTACTTAACCAATCCATTTCAGCAAAAGCTCTTCATGCCTGATTTTCGCTCATCAGCAGCAGGTCTGCACCATTTTCAAGTCGTGAAATATCTTTTTCATCTGGCGCAAGTTGCTTTTCTAGTAACCTTACCAGCGGTTTGTTTGTTTGTAAAAAGCATTATAAAAAAAGATACCTATCTGTCTTTTCCAAAGTGATTTTAGCTATTATTTGGTTACCTATTGTAATTGCTGGTGTGGCGCTGGGGATTGGCTTTGATGCGTTTTTTACTCTCTTTCATCAGATTTTATTTGTTGGGGATAATACTTGGTTATTTGACCCTGCTAAAGATCCTGTCATTTGGATATTACCAGAAGAATTTTTCCTCCACGCCTTTCTTTTGTTTTTTGTTCTTTATGAAGGCTTTGCTGTGGGGTTATACTTGTGGAGTCGAAAAATCTATTTGAAGAAGGAGGAAAAATGATGTCAGCCAATCAGCAAGTGCGAAAAGATGTTAGTTTATTTTCTGCTTTGTGTCTGATTTATGTCTTCGTCGTGACAATGATTAGCTTAATCTATCAGACGATTGTAACCTTGTTTCAAGCGATTCGTTATTTCGGAAATCTTGAGAGAATCCAAAAAGCAACGGAAAGTTTTATGTCACGCGATGGCAGCTATTATCTAATTGCTGTTTGTGCAGGAGTATTTATCTTTTGGTTGTATCGGGACGGAAAATTATTTAAGTCTGATTTACGAACGCAGAAAAGGGTCATGACTCCCAAAACGTTTGGAATAGTTTTATCATTCTTACTTCTGGGTCAATTAGGTTTTGTACTCTTTAATCAAATATTTGAGGCAGTATTGAATATCTTTGGATTTAGCTTATTTAAAGCCATTGAATCAGCTTCCGCAGGCTCAGATAGTGTAACGATGTTTTTGTATGCAGGTTTTTTCGGTCCTGTTTCAGAAGAATTGATTTTTCGCGGGGCAGGCTTACGAACATTTGAAAAATATGGAAAAGTCTTTGCGATTTTGATGTCTTCCCTCATATTTGGTTTATTTCATGGAAATATCCCGCAGTTCTTTTTTGCGACTTTTGTTGGAATTATCTTCTCTTATGTGACCTTGGAGTATTCAATTCTCTGGGCAATGGTTTTCCACGTTTTTAATAATTTGGTCATTGGAGATGGTTTAACTTATTTGTATTCGTTTTTGCCGGACGATATAGGTGGTCTCTTACACTTATTTATCCTGCTAGTCGGTGCAAGTGTCGCAGTAATTTTCCTGATTAATAACAAAGCAGACATAAAAATGTATGTACAAGAAAATCGTTCATTTACAGGGGCCTATAGGCAAGCTTTTCGTTCTGTTTGGTTCTGGATTTTTACAATCTTCATGTTTTTAACATCTTTGACCTTGATAAGTCATTTGTGAAAGAAGATTTTTGAAAGGACTTTCAACTTTCTTTCATTTATGATAAAATAAAGGTAACAAAAGAGGAGCGTGTCAATCATGGAACAAACATTTTTTATTATAAAACCAGACGGCGTAAAACGTGGCTTGGTTGGAGAAGTACTGAAGCGCGTAGAACAACGTGGTTACAAAATCGAACGTTTGGAAATGAGAACCAATGTTTCAAATGAGTTAATTGATCAGCATTATGAAGCCCTGTTAGCGAAAGATTTTTATCCTTCAATCCGTGATTATATGACAAGCGGATCTGTGATTATCGGTGTTTTATCGGGAAGCCAAGTGATTTCAGGTTGGCGTCACATGATGGGCGCTACTCGTCCGGAAGAAGCTCTACCGGGAACTATTCGCGGAGATTTTGCACAAGCAGCTGAAGCTGGTGAAACGATTCGAAATGTTGTTCACGGTTCAGATTCTGAAGAGTCTGCCAAACGGGAAATTGCGCTTTGGTTTGGTAATCATTAAAACATAGTAGTATAAATTCTAGAGAGTACAGATAGTGATTGCTTTTGTTCTCTCTTTTTTACTATCCGAATTGTACTGGGTGTGTTATAATAAAAAGGAATTGGAAATATTTTAATATACTGGAAATTGATTGTTTTATCAAGGAGGAAATATGTCAGACAAACAAATTCATTTGGTTATCGTGACGGGAATGAGTGGAGCGGGAAAGACCGTGGTCATCCAGTCTTTTGAAGATTTAGGCTATTTTACGATTGACAATATGCCTCCTACACTTGTTCCTAAATTTTTGCAGTTGATCGAAACAACGCAAGACAATGACAAGATTGCTATGGTTGTAGATATGCGCAGTCGTTCCTTCTTTTCTGAGATTCAGAAAGTTCTAGATGAGATTGAAAGTAACGCTGGACTTGATTTTAAGATTTTGTTTTTAGATGCGGCAGATACGGAATTGGTTGCTCGTTATAAAGAAACGCGTCGCAGCCACCCCTTAGCAGCAGACGGTCGTATTTTAGACGGGATTAAGCTAGAACGTGAGTTACTGGCACCGTTGAAAAACATGAGTCAAAATGTAGTAGATACGACCGAATTAACACCGCGTGCACTGCGTAAAACCATTTCTGAACATTTTTCAGATCAGACAAAGCTTCAATCGTTTCGCATTGAAGTGGTGAGTTTCGGCTTTAAATATGGTATTCCGCTAGATGCCGACCTTGTATTTGATGTGCGTTTTTTACCAAATCCATATTACCAACCAGAACTTCGCAATCAAACAGGACTTGATAAACCAGTTTATGATTATGTGATGAATCATATGGAGTCAGAAGAATTTTATCAGCACTTAGTGGATCTTATCAAACCGATTTTACCGGGCTACAAAAAAGAGGGGAAATCTGTTTTAACAATTGCGGTTGGTTGTACAGGCGGTCAACACAGAAGCGTAGCTTTTGCACAACGTCTAGCAGATGATTTGGCAAGCGAATGGACCGTTCACTCATCACATCGAGACAAAGACCGCAGAAAGGAAACGGTGAATCGTTCATGAGGAGACCAAAGATTGCTGTTATTGGTGGTGGCACAGGGATTTCAGTCATTTTGGATAGTTTGCGTAAGAAAGACGTAGACATTGCTGCTATTGTGACGGTCGCTGATGACGGTGGAAGTTCAGGGGAATTGCGAAAAAACATTCAACAATTAACACCACCTGGTGATTTGCGAAATGTTTTGGTAGCTTTATCGGACATGCCGCGCTTTTATGAAAAAGTTTTTCAATATCGCTTTGCGGAAGAAGATGGTGCTTTATCTGGACATCCTCTTGGAAACTTGATTATTGCAGGTATTTCAGAAATGCAAGGGTCGACTTACAATGCTATGCAGCTACTGACTAAGTTTTTCCATACAACTGGCAAAATTTATCCGTCTTGTGATACACCTTTAACGCTTCATGCTGTATTTACTGATGGAAGCGAAGTCGCTGGAGAAAGTCATCTCGCAGAACACCAAGGTATGATTGAGCGGGTTTATGTGACCAATACCTATAATGACCAGAAGCCGGTGGCTAGTCGCAAAGTGGTACAAACAATTTTAGAAAGTGATATGGTAGTTTTGGGACCGGGATCATTGTTTACCTCTATCTTACCCAATATGGTGATAGAAGAAATTGGGCAAGCGCTCTTGAAAACCCAAGCAGAGATTGCTTATGTTTGTAATATTATGACGCAGCGTGGTGAAACCGAGCATTTCACAGATAGTGACCACGTAGCTGTTTTGCATCGTCATCTTGGGAAAGCATTTATTGACACGGTTTTAGTGAACATTGATCAAGTTCCTCAAGAATATATGAATTCTAATAAATTTGATGAATATTTAGTGCAAGTTGAACATGATTTTCAAGGCCTGAAAAAACAAGTTCCTCGTGTCATTTCGTCTAATTTTCTTCGCTTGGAAAATGGCGGAGCTTTTCATGATGGTGAATCAGTCGTAGATGAACTCATGCAGATTATACAGGTGCGCAAATGAGTTTTACCATTAAAGTGAAAGAAGAACTGCTTGGTCTAGGCAAAAAAGATAAAACGGAATTATCTGCTATTATTAAGATATCAGGCAGTTTAGGAATTTCTAGTCAAGGCTTAACATTATCTGTTACGACAGAAAATGCAAAAATTGCTCGTCATATTTATGAATTGTTGGCAGCTTTTTATAAAGTCAAGTCGGATATTCGTCATCATCAAAAAGCGAATCTTCGGAAAAACCGTGTTTATACTGTTTTTTTAGATGAAGGTGTTGAACAAATTTTAGCTGATTTGCACTTGGCAGACTCTTTTTTTGGAATTGAAGCAGGTATTGATCAAGCTATTTTATCAGATGATGAGGCTAGCCGATCGTATTTACGAGGAGCATTTTTATCAACGGGCAGTATGCGTGATCCAGATTCTGGGAAATATCAGCTGGAAATCTTGTCGGTCTATTTTGACCATGCGGAGGATTTAGCAGCTTTGATGCGAAAGTTTTTATTGGACGCCAAGACAATTGAGCGCAAAAAAGGCTCAGTAACCTATCTGCAGCGAGCTGAGGACATTATGGACTTTTTGATTGTGATTGGGGCTATGGAAGCGATGACTGAGTTTGAGTCGGTCAAACTTTTGCGGGAGGCTAGAAATGATCTGAATCGGACGAATAATGCAGAAACAGCGAATATTGCTCGAACGGTGACAGCTAGCATGAAAACCATTCACAACATTAGCAAAATCATTGACACAGTTGGTTTAGAAAGCTTGCCGGTTGATTTGCAAGAGGTAGCTTATCTGCGTGTCAATCATCCGGATTATTCTATCCAGCAATTGGCAGAAAGTCTTAGTAAGCCTTTGACGAAAAGTGGTGTCAATCATCGCTTGAGGAAAATCAATAAAATCGCAAATGAGTTGTAGAAAATGCAAAGAAATGTGGCTTATATATTATAGTCGGAATCAATTTGAGAATTTCCATTAAAACTTTACGGTTTTCTCTTGAAGATTTTCAAAAAGTGTGATATAGTAATAAAAATTAAATAATCCTTTAAATCTGTCCTGTGAGGCAGACAAGGAGTCAAAGTATAAGATGGTGTAGCACAGTGAGGCTGTTAGTAGTTTCTCTGTGCTTACCTAGATTTTCTGAAGTCTCCTTGTGAAGGAGACTTTTTCTTTTATCTTTTTTATGCAGGAGGTTTTCCATGAAAACAAAAGAAGTTGTTGATGGTTTGACAATGAAACGTGCCATTACACGGATCACTTATGAAATCATTGAGCGCAACAAAGAGCTAGACAAGATTATCTTGATTGGTATAAAAACACGGGGTGTTTACATTGCACAGCGGATTCAAGAACGATTAGCGCAACTTGAAAAGATTGATGTACCCATCGGTGAGTTGGATACCAAGCCATTCCGCGATGATTTTAAAGTGGAAGAAGATACAACACATGTTCCTGTTGATATTACAGACCGCGAAGTCATCTTGGTAGATGATGTCCTCTATACAGGACGCACCATTCGTGCTGCTATTGATAATCTAGTTAGCTTGGGACGTCCATCACGCGTGAGCTTGGCTGTTTTAGTAGACCGTGGGCATCGTGAGTTGCCGATTCGAGCAGATTATGTTGGAAAAAATATTCCGACAAGCCGAACAGAAGAGATTATTGTAGAAATGGTAGAACAGGATGGTCAAGACCGTGTCTTAATTGCGGAGGAGTTATAAGAAAATGAGTCAAGATGTGAAATATGATGTGCACGATATGCCAAAACCTGGTTTGCTTGTAGGATTGTCCTTTCAGCATTTGTTCGCTATGTTTGGAGCAACGGTTCTTGTTCCCATTCTAGTCGGAATTGATCCAGCAGTTGCCTTGTTTTCAAGCGGTCTAGGAACCTTAGCACATTTAACGGTTACCAAGTACAAAGTGCCAGCTTATATGGGGTCTAGTTTCGCTTATATCGCAGCTATGCAAATGTTGATGAAAACAGACGGTATCGCAGCAGTCGCTCAAGGTGCCATTACAGGTGGTTTGGTTTACTTCATTGTAGCTCTTATTGTGAAGTTCGCTGGGAATGCTTGGATTGATAAGATTTTGCCGCCAGTTTTGGTAGGACCAATCATTATGGTTATCGGACTAAGCCTAGCAAGCACAGCTGTAAATGATGTCATGTTAAAAGATGGTAAATACAATTTAACTTATTTCATCATTGGAATTGTCACTCTCTTTGCAGTCATCCTCTTTAATATCTATGGTAAAAAGATTGTTGGAATTATTCCAGTGCTGTTAGGCTTGATTGTCGGATATGTCTTCGCGCTCATTCTTGGAGCGGTAACAGGAGAAGAAATTATTTCCTTTGCAAAAGTCTCTCAAGCTTCATGGTTCCATGTCCCACCTATGCATCTTCCTTTCTTAGACTACAATTTAAAATTTTATCCAAGTGCGATTTTAACAATGGCTCCAATTGCCTTTGTGACGATGACAGAGCACTTTGGTCATGTCATGGTACTGAATAGCTTGACCGGAAAAGATTTCTTTAAAGACCCAGGATTGGATAAAACTCTTGCCGGAGATGGCCTTTCACAAGTTATCGCTGGGATTTTCGGTGCGCCTCCAGTAACGAGTTACGGTGAAAATATCGGTGTGATGGCTCTGAACAAAATCTATAGCGTTTATGTGATTGCAGGTGCGGCAGTACTTGCGATTGTGATGAGTTTTGTTGGGAAAGTTTCTGCCCTCTTGCAATCCATTCCAAGTCCCGTTCTTGGAGGAATCTCCATTGCACTCTTTGGAGTCATTGCCTCTAGCGGCTTGAAAATTTTGATTGAAAAGCAAACAGACTTTGATAATAAGAAAAACCTGTTAATTGCCAGTGTAATTTTAGTTGCAGGGATTGGCGGCTTAACGCTTCAACTTTTAGGTCTGCAAATTTCAGGGGTTGCCTTGTCAACCGTTCTTGGTATTGTACTCTATCTTATTTTGCCTGAACCTAAAAATTAGTTTGAATTCTTAATTTTATTGAAAGAAACGCTGTATCTAATAAAAGGAGAAATACACCATGTCATCTAATCAAATCGCTCTTAAAAACGTTGTCTCTATGGAAACTCTTACCAATGAGGAAGTCTTAAGTTTAATCAAACGTGGCATTGGATTTAAAAATGGAGCAAAAGCTCATTATGATGAACAGCATATTATCGCTAATCTCTTCTTTGAGCCCTCTACGCGAACACATAAAGCCTTTGAAGTAGCGGAATTAAAGCTAGGTTGTGACCTGTTGGATTTTGATTCAAAGACCAGCTCTATCAACAAAGGAGAGACCTTATATGATACGATTTTAACCTTGTCAGCGCTCGGAGTGGATGTCTGTGTCATTCGTCATCCAGAAGTGGACTATTACAAGGAATTAGTCGAAAGTCCAACGATTACAACTTCAATTGTGAATGGTGGTGATGGCTCTGGACAACATCCGAGTCAAAGTTTGCTAGATTTGATGACCATTTATCAAGAGTTTGGGCATTTTGACGGCTTGAAGATTGTGATTGCAGGCGACTTAGATCACTCGCGCGTGGCCAAGTCAAATATGCAAATATTGAAGCGTCTGGGTGCAGAACTTTATTTTGCAGGTCCAGAGGTATGGAGAAGTGAAGAATTTGCAGATTATGGGCAATTTGTCACACTTGATGAAGTCGTTGACCAAGTGGATGTCTTAATGCTTCTGCGCGTGCAGCACGAGCGTCATGATGACGATTCACTCTTTTCAAAAGAAAATTATCATAGATTGCACGGCTTAACTCAGGAACGATATGACAGACTGAAGGATACAGCCATCATCATGCATCCAGCTCCAGTCAATCGCGATGTTGAAATTGCAGATCATCTGGTAGAAGCTCCAAAATCGCGGATTGTAGAGCAAATGACAAATGGTGTATTTGTCCGTATGGCAATTATTGAGTCTGTTTTAAATGGACGAAAAGAGCAATAGACACTAAGGTATTGCTGTAAGGACAAACGGAGGGGAAAATGGAAAAACGCTTGTTAATTCTGGAAGATGGGACAGTATTTGAAGGAGAGGCATTCGGGGCTGATATGGATGTGACCGGAGAAATCGTCTTTAATACAGGTATGACCGGTTATCAAGAATCTATTACAGATCAATCATACAATGGGCAAATTTTGACCTTTACCTACCCGTTAATCGGAAATTATGGAATTAACCGTGATGACTACGAATCGATCACTCCTACTTGTAAAGGGGTGGTTGTTTATGAGTGGGCACGAAGGGCAAGCAATTGGCGCAATCAGATGACCCTAGACGAGTTTTTAAAGTTCAAGAAAATTCCAGGAATTGCTGGTATTGATACGCGGGCATTGACGAAAATCATTCGGCAGCATGGAACGATGAAAGCAACAATAGCCAATGTAGGCGACCAAATGGTGCATCTGCAAGATCAGTTGAAGGCGACCGTTTTGCCGACTGACAATATCAAACAAGTCTCAACGAAAACGCCATATCCAGCACCGGGTTCAGGTCCTAGTATTGTGTTAGTTGATTTTGGATTGAAACATTCGATTCTTCGTGAATTGGCGGCACGCAATTGTAATGTGACAGTTGTTCCCTATGATACAAGTGCAGCAGATATTCTTCACCTTCACCCTGACGGTGTCATGTTATCCAACGGTCCAGGTAATCCAGATGATGTACCGCAAGTGCTAGAAATGATTCGAGGGATTCAAGGGGAAATTCCTCTTTTTGGTATCTGTATGGGACATCAACTTTTTTGTAAGGCTAATGGAGCTCAGACCTATAAAATGAAATTCGGTCATCGCGGTTTTAATCATGCTGTCAGAGAGATTGCGACAGGGCGGATTGATTTTACCAGCCAAAATCATGGTTATGCTGTTAGTCGGGAAAATTTTCCGAGCGAGTTGTTGATTACACATGAGGAAATCAATGATAAGTCTATTGAAGGTGTGCGGCATCGATTTTTCCCTGCTTTTTCAGTGCAATTTCATCCTGATGCTGCAGCAGGACCGCATGATGCCAGCTATCTCTTTGATGAGTTTATGGAAATGATTGATGCTTTTAAACAACGGCATAGTTCATTTTAATCAATGGATTAGGAAATAGGAGAAAGACATGCCAAAACGTACAGATATTCAGAAAATTATGGTGATTGGCTCTGGTCCCATTGTCATTGGACAGGCTGCTGAGTTTGATTATGCAGGAACGCAGGCTTGCTTGTCTTTGAAAGAAGAAGGCTACACAGTCGTTTTAGTTAATTCCAATCCTGCAACGATTATGACAGACAAGGAATTTGCTGATAAGGTTTATATTGAGCCAATTACGCTGGAATTTGTCACCAGAATTTTACGGAAAGAGCGACCAGATGCACTTCTACCGACTTTGGGTGGGCAAACAGGTCTCAATATGGCAATGGAATTATCTAAAGAAGGCATCTTGGATGAACTGGGTGTCGAACTTTTGGGAACCAAGCTGTCGGCTATTGACCAAGCTGAGGATCGTGATTTGTTCAAGCAACTCATGGAAGAGCTGAAACAGCCTATTCCGGAATCTGAAATTGTTAATAGCGTTGACGAAGCTGTTGCATTTGCTGCTAAGATTGGCTATCCAGTCATTGTTCGTCCGGCATTTACTCTTGGCGGCACAGGCGGCGGTATGTGTGCAGATGAGAAAGAACTTCGTGAAATTGCTGAAAATGGTCTCAAACTGTCACCTGTAACGCAATGTCTGATTGAGCGTTCTATTGCTGGCTTTAAGGAAATTGAATATGAAGTTATGAGAGATAGTGCAGATAATGCTCTAGTTGTCTGTAACATGGAAAATTTTGATCCAGTTGGTATTCATACAGGGGATTCTATCGTTTTTGCGCCAACGCAGACACTTTCAGATATCGAAAATCAAATGCTGCGTGATGCTAGTTTAAAAATTATTCGTGCCCTTAAGATTGAAGGTGGTTGTAATGTACAGCTGGCTCTGGATCCGCATAGCTTTAAATACTATGTCATTGAGGTTAATCCACGTGTCTCACGTTCATCAGCTCTAGCTTCTAAAGCAACTGGCTACCCTATCGCTAAATTAGCTGCTAAAATCGCTGTTGGTTTAACTCTGGATGAGATGATTAATCCAGTTGCGGGGACAACTTATGCCATGTTTGAACCAGCTTTGGACTATGTAGTGGCTAAGATTCCGCGTTTTCCATTTGATAAATTTGAACATGGTGAACGTCGTCTTGGAACACAGATGAAGGCGACTGGTGAAGTCATGGCTATTGGACGTAATATAGAAGAAAGTTTGCTCAAAGCCTGTCGTTCTCTGGAAATTGGTGTTGACCATAATGAAATGCCAGAACTAAATCTAGTGGCAGATGATGATTTACTGGAAAAGGTCGTCAAAGCTCAGGATGATCGTCTTTTCTATATATCTGAAGCAATCCGCCGTGGCTATGATATCGAAGAAATTGCAAAACTAACCAAGATTGATTTGTTCTTTCTGGATAAATTACTTCACATCCATGAATTAGAGCAGGAGTTAATGACTCATATTGGAGATGCAAATCTGCTTAGACAGGCTAAGCAAAACGGCTTTGCAGATACTAAATTAGCTCGGCTTTGGAAAATGACAGCAGAAGAAATACGTCAATTTCGTAAAGAGGAGCGAATTCTTCCAGTCTATAAAATGGTTGACACCTGTGCAGCTGAGTTTGAATCAAGCACACCATATTTTTATTCTACTTATGCTTTGGAAAATGAATCAATCAAGTCAGACAAAGAATCTGTTCTGGTGCTAGGCTCTGGACCTATTCGGATTGGTCAAGGAGTAGAATTTGACTATGCGACCGTGCACTCGGTCAAGGCTATTCAAGCAACTGGCTATGAAGCAATCATTATGAATAGTAATCCTGAAACGGTCTCAACAGATTTTTCGGTTTCTGATAAGCTTTACTTTGAACCCTTGACTTTTGAAGATGTCATGAATGTCGTTGAACTGGAAAAACCTAAGGGAGTTATCGTTCAGTTCGGTGGACAAACCGCTATCAATCTAGCTGAGCCATTGTCAAAAGCTGGCGTGAAAATTTTAGGTACTCAGGTAGCTGACCTTGACCGTGCAGAAGACCGTGACCTTTTTGAACAGGCTCTTAAGGATTTGGATATTCCGCAGCCACTAGGTCAGACAGCGACGAATGAAGAAGAAGCGGTAGCAGCTGCTCGTAAGATTGGTTTTTCTGTTTTGGTTCGTCCGTCTTACGTTCTGGGCGGTCGGGCTATGGAGATTGTCGAGAATGAAGCAGATCTTCGTTCTTATATGCGAACTGCTGTCAAGGCTAGCCCTGATCATCCGGTGTTGGTGGACTCTTACATTGTTGGCAAAGAATGTGAGGTAGATGCTATTTCAGACGGTCGTCAGGTCTTGATTCCAGGAATTATGGAGCATATTGAACGGGCTGGAGTTCACTCAGGTGATTCTATGGCTGTCTATCCTCCGCAAACCTTATCTGCTCAAGTGCAGCAGACTATCGCCGATTATACTAAGAAATTGGCTATCGGACTTCACTGTATCGGTATGATGAACATTCAGTTTGTCATCAAAGATGAGAAGGTTTATGTCATTGAGGTCAATCCTCGTGCTAGCCGGACGGTGCCATTCTTGTCGAAAGTGACAAATATTCCTATGGCACAGGTGGCAACTCAACTGATTTTAGGTCAAACTTTGGCGGAGCTAGGGTATGAAGACGGTCTTTATCCAGAAAGCAAACAAGTACATGTAAAAGCGCCAGTTTTTTCCTTTACCAAGTTAGCCAAGGTAGATAGCCTTCTTGGTCCTGAAATGAAATCGACAGGTGAGGTTATGGGAACAGATGCAACTCTTGAAAAAGCTTTATACAAGGCTTTTGAAGCTTCTTATCTACATCTTCCAAACTTTGGCAATGTTGTCTTTACGATTGCAGATGAAAATAAGGAAGAAGCCCTCACATTAGCGAAGCGTTTTGCAGCGATCGGATATAGCATTCTAGCTACACAAGGCACAGCGAAATTCTTTGAGGAAAATGGTGTTTTGACGCAATTAGTTGAAAAAATCGGTACAGATGATCATAATGACATTCCTGCATTTGTTCGCAAAGGTAAGGTTCAGGCGATTATCAATACAGTCGGAACGAAACGAACAGCAGATGAACACGGTCAGGCTATCCGTCAATCAGCCATTGAGCATGGAGTGCCGCTATTTACAGCACTTGATACAGCTGATGCCATGCTAAAGGTCTTAGAAATTCGTAGCTTTATGACAGAAGCAATTTAAAGCAGTATTCTTTTTGTCATGATATATTAATTTCTATGCAAACCTTTTCAATTCGTAAAAAATCTGATATAATGAGAATGAAAAAAAGTTATTAGAGGAGAGTAGCATGTCTAAAAAAATTATTGGGATTGACCTAGGTGGTACATCTGTGAAGTTTGCGATTCTGACCCAAGAGGGAGAAGTTCAAGAAAAATGGTCTATTAAGACAAACATTTTAGATGAAGGTAGTCATATTGTTGATGATATGATTGAATCTATCAATCATCGCTTGCGACTATTGGGACTTGGGGCAGAAGATTTCATTGGAATTGGCATGGGTTCACCTGGTGTTGTGGATCGTGAAAAAGGAACGGTTATTGGGGCTTATAATCTCAATTGGAAAACTTTACAACCTGTAAAAGAAAAGATTGAGAAAGCAACTGGTATTTCTTTCTTTATTGATAATGACGCAAATGTAGCTGCTCTTGGCGAACGTTGGAAAGGTGCTGGTGAAAATCAGCCTGATGTCGTGTTTATGACTCTTGGAACAGGTGTCGGTGGCGGTATTGTTGCGGAAGGAAAATTACTGCACGGTGTAGCTGGAGCAGCTGGAGAGCTGGGACATATCACAGTTGATTTTGATCAGCCGATTCTCTGTACTTGTGGTAAAAAAGGTTGCCTAGAAACAGTAGCTTCTGCAACGGGAATTGTCAATTTAACGCGCCGCTACGCTGATGAATATGCTGGTGATGCAGAGCTGAAACAATTGATTGACAACGGCGAAGACGTTAATGCAAAAATTGTCTTTGATTTGGCTAAAGCTGGTGATGAGCTAGCTCTCATTGTTTATCGGAATTTTGCACGTTATCTTGGTATTGCTTGTGCGAATATCGGCTCAATCTTAAATCCGTCAACAATTGTCATCGGTGGTGGCGTCTCTGCAGCAGGTGAATTTTTACTAGACGGTGTTCGTAAGTTCTATGAAGAAAATTCTTTCCCCCAAGTGCGTACATCCACAAAACTTGCACTTGCAACTCTTGGAAATGATGCAGGAGTCATTGGAGCAGCTTCATTGGTTCTTCAATAATTCTACTAAAATGAAAAAAATAATCCAAATAAGGCATTTACAATTATTACAAAATTTGTTATGATATTAGTTAGTGTGTAATGGAAGCACTAGAAAACGACTAATCCGCTGTGGTCTTGAACTGTAAGATTAGTAAGATAGGAGAAGAAAAATGAATCCATTAATCCAAAGTTTGACTGAAGGTCAACTTCGTACTGATATTCCTGCATTTCGTCCTGGTGACACTGTTCGTGTTCACGCGAAAGTTGTCGAAGGAAATCGCGAACGTATCCAAATCTTCGAAGGTGTGGTTATCGCTCGTAAGGGTGCAGGTATTTCAGAAAACTATACTGTTCGTAAAATTTCTAACGGTGTAGGTGTTGAACGTATCTTCCCACTTCACACACCCCGTGTTGAAAAGATTGAAGTAGTACGTTACGGTAAAGTACGTCGTGCGAAATTGTATTACCTTCGTGCATTACAAGGTAAAGCTGCGCGTATTAAAGAAATTCGCCGTTAATGTAGAAATAACTCTGTCTGTCGGCAGAGTTTTTCTCTAGTCCCCTTAGTTCAATGGATATAACAACTCCCTCCTAAGGAGTAGTTGCTGGTTCGATTCCGGCAGGGGACATAATGTTCCCTCAAAAGTCCTTATTGTTGAAGGGCTTTTGTTTTTTTGGGTTCAATATTTGCTTGTTACTCTCAATAAAATATAAAAGTAAAGTTTGTTTTGGAAACATCTGACTGAAAGGATAAGAATATGAAGGCTTATTTTATTGGAGGACTAGGTTGCAATTGCTATTATCCCCAGGACTTTTTTAATGTCCTGTCTTTTCCAGTTACTTATCTAGATATGTATGATTCTAGGTTGGAAGAGCAACTGATTTCATTACAGGCGTTGAAAGATTGGTTTATGGCACAAGTTGATATGGATGACGATATTCTGTTAATAGCCCATTCTTTGGGAGCAGATTTAGCAGTTTATCTAACAAGTGTCTATGATAAAATTACGCATCTCGTCTTATTAGATGGTGGATACATTAATATGGATAAAATTTGCCCTTTGAATATAGAAATTGAAGATTCTCTGAATTATCTTCAAACGAATGTTTATGAGAGCCTAAAGAAAGTTGTTATAACTGAAAAACAAAGCTCTGTTATATGGTCAGAAAATTTGGAGAGGGCGGCAAAAGAAAGTTTTGTTTTTGATAAAGTTCAAAAACATTGGCATTTAAGCTTATCTGAAAAGTTAATGACTCACTTATTGACAATAAGACGGCAAGTTTTTAGAAATTTGTCCTTTTTGAAAAATAAAAATGTAATTTTGTTCATTCCAGAAATAAACAAGGAAACACCAATTTGGAAAAAGAGGGCTATACAGACCATCCCGAACTTTCTAAACCTCATAGAAATGACTATCTGTAGTCATTCATTGTATATGGAAAAACCGAAAGAAAAAGCAGCATTACTTGAAGATAAAATGGAAATTAGGTCACTCTTTTGAGAAAAGAGACTTTACTTTGCTCTTTGCCTTTTCTAGGACAAATTTGATGAGATAATCTTCTAAACTAAATTGGAACAATCTGATTTAGTTTTTTTATTTCTATAATTTCTGTATTGTTTTACTACTTATTTTCTTTATTTTTAGTTTCTTTTAAGAAAAAATTCAGTCACTTTTAAGAAAAAGTAGATATGATAGTTCCATTCAAAAGAAAGGACGTAATGAGATGAAAAACTTAAAGTTAAATTTGTTTGTCTGATAAATCTTGGCATTAAAGGAGTTATTGTGGCAATACTCTTTGGAATGCAATCTCTGATCGCTTAAAAATAGAAAGAAGGAATTTGACAAAAATGAAACAAGAGAACACAAGTAAGAAAGAGAAGATGATCATGGTTGAAAGAAGTACCAAATGGTGGATGACTGTTGTATCAAGCGGGGCACTCGCTGTTGGTCTTCTCAGTGGGCTAGGCATTGGCTCTTTAGCGATAAATGCACTCAATCAGCAGGCAAGAGTACAGACAAGCACAACAACTCAGGCACAAAATAATCAACAACAGGGAAATTCGCAGCCAAATCAAGGTGGTCCGGGAATGCCCCCAGGTGGACAAAATGGAAATAATCAAGGCGGTCCAAACGGAATGCCACCCAAACAAAATGACGATCAAAGTGACAATAGTAACAGCCAAAATGGCTCAGGAAACAGTAATAACTCAAAGAAAAAAGCTCCATCAAATGCTGACGGTTCAACCAAATCAGATAAGAATAGTAGCACGACAGAAAATAATGATTCAAATACAACAAATTCTTAATATTTCAGAGGAAGTCATGATATAATAGAATCAGAACGTCAGTAGATTGGTTTTCAAAAAGGTGAAGTGAGAAGAAGTCTTTACTTATACTTAGTTCACGATTAAGGGAATGGGGGCAGAACTGAACATTAAAAATATTTAGTTCGTGTTCTCATCCCCTCAAGCCTCAAAGTACTGTTTTGAGCAATCAGCTACTGCATCGTTAGTTTAGTGCATAACGAATTTTGAAACTGGAGACTTTTGTCCCAAACTCGTATTTTAGAAGGAAAAGCATATGATTAAGATTCTATTAGTGGAAGACGACCTCGGTCTATCTAATTCGGTATTTGATTTTTTGGATGATTTTGCAGATGTCATGCAAGTTTTTGACGGTGAGGAAGGATTGTACGAGGCCGAGAGTGGCGTGTACGACCTTATCTTGCTTGATTTGATGTTGCCAGAAAAAGACGGTTTCCAAGTATTGAAAGAATTGCGTGAAAAAGGCGTTACCACACCTGTTTTGATTATGACAGCCAAAGAAAGTTTGAATGATAAAGGACATGGTTTTGAACTGGGAGCTGACGATTATTTGACCAAACCATTTTATTTGGAAGAGTTAAAAATGCGGATTCAAGCTCTCTTGAAGCGTTCTGGCAAGTTCAATGAAAACACCCTTTCTTATGGCGATGTCACTGTTAATTTATCAACAAACACTACACTTGTAGACGGAAATGAAGTAGAATTGCTCGGAAAAGAATTTGACTTGCTGGTGTATTTCTTGCAAAATCAAAATGTTATTCTACCGAAGACGCAGATTTTCGATCGATTATGGGGGTTTGATAGTGATACAACCATTTCAGTCGTAGAAGTCTATGTTTCAAAAATCCGGAAAAAATTGAAAGGGACGACCTTTGCGAACAATCTTCAAACGCTTCGCAGCGTCGGATATATTTTAAAAGATGCTGAATAAACTTAAAAAAACATGGTATGCGGATGATTTTTCTTATTTCATTCGCAATTTTGGTATTTTTACTCTCATTTTCTCAGCCATGACTTTGATTATCATTCAGGTGATGCGCTCAAGCCTTTATACAACGGTCGATAATAACTTGAAAAGTCTCAGTCAGGATTCCGCTTCTGTCATCAATTTGGCGCTCGCTCGGAGAGTGGGGATGGAACAGAAGTCAGACAACGGAGAGCCTAAAACCGACACGGGTGACAAAGAGCTTACTGATAAACCAAATGTCAGTGCCAATACGGAAGTTATTTTATTTGATAAGAATTATAAGCCAATCATTACAAGCAATAATTTTCTGGGACTTAATAAACTTTCCTTTAATAGCAAGCAATTGGATCGCATTCGGCAAGTCCAGGTTAAAAGCAATTATGGTCGACAAGAAACCTATCGGATGATTTTATTTGAAGTGAAAATCCCAAATTTGGAAACCAATGTCAAATATGCAGCGGTCTTTATCAATATCAGTCAGTTGGAACAAACTAGTCAAAATCATGAGCAGCTGATTGTAGTTGTGATGATTAGTTTCTGGGGAATTTCCTTGATTGCCAGTGTCTATCTGGCTCGAGTTAGTGTTAAACCTTTGTTGGAAAGCATTCAAAAGCAAAAGAGTTTTGTCGAAAATGCCAGTCATGAGTTGCGCACGCCTCTAGCTGTTTTACAAAATCGTTTGGAGACTTTGTTTAGAAAACCAGAAGCCACCATTATGGAATCAAGCGAAAGCATTGCTTCTAGTTTGGATGAAGTGCGGAACATGAAAATGTTGACGACAAATCTGCTTAATCTAGCACGGCGTGACGACGGGATTAAACCAGAAATTGGCGATGTCGAGCCAAATTTCTTTAATACGACCTTTACCAACTATGAAATGGTTGCCGCAGAAAATGGGAAAACTTTCCGATTTGACAATAGGATTCACCGCATGATTAAAACAGACAAGACCTTGCTGAAGCAATTAATGACGATTCTGTTTGACAATGCTCTGAAATATACAGATGAAGACGGTGTGATTGAATTGACAATCTCTGCAAATGATCGAAATTTGTTTTTAAAGGTTTCAGATAATGGTCCGGGGATTAGTACGGCAGATAAGAAAAAGATTTTTGATCGTTTTTATCGGGTTGATAAAGCACGGACTCGGCAGACAGGTGGTTTTGGTCTAGGCTTGTCGCTTGCAAAGCAAATCACAGAAGCTCTTAAAGGAACTATTACGGTGAAAGATAATAAGCCGAAAGGAACTATTTTTGAGGTGAAGATTGCCATTAGAACGGACAATAGAAAGAAAAAATAAGTCAGGAATAACCTGTATTCATAGGGAAGGTTGTTTCGGAAGATGAGAAAAAACACGAACAAAGTCAGGATTAGTTGTTAGCTATCTTGATCTGTTCGTGTTTTTATCTTGTTTAAAAGCAGAGTTGAATGGTTGAGGCTGGGGAATGTCAACATCATTTTTTTAACTTCCGTCTGCCGGGCGGATGAGTTGTCTGACTTTTGGTTTATGCTGTCAGCTGGGCGGACGAGTTGCCTGACTTTTAGTTTATGCTGTCAGCTGGGCGGACGAGTCGCCTGAGTTTTAGTTTATACTGTCAGCCTGGCGAACAAACTGCCTAAGTTTTAGTTTATGCTGTCAGCTGAGCGGACAGGACTCCCAACTTTCGGTTTGCTTCATCGCCCTAATCGACAGAGAGAAGAATTTGGGTTCCAATCTCGCTATGTTCTTTATTTTATTGCGCAGACCAGACACTAACTGACTTTTCTGCAACTGGGAAATCTGCCCAGCCGTCTTTTTTGATTGTCACGGTTGATGAGCTGTTTCCTAAGTAATCTTTGAATTTCTTACCAGCCCAATTTTTACCGACATACATGCGTTTTGAACTGGCTTGATCGTTTGTTAAGATGACAGCAATCGGCTGTCCGTTGTCTTTTCCTGAACGGGTCCAAGCAATGCAATGCTCGTCGTCAAAATAATCTTTCTGTTTTCCATAGGCTAAGTTGAGACGAATATCTAATAATTTATCAAGAACTGTTTGGAAGCTGTCTTGAGCGAATTCGCCTTTGATACCATAGTAATCTCCATAGAAAACGCAAGGCAGACCTGCTTCACGCAACAAAATGAGAGCGTAAGCAGCAGGTTTAAACCATTCTTCAACAGTTGATTCCAGCGCTTGTCCACGTTGTGTGTCATGATTATCGACAAAAGTAACAGCCGATTTAGGGTGGTTTTTGACAAGCGTTTGTTCAAAAATATTTCTCAAATCATAGTCCGCCCCAGCGCGGCTAGCATCAAATAAGTTGTGGTGCAGTTTGACATCTACTAGATCAAAACGATAGTCAATACTTCCTAAATAATCGTTATTTGCAGTTTCATCACCATTCCAAAACTCTCCAAAGACATAGAAATCTTCTCCATACTTTGCCATAATGTCGCGGATAAAATTTCCCATAAAGAAAGAGTCAATATGCTTAATAGCGTCCAACCTAAAGCCATGAATGCCGGTTATTTCGATAAACCAATCTGCCCAATCATAAAGGTTTTGAATGACTTCTGGGTGCTTAAAATCAAGGTCAGCGTACATGAGATAGTCGAAATTTCCATTTTCATTGTCCACTAAATCATCGTCAGCCCAACCTTTGTTGTCCCCTTGAATGAGGTAAATCCCTGATTTATTTCGCTTAGCGTCATAATCCGTTCCTGTGAAGTGGTACCAACGCCATTCAAAATCATTGTATTTTTTATGGCGACCGGGGAATGTGAACTTGGTCCAGCCTTTTATTTCAAAAGGCTCAGAGAGGGCGACTGTACGATCATTTGGGTCAACTTCAATAACAGTAAATCTCTCTTTGTAATCCGCTGCCGCCTTGTGATTTAAAACGATATCTGCAATGGGTTCAATTCCATTTTCTTTGAGTGCCTTGATTGCGTTCAAATAGTCTTCCTTAAAGCCATACTTTGTCCGAACCGTTCCTTTTTGGTCAAACTCGCCTAAGTCAAATAAATCATAAATGCCGTAGCCGACATCGTTGGAACTAGTGGCTTTAAAAGCAGGTGGCATCCAAACCTTGCGAATGCCTTTAGAAGCCAGATGGGGAGCGTCTGTTGCCAAACGATTCCAATGTTGTCCGTCATTTGGTAGATACCATTCAAAATATTGCATTAATGTTTGATTTTCCATACGAGATACCTCTTTCTGGTCTTGTTGGCTATTATTTTATCAAAATAATCTTAACAGCGCAAACGATTGCGTAAATTTTATAGAGTCAAAGGATGAAAAATAGATTGAAACGATGATTGTTGAGGTATATAATAAGGTCAGCGAGCTATTTTTATAAAAAGTTGAAGGAGCCATTGATGAAAAATAGGATTCAAGATATTTTTGACAAGAGCATGGCGATTGAGAGTTTCACGCATACGAGTTCAGAAAGAAATATTGAAAATTTTCTCAATCACTATATTGGCGGTTTGCCGTATTTTCAGGAGCATTCAGATTATTTTGGCACCTATCAGATTCCGGATGATATTTACCAGCGTAGTGTTAATTGGGCTTTGGTAAAAGGTCATTGTGCAGATACAGTGATTTTGTTTCATCACCATGATACGGTGGATATTGAGGATTTTGGAAATTTAAAGGAATTTGCTTTTGATAATGTTGCTTTGAAAAAGGCTTTAGCGAGTGCTTCACTGGGTCAAGATGTGTTAGACGATATAGCTGCTAACGAATGGCAGTTTGGCCGTGGGTCATGTGATATGAAAGCTGCATTGGCTTTGCAATTGGGAGTGGTAGCAGAATATGCGAGCAAAGCAGAAGGAGAAGTGAATCTTCTTTATTTATCAGTTGGAGATGAGGAATCTTATTCTCAGGGAATGCGTGCTGCTGTAGGTTTGCTTGCTAATCTGAAAAAGAAATTTCATCTGAATTATATCTTGGCGATTGATTCAGAACCATTTGAAAGTCCTTCAGCTCAAGAAAAAGTACTGCATGTTGGAACAGTTGGAAAGATGATGCCTGTCGTGGTTACGCAGGGTATTCTTTCCCACATGAAAGAGCCTCTAAAAGGTATCAATGCTGTTTCACTCCTCGCAAAAGTGGTGGAAAAAATTGACCTTAATCCCCGCTTGTCGGATTCGATTTATGGAGAGCAGGCTCCTTTGCCTTCGTGGTCTTACATGCGTGATTTGAAGGAAAATTATGATGTGTCAACTGTTCTCAGAGCAGCAGGCTATTTTAGTGTTCTTTATTTAGATAAAAGCCCAAAAGAGCTGATGACGACGATTCAACAACTCTGCCAAGAAGCCATTGATGAGTTTTATGAGCGTTATCAGGCTTTGCAGGTAACTTATAAAGAGGATAAAAAAGTCACAAAACCTCATGTATTGACTTATGAAGAGTTAATACAGTTATGTCAAAAGAAGGCTGGATTTGAAGAATTTATGCACAAGGCAAACCAATCTGCTCATGAAGCATTTCAAGCGGGTTCAAGCTATCAAGAAATAACCATTGCAACTGTTCAAAAGGTGTTAGATTTCTATGATAAAAAGGAAGCATTTGTTGTGCTAGCTATTGCACCGCCTTATTATCCTTCTATGAATTGTCGACATCTGAAAAATAGCGTGGTTGATATTGAAAAACTCATTGCACTTTATAGTGGATACTTATCTGACACAGCGGCTGGTCGTCTCGCAGTAGAAGAGTTCTTTATGGGAATCTGTGACATTAGTTACTGTGCTTTAGAAAAATCTGTTAAAGAGTATCAAAAAATTATCGAGAGTATGGCTGTTCCTGAACATTTATATTCGATTGATTTTGAGAAAATTCAGGACATCAATGTTCCTGGCATCAATCTGGGACCTTGGGGAAAAGATTTACATCAGTTAACAGAACGCGTCTATGAAAAGGATATGTTGGAGACGATTCCTCAATTTCTGTTATATTTGCTAGAACATATTGACAGTATTAAAAAATAAAAAAACAAGAGCTATATTCATAACTGAGCTGAATATAGCTTTTGATGTTTATGAAAATTGCGCTAAAAAGTTATCTAGTTCTTTTTGGTTATGAAGAACTATAAATTTGTAGGGATACATTTTTTGAAGTTTCTCATATCGTTTCCGAATATTAGCAGTTCGTCCGTCAAGTAAGATCCAGCGGATAAATTCCCAGTCAAACTTTTCAGGACAGCCTTGTGCCATACTGCCTCTGACCTTACCTCTGTTCTTGGAATAACGCTTTGCAGCCCGTAAAAGACAATCCCAACGCGAGAAATTTAAAAAGATAATTTGGTCTGCTTGCTCCATTCTCTCTTCATAGCAGCAGGAGCTGTAGTTTCCGTCTATCACCCAAGACAGATTCTCGTTTAAGAAAGTCTTGACTTGCTCTTGCATCCAGCTGCGGTCACTCATTTCCCAATTGGGTAGAAACTGCAGCGTGTCTAAATGCAATTTGGGAATAGAGTAATACTGGGCTAATTTGGTCGTTAAAGTAGATTTTCCCGATCCAGAATAACCAATGATTATAATTTTCATGTCTAGCCTTTCTGTTTTCAGCAACAAAAAAAGCTCCTTTGAGCTCTTTTTACGTTATGCAGATTATTTTGCAAGTTTGCTAGCAAGGCGTGCTTTATCGCGGCTCGCTTTGTTTTTGTGAATCAAACCTTTAGTTTCTGCTTTATCGATAGCTGAGCTTGCAGCACGGAAAAGTTCTTCAGAAGGATTTGCTTCAAATGCTTTAATTGCAGAACGCATAGCTGATTTTTGAGCTGAGTTTTTTTCGTTTTGTTTAACGTTTAATTCAGCGCGTTTGATAGCTGATTTAATATTTGCCAATGTTTTCACCTCCAATGATATACTAACTATCTAATTATATATGAAAACTTGAGATTTGACAAGCCTTTTTATTTTTTTAAGTAAATTTCATCAATTTCATGATTTTCTGTTTTATGAAGAATAATTTCAGCTCGGTTGCGTGTGGGTTCGATATAATCCTGTAAATTGACAAGATTAATAGATTTCCAGACATTTTGAGCAAATTCCATAACTTTGTTTTCTGGCTGAGAAGTGAAAGGATGATAATAGTTATTTGGATCTTCTTTTGCTAACGTGAGCAATTTTTTAAAGCGGTCCAGATACCAAGTTTCGATATTTTCAACTTCCGCATCCACGTAAATCGAAAAATCAAAGAAATCCGTCATATAAAGGCGTTCATTTTGTGGATTTTGGAAAACGTTGATACCTTCAACAATGACAAAATCTGCAGCTGTAACAGACTGTTTTTTATCAGGAACAATATCATAAATTTCATGTGAATAAACAGGGATTTGGTAGTTCTGTCCATTTTTGATATTGTCAAGAAAATCAAGCAGCAGCTCCATGTTATAACTTTCTGGAAAGCCTTTGCGCTTGAGGAGATTTTGCTCCTGCAAGTGAGTATTTGGATAAAGAAATCCGTCCGTCGTCACCAATTCAACAGTAGCATTTGAAAATGTTCTAGATAAAAGGATTTGCAAGAGCCGACTGGTAGTAGATTTTCCGACAGCGACACTTCCAGATACACCTATGATAAATGGTTGGCGCTTGCTCGCTTTTTGTAAAAAAATCCCTTTTGAAAATGCTAAATCTTCTTTTGAGCGCTTATAAATTTGGATGAGGCTGGTCAAGGGCAGATAAACATCTGTCACATCTTGAAGGCTAATCTTATCATTGAAACTTTTGATAGAATTCAATTCTTTTTGCGTCAAAGGCGGGGTTGTTTTACGATGCAGATTTTGCCAAGTTTTTCGACTAATCTTTTCAAAATGGATAAATTCGTTCGTCATATTCACTCCTATAGTTGAAAAATAGTATAACATAATTTCAAACAAATTGTAAACGGTTTACAAATAAAAGGTCTTTATGTTAAAATAGTTTTATGGCTAAAATGTATTTCGCAGAAAATCCAGATGCAGAACATGATATTCACAAATTGAAGGTTCAACTTCTGGGGCAAAATGTGACTTTCTTGACTGATGCAGGAGTATTTAGTAAGAAAATGATTGATTATGGCAGTCAAGCTCTTTTAAAGTGTCTTGATTTTCATAATCAAGAAAGCGTATTAGATGTCGGCTGTGGCTATGGAACATTAGGACTTACTTTGGTCAAAGCTAAAGAAGTCGAAGCAACGCTTGTTGATATAAATCAGCGCGCTCTTGATTTGGCGCGTCAAAATGCTGAGCGCAATCAAGTCCTAGCTACGATTTTTAAATCTAATCTTTATCAAAATGTAGAAGGGAGATTTCATCATATTATCAGTAATCCACCGATTCGAGCAGGGAAACAGGTCGTTCATGAGGTGATTACAGGAAGTTATACGCACTTACTAGACGGGGGCGACTTGACGATTGTGATTCAAAAAAAACAAGGGGCACCAAGCGCAAAAGCTAAGATGGAAGAGGTTTTTGGAAACTGCGAAATTCTAAAAAAAGATAAGGGATATTATATCCTTAGAAGTAGGAAGGAAATATGAGAGCAGTTGATGTTATTCAGAAAAAGCGAGACGGCTTAGAATTAACTAGTGATGAAATCAAGTGGTTAATTGAAGGCTATGTTGCCGGAACTGTGCCAGATTATCAAATGTCAGCTTTTGCAATGGCAGTGTATTTTAAAGGCATGACCACTCGTGAAATATCTGATTTGACCATGACCATGGTAGGGACAGGTCAGCAAATTGATTTGTCAGCTATTTCTGGAATCAAGGTTGATAAGCATTCAACCGGAGGCGTAGGAGACAAGGTAACGCTTGTACTGGTGCCTTTGGTAGCTAGTTTTGGAATTCCCGTTGCTAAAATGAGTGGTCGTGGACTCGGTCACACAGGGGGAACGCTTGATAAATTAGAATCCATTAAAGGATTTCAAATTGAGCGTAGCCAAGAAGAATTTATTAAGCAAGTACAGGATATTGGACTATCCGTCATTGGTCAGTCTGATCAGTTGGTGAAAGCGGATAAATTGCTGTATGCTTTGCGTGATGTGACCGCGACCGTTGATACTATTCCTTTAATTGCAAGTTCTGTTATGAGCAAGAAAATTGCAGCTGGTGCAGATAGTATTTTGCTAGATGTTACAGTTGGTGAAGGTGCATTTATGAAGAACTTGGATGATGCGCGTGCTCTAGCTCGTACTATGGTTGATTTAGGAAAGGCAGTTGGGCGTAAGACGACAGCAGTTATTACTGATATGAGCCAACCTCTGGGAACTAGCATTGGTAATCGTTTGGAAATCCTTGAAGCTTTGGATATCCTGCAAGGAAAAGGACGAGAAGATGTAACAGAATTTATTTGTGAATTAGGTCAAATTATGCTCAGCTTAGCAAATGTCGAAAAAACTGTAGACGAGGTTCGAGAACATCTATTTAATGGTGCAGCTCTTCAAAAATTTGAAGCTATGGTTGCAGCGCAAGGTGGCGATTTAGAAGATTTGTACAGCCCTTCATCAGCAAAATACGTTGTAGAAGTGACTGCAGATGAAGCGGGTTATATTTCTGAATTGCCAGCTATGGAATTTGGTTTATTTGCCATGCGGCTAGGTGCAGGCCGAGCGGTGAAAACGGATGCCTTAGACTTTGAAACAGGAATTGTTTTTGAAAAGAAAGTCGGAGAATCAATCAAAATTGGTGAAATTGTTGCAAAAATTTATGCAAATGCAAAAATTTCACAAGAACTAGTTACAGAATTCAAAAAAAATGTTAAAATAAGTAATGAGCCGAAAAAAGTTCAAGAGATTATTGAAGTAATCGCTTAACTTACAGGAGAACCGAAAATGAAGTTAAATAAATACATCGATCATACGCTTTTGAAACCAGATGCTCAACAAGAGCAAATTGAAAAATTGATTGAAGAAGCAAGAGAATATGATTTTGCAAGTGTCTGTGTCAACCCAACTTGGGTCAGCTTTGCAGCAGAAGGATTACGAGATACAGATGTTAAAGTTTGTACCGTTATTGGATTCCCACTGGGAGCAAATACGCCTGCTGTGAAAGCATTTGAAGCAAGAGATGCTATCAAGAATGGTGCAGACGAAGTGGATATGGTGCTCAACATTGGTGCTTTGAAATCACAAAATCTTGTTTTGGTAGAAGAAGATATTGCAGCAGTAGTAGAAGCTAGTGGTGACACGCTTGTAAAAGTAATTATTGAAGCTTGTTTGCTGACAGATGAAGAGAAAGTAATCGCTTGTCAATTAGCTAAGAAAGCTGGTGCAGACTTTGTGAAGACTTCAACTGGTTTTTCAACTGGAGGCGCTACTGTTCATGATGTGGCTTTGATGAGAAAAGCAGTTGGTCCGAATATGGGGGTCAAAGCTTCAGGAGGCGCTCGCTCATACGAAGATGCAGTCGCATTTATTGAAGCAGGCGCAACGCGTATTGGAGCTTCTTCTGGTGTAGCCATTATGAAAGGAGAAAAAGCTAGTGGCGACTACTGAGTTGATTAATCTAGCTATTGAGACAAGTAAAAAGGCCTACGTTCCTTATTCTCATTTTCCAATTGGTGCTGTACTAGTAGCAAAAAATGGTCAGATTTTTACAGGTGTGAACATTGAAAATGCTAGTTTTGGTCTGACGAACTGCGGTGAGCGGACAGCCATATTTAAGGCTATTTCAGAAGGTGTTACGGAGTTTGAGGAACTAATCGTTTATGGTGAAACTCAAAAGCCCGTTTCTCCGTGTGGAGCTTGTCGTCAAGTAATGGCAGAATTTTTTCCGCAGAATTTAAAGGTAACACTTGTTGCCAAAGATAAATCGACGGTCGTGATGACGGTCAAGGAATTACTTCCATATTCTTTTACTAACTTAGACTAGTTAGTAAAAAAGGTCATTTGACCATAGTTAATCTTGCAACGTTGTTGCACATCTTATTTAGGAGGTTCAGAGATGAACAAGAAACAATGGCTAGGCCTTGGTCTAGTAGCTGTCGCAGCAATTGGACTTGCTGCATGTGGTAATCGTGCATCTAAATCAGATAATAAAGATGCAAAGACGGATTTGAAAGCTGCAATTGTTACAGATACAGGTGGTGTAGATGATAAATCATTTAACCAATCTGCTTGGGAAGGTTTGCAAGCTTGGGGTAAAGAAAATGGATTGACAAAAGACCATGGCTTTACTTACTTCCAATCTACAAACGAATCTGAATACGCTACAAACCTTGAGCAAGCTGCTTCTAGCAATTACAAATTAGTATTTGGTATTGGATTTGCTCTTCGTAATGCAGTAGAATCTGTTGCAAAGGATCACTCTGATATTAACTATGTTATTATTGATGATGAAATTAAAGGTCAAAAGAATGTAGCTTCTGTACTCTTTGCAGATAACGAAGCTGCTTACCTTGCTGGTGTGGCTGCAGCCAAAACAACTAAAACAAAAATGATTGGTTTTGTTGGTGGTATCAAAGGTGCTGTATTAACTCGTTTTGAAAAAGGTTTTGAAGCAGGTGTGAAATCTGTTGATCCTTCTATTAAGATTGATGTGAAATACGCTGAAAGCTTTGGAGATGCTTCTAAAGGGAAGACAATTGCAGCAGCTCAATATGCAGCTGGTGCAGACGTTGTTTATCAAGTAGCCGGTGGTACTGGTGCTGGTGTATTCAACGAAGCAAAATCTATCAACGAAACTAGAAATGAATCTGACAAAGTTTGGGTCATCGGTGTTGACCGCGACCAAAACGATGAAGGTAAATACAAATCTAAAGACGGCAAAGAATCTAACTTTGTTTTGGTATCTAGCTTGAAAAAAGTTGGTGGTACTGTAAAAGATATTGCTAACAAAACAGCAAAAGATAAATTTCCAGGAGGAAAAACTACAACTTATGGTCTGAAAGACGGTGGAGTAGATTTGACAACTAAGAACTTATCAGATGATGCTAAAAAAGCTGTTGAAGATGCAAAAGCAAAAATCCTTGACGGAAGTATTAAAGTTCCTACAGAATAAATAATAACCTGACACTCAAGAAGCGACCTTCGTGGGTCGCTTTTTTGAGATTGAGCCAGCTTTTGTCTCAGTAAAGCTGGCTAATCTTTTAGTGAGTTTTACTGAAATAAAATAATTTCTGAAAGGAATCAATCATATGGCACATGAGAATGTCATTGAAATGCATGAAATAACCAAGATTTTTGGTGAATTTGTCGCAAATGATAAAATCAACTTAAATCTAAGACGCGGTGAAATTCATGCACTTTTAGGAGAAAACGGAGCGGGCAAGTCCACTCTGATGAATATGTTAGCTGGCTTGCTTGAGCCAACAAGTGGTGAGATTACTGTGAATGGAAAATCAGTGACAATTGATTCTCCATCGAAATCAGCATCTTTAGGAATTGGAATGGTTCACCAGCATTTCATGCTGGTAGAGGCTTTTACGGTTGCTGAAAATATCATTTTGGGTAGTGAAACGACCAAAAATGGTGTTTTAGATATTCGAAAGGCAATCAAAGACATCAAGGAACTATCCGAAAAATATGGTTTAGCTGTGGATCCGACTGCAAAAGTTGAAGATATTTCAGTTGGTGCGCAACAACGTGTTGAAATCTTGAAAACATTGTATCGTGGCGCAGATATCTTGATTTTTGACGAACCAACAGCAGTATTAACTCCTTCAGAAATTGAAGAACTAGAACATATCATGAAAAATCTAGTCAAAGAAGGAAAATCCATTATTTTGATTACACATAAATTGGATGAAATCCGTGCTGTTTCTGATCGTGTAACTGTCATCCGTCGCGGTAAGAGTATTCAAACCGTTGAAATTGGTGGCGCAACGAATAAAGATCTTGCTGAAATGATGGTGGGACGTTCGGTATCCTTTACAACGGAAAAAGAAGCTTCAAATCCAAAAGAAGTTGTTCTATCTATTAAGGATTTGGTTGTGAATGAGAATCGTGGTGTGCCTGCTGTTAAAAATTTATCTTTGGATGTACGAGCTGGTGAAATTGTTGGGATTGCCGGGATTGATGGCAATGGACAAAGCGAGCTAGTTCAAGCAATCACAGGTCTTCGGAAGGTGAAATCAGGTAGCATTACCATTAAGGGGAAAGAAGTCGTTGGCTTATCTCCGCGGAAAATTACCGAAATGCAAGTTAGTCATGTGCCGGAAGACCGTCATCGTGATGGCTTGGTTTTAGATATGATGTTGTCTGAGAATATGGCTCTGCAAACTTATTACAAGGAGCCATTAAGCAAAAATGGAATTTTGAATTACAATAATATCACTTCTTATGCACGAAAGTTAATGGATGAATTTGATGTTCGGGCTGCAAGTGAAAGTGTTCCAGCATCTGCTCTTTCAGGAGGAAATCAACAAAAAGCCATTATTGCTCGTGAAATAGACCGCAATCCTGACCTTCTAATCGTTAGTCAGCCAACTCGTGGATTAGACGTTGGAGCGATTGAATACATTCATAAACGTTTGATTGAAGAACGTGACAAGGGTAAAGCAGTGCTTGTGGTCAGCTTTGAATTAGATGAAATCCTGAATGTTTCAGACCGTATTGCTGTTATTCATGATGGTAAGATTCAAGGTATTGTAACTCCAGCAGAAACTAATAAACAAGAGTTGGGTATCTTGATGGCTGGTGGTGAAATTAAGAAGGGAGATTCAAATGACTAAGAAAACGCAGCAAATTGCGGTGCCTTTGATTTCCGTTGTTCTTGGAATTTTACTTGGTGCCATTATCATGTGGATTTTTGGCTATGATGCTATCTGGGGTTATGAAGAGCTGTTCAAAGCTGCTTTTGGTACTATCCGTAGTATTGGTGAAATTTTCCGTGCAATGGGTCCACTTATTTTAATTGCTCTTGGGTTTGCAGTAGCAAGTCGGGCTGGATTCTTTAATGTCGGTTTGCCAGGGCAAGCTTTAGCTGGTTGGATTTTGAGTGGCTGGTTTGCACTTTCGTTTCCTAATCTTCCTCGTCCAATTATGATTCTTGCTACAGTTGTCATTGCAGCAGTAGCTGGTGGGATTATCGGTGCTATTCCTGGTATTCTTCGTGCTTATTTGGGAACAAGTGAAGTTATCGTTACGATTATGATGAACTACATCGTTCTCTATGTTGGAAATGCAATGATTCATAGTTTCCCAAAAAGTGTTATGCAAAGTATTGACTCAAGTGTTAAGGTTGGAGCTAATGCAACCTATCAAACAGAATGGCTGCGGGCATTGACCAATAATTCACGGATGAATATCGGAATCTTCTTTGCGGTCATTGCAGTTGTCCTTATCTGGTTTATGCTGAAAAAAACAACGCTTGGATTTGAAATCCGTTCTGTCGGGCTAAATCCAAATGCGAGTGAATATGCAGGGATGTCTGCTAAACGGACGATTATTCTTTCAATGATTATCTCAGGTGCCCTTGCCGGTGTCGGAGGTGTTGTTGAAGGACTTGGAACTTTCCAAAATGTCTATGTACAAGGAAGTTCCCTAGCTGTCGGCTTTAATGGTATGGCCGTTAGCTTGCTGGCAAATAATTCACCAATTGGTATTCTCTTTGCAGCATTCTTATTTGCCGTGCTTCAAGTCGGAGCTCCAGGTATGAACACCGCAACGATTCCAGCGGAACTGGTAAATATTGTAACAGCATCAATTATTTTCTTTGTAAGTATTCATTACATCATTGAACACTTTATCAAACCAAGAAAACAAGCGAAAGTAAAGGGAGGAAAATAAGATGAATTTTGTAACAATGTTAAGTCTGTTAGTTTCCTCTATGCTGATTTATGCAGCACCTTTAATCTTTACTAGTATCGGTGGTGCCTTCTCAGAGCATGCTGGGATTGTCAATGTCGGACTTGAAGGTATTATGGTTATGGGGGCTTTCTCAGGCGTTGTCTTTAACCTTACTTTTGTGAATACCTTTGGAAGTTTAACGCCTTGGTTAGCACTTTTAGTTGGTGGTATTGTGGGACTAATTTTCTCACTCATTCACGCTGTAGCGACTATCAATTTCCATGCGGATCACGTTGTTAGTGGTACAGTACTTAATTTGATGGCGCCTGCGTTAGCGATTTTCTTGGTAAAAGCTTTCTATAATAAAGGGCAAACAGATAATATTCAAGTATCATTTGGTAAATTTAATTTTCCACTATTATCAGATATTCCTGTCATTGGAGATATCTTCTTTAAACACACCAGTCTAATGGGGTATATTGCAGTTGCGTTTGCTTTCCTAGCATGGTTCATTATGTTTAAGACGAAATTTGGGCTTCGTTTGCGCTCCGTAGGTGAACACCCACAAGCGGCAGACACCCTCGGTATCAATGTTTATCTCATGCGTTATTACGGTGTGATGATTTCAGGTTTTCTTGGCGGTGTTGGTGGAGCGATTTATGCACAATCTATTTCCGTAAATTTCGCTGCTACAACCATTATCGGACCAGGATTCATCTCACTGGCTGCTATGATTTTTGGTAAATGGAATCCAATTGGCGCTATGCTTTCAAGTCTATTCTTTGGGCTATCTCAAAGTTTAGCCGTTATCGGAAGTCAATTACCATTCCTATCACATGTACCAGCTGTGTACCTACAAATTGCACCTTATGTATTGACTATTGTTGTGTTGGCAGCATTCTTCGGAAAAGCTGTTGCACCAAAAGCAGACGGTGTCAATTATATTAAATCAAAATAAACTATTGCAAAAAGCCAAGTTACTTTTCAAAGTAGCCTGGCTTTTTTGATAAAAAAAACAATCATTCTGCTAAGAAGAGCGACTTAGAGAATGATTGTTTTTAAAATGTTTTACATACAATAGACAATAGCAAGATATTGAAGTGCAGAAGCAGCTAGGATAAAGAGGTGCCAAATCATGTGGAAATATGGTTTTTTCTTAGCATAAAATCCTGCACCAACAGTATAACAGAGTCCTCCAGCTAACATCAATCCCCAGAAAATAGGTCCCGTTTGACCAATGATTTGCGGAATAATCAGAATCACTAACCAGCCCATAATAAGATAAAGTGCTAAGCTAAATTTTTCATTAACTTTTTTAGCAAATATTTTATACAAAATACCAAAAATGGTCGTTCCCCATTGAATTGTGATAATAAGATAACCCAACCAATTGTTCATAAGGGATAGTACGACTGGCGTATAACTTCCCGCAATAGCAATGTAAATCATTGAATGATCGATGATCCGTAGAATATACTTATGCGTAGAACCATAGCTCATTGAATGGTAAATCGTTGAAGAAAGAAACATCAGAAATAAACTGATGACAAAAATTGAAACTCCGACAGCAGCAAGCATACCATGTTCTTCATAGCTATAAATGGCTGAGATAGGAAGCAGTACTAACATAACCACAGCCCCGACAGCGTGAGTGACAGCATTGGCAATTTCTTCCCCGAAGCTGAGTTGTTTGCTGAGTTTAAGCGTTTGATTCATTTGTTTTACCTCCTTCTAAGGCTAGAGCTAATTTCTTTGTTTGATGAAATAATTTCACCGTTTGGCAAGCTGCTTCAATAGCAGGTGCGACTGTGTCAGCTTTTTCTTCTCGCATGCAATTAACGAATTCATTATAAAGAGTAGCCGAATCTTTTTCGTCTACCAGAAGTTGAATCGTCTTGATAATATCTGGTATTGGAAAGACAGGTTTTAACGTCGTCAGTACAATCAGACGAGCAATCTGTACGCGATTGTATTTTTTCTTAATTGGCTTTGGAATGTGGGTGTGTTTCACATAATTATTGACCATAGCAGCCGTTAAAGGCTTATCTGTGCTATGAAATGCTTGTTCGTTGACACCATTCACATAGAGGAGAACCTGGTCAAGATAAAGATCTAACTCTGGTAGTTCTTCCCAAGTTGGGAATTTTGTGATTTTCAAAATATCCACCTCTTCCTTATCTAGTCTCGATAACTAGATTATATGATAATGATTGTCTGTTGTCAAGAGAAAAATCATTTGTTCTGCAAAATAACTTTTGATACAATAAGATTATGAAAATTTTAATTCCAACTGCAAAAGAAATGAATCTTAGCCTTAAGCCTCATGGCAAGTGTTTTCTTTCAGAGCAAACAAAAACAATTGTAGCTAGTCTATCACAGTATTCTATTGAAGAATTAGCAGATTTCTATCATATTAGTCTGGAACGTGCAGAAGAAGAGTATATTCATCTTCAACAATTAAAAAATGGGCAAGCCTTGACTTACCCAGCTTTGCATTTATTTGATGGTCTTATGTATCGAAACATCAAAAGAAGTCACTTAACGGAGCAAGAGTTGAGGTATGTAGACAAGCATTTGTTCATCACTTCTAGTCTATATGGTGTTATACCAGTTATGGCGTTGATTTCACCTCATCGCTTGGATTTTTTAGTAAAATGTACTATTTTTGGCAAAAGCTTGAAAAATTATTGGTGCAATGATTATGACGTAGCTATTTCAGATGAGGAAATGATTTTATCTCTGCTATCAAGTGAGTTTGAGACAGTGTTTTCCAAATCTGTGCGTGATAAGATGCTTCGGTTTAAATTTTTAGAAGATAGAGAAGGAAGTTTGAAAGTTCACTCAACTATTTCTAAAAAGGCTCGTGGTCAATTTTTAACTGCCTTAATTGAAAATCAGATAACAAGCAAAGAAGAAATCAAGCAATTGCAATTTGCAGGTTTTGCTTTCCGAGAGGATTTGTCTACGATAAATACCTATGTCTTTGTTAAGGAGAATAAATAAAAACGGAATGATGTAAAAATATCATTCCGTTTTGGGTTGTTTTTAGTCAATAGCTGCTAATAATGCTTCAGCTTGAGCTGCGAGTTCAGCTTGTTTTTCTTCGGAAACTGTCAGTTGACCTGTTCCCCAGGCTTCCGGGTTAACGGCAACACCAGTAAATGGTTCAACAACTTTCATACGAATAAATGGAAGAAGGCTGCGATAATGTTTGAAAACTTCATCTGGAGAAGTTCCATTGGCTACAGAGGAAACTGTTACAAGTTTTTCATTAAGAGCAGAAGGTCCTGATGGGTTTGAAAGGTCAAGCGCACGTGATAGCCAATCTAAGAGATTTTTAACAACTCCTGGAATTGCCCAGTTATAGGTTGGTGAGAAGAGCCAGATAGCATCAGCAGCGAGAATTTCTTCACGAGCTTTGGCAACAGCCGCAGGAGCTGGGCTTTCAATATCTTGATTGAAAAATGGAACATCTTTGAAATCAAGATAAGAAACTTCAGCTTTGCCAGCAAGAATGTTTTCAGCTTGAGAAGCTAACTGATGGTTGAATGAGCCTTGGCGAAGAGACCCGACGATAAATAGCACTTTTTTAGACATATAAGTCACTCTCCTTTTCTTTTGTACCTGCTTGTGTTACAACAAATACCACTAGTTAGTAAGAAATTAGCTCAACTTTTTAAATTTCTTTAAAATCCGAATCAAATCTTCTTTATCTTGCTCTGTTAAAATGTTAAATACTTGTTGAATATTTTGAATATGATCTGGAAGTACCGCTTCAATTTTACTACGTCCTTCTGGAGTCAGTCCGACTAAAAAAGAACGTCGATCAGATGGGTCACAGGTACGAAAAATCCAACCGTCCCGTATCATATTTTTAATGACAACGGTCATATTTCCAGATGTAGCAAGCATTTTATCAATTAAATCTTGAATGCGTAAGTTCCCTTTGCTATAAAGGGTTTCTAAGACTGAAAATTGAGTGGGAGTCAGATTGTGTTGTTTTGCCGCCTGATTTTCAAAAGTTCGAATCGTTCGAATAGCTTTATTTAAAATAATCATGGTTTTTAAATCTAAATGATTTTCTTGAAAAAGTTTTGTAAGTTTGTCCATAACTGTATTTTATCAATAAGTAGTAATAAAATCAAATTTTAGAAAAAGATAGAAAAAAATCATTATTTATAGTATAATGGACGAGTGAAAAATAGAAGAAAAAATGATAGAAATTTCATTATTTGGCAATATATTATCGGAAGTGTGATAGTTTTGGTCGTTCTCACTTTTTCTTTTCTTTACATTTTAAATCTATCTATAGATCCTTACCAATCAGCTAAGGTAACGGCTAGTAAAATTGCTCGTCAATATGCGGATTTGGATAAAGTGGATCGCTTTGCTATTTATAACGGTGAAAAAAGTTATTATAGTCTTTTGGGGAAAAATCGTAAAAAGACGCAGCTTGCTGTTTTAATAGAAGCAGATAGTGATAAAATCTATACTTATGAGTTGTCCAAAGGGATTAGTCAAGAAAAAGCAAAACAAATCGCTAAAGAGATTGGTGCCAAACAAATTGATAAAGTGACATTTGGCTATGTAAAAGAGCAACCAATCTGGGAAGTCAAGTCTGGAACAATTTATTATAATGTTGGATTTGAAACAGGAACATTGCTCAGCAAGGAGGGGCTATGATATTATCAAATCGTGTTTTAGATATGGAAGAAAGTGTAACCTTAGCAGCAGCAGCGCGCGCAAAAGCTTTAAAAGCACAAGGGCGTGATATCCTTTCGCTGACTTTGGGAGAGCCAGATTTTCCAACTCCGAAGAATATTCAAAATGCTGCTATCTCTGCAATAAAAGACGGTAGAGCTAGCTTTTATACGGTTACCAGTGGTCTGCCTGAATTAAAGGAAGCAATTGTAGCATATTTTGCAAAATACTATGGTTATACGATTAAACCAAATCAAGTGACCGTTGCGACGGGTGCAAAGTTTTCCCTTTATACCTTTTTTATGAGTGTCATCAATCCAGGTGATGAAGCGATTATTCCGGCACCGTGTTGGGTTAGTTATGGCGACCAGATTAAGATGGCAGAAGGGATACCAGTTTTTGTTCAAGCGACGGAAGCAAATCATTTCAAAGTGACCGTTGAGCAATTAGAGGCTGCTCGGACAGAGAAAACGAAAGTTTTGGTGTTCAATTCTCCTTCCAATCCAACGGGAATGATTTATACTGCTGAGGAGTTATTAGCGATAGGTAATTGGGCTGTAGAGCATGATATTCTCATTTTGGCAGATGATATTTATGGCCGCTTGGTTTACAATGGAAATGAATTTACACCGATTTCGAGTCTTTCTGAAGCTATTCGCAAGCAAACAATTGTTATTAATGGTGTATCTAAGTCGTATTCGATGACTGGTTGGAGACTTGGTTATGCTGTTGGAGAGTCTGAAATCATTGCAGCGATGAGTAAAGTGGCTGGACAAACGACTTCTAATCCAACCGCTGCTTCCCAATATGCGGCGATTGAAGCTCTAAAGGGTCCTCAAGATACTGTTGAAATCATGCGTCAGGCTTTTGAAGAACGTCTCAATACCATTTATCCTTTGCTTGCAGAAGTTACTGGCTTTGAAGTGGTGAAACCACAAGGAGCGTTTTACCTCTTTCCAAATGTTAAAAAAGCAATGGAGCTGAAAGGCTATTCAGATGTGACAGAGTTTACAACAGCAATCCTAGAAGAAGTAGGTGTCGCTCTTGTAACGGGTGCTGGCTTCGGTGCGCCAGAGAATGTTCGCCTGAGCTATGCGACGGATATGGATACCTTGATAGAGGCCGTTCATCGTATCAAGGCGTTTATGGAGGATTAAAAAATGATCGATCATTTTACCCTTAAGGTAAAGAATTTAGAAGTTTCTAAAGCTTTCTATCAAGCAGCTTTGGCTGCTGGAGAAAAGGATAATGGTGCACCTAGCTAACGTAAAAATTACCATGTGGGATACTATGCGGCCTTTGTGATAGATCCAGACAGGAACAACATTGAGGCTGTTTATCATAAAAAATAAAATAGAAAAGAGAAAAAACATGTCAACAAAATATACTTCAATTATGGATGTTAAAAATCATGTCGGAGAAGAAGTGACGATTGGTGCTTGGGTTGCCAATAAATCAGGAAAAGGAAAGATTGCTTTTCTGCAATTACGCGATGGGACAGCTTTTTTTCAAGCTGTGGCTTTCAAGCCAAATTTCCTTGAAAAATTTGGTGAAGAAGAGGGTTTGAATAAATTTAATATCATCAAACACTTGAACCAAGAAACAGCTGTTTTGGTAAAAGGAATCGTCAAAGAAGATGAGCGCTCAAAATTTGGATATGAATTAGACGTGACGGATATTGAAATCGTTGGAGAGTCTAATGATTATCCTATCACACCAAAAGAGCACGGAACAGACTTTTTGATGGATCATCGTCACTTATGGTTGCGTTCACGCAAGCAAATGGCAATTATGCAGATTCGCAACGCAATTATCTATGCTTCCTATGAATTTTTTGATCGCAACGGCTTTATCAAATTTGATAGTCCGATTTTATCGGGAAATGCAGCAGAAGATTCCACAGAGCTTTTTGAAACAGATTATTTTGGAACTCCTGCCTTTCTAAGTCAATCTGGGCAACTTTACTTAGAAGCAGGTGCTATGGCACTTGGTCGTGTATTTGACTTTGGTCCTGTTTTCCGTGCCGAAAAATCCAAAACACGCCGCCATTTGACAGAATTCTGGATGATGGATGCAGAATATCCATTTGTTACTCATGATGAGTCGCTTGATCTTCAGGAGGCTTATGTGAAGGCTTTGATTCAAGGAGTTTTGGATCGTGCACCACATGCGCTTGAAGTGTTGGAACGTGATACTGATCTTCTTAAAAAATACGTGACAGAACCCTTCAAACGTATTTCTTACGATGAAGTAATTGACCTCTTACAAGAACACGAAAATGATGAAGAAGCTGAGTATGAGCATATCGAACGAGGTGATGATTTCGGGTCACCACACGAAACTTGGATTTCAAACTATTTTGGTGTGCCAACTTTCGTTGTGAACTACCCTGCTAGCTTTAAGGCTTTCTATATGAAACCTGTTCCTGGTAACGAAGAACGTGTGCTTTGTGCAGACCTTTTAGCACCAGAGGGCTATGGAGAAATCATAGGTGGATCAGCTCGTGAAGAAAGCTACGAAAAATTATTAGCGAAGATTGAAGAAAATGGTCTGAACTCCGATGACTACGCTTTCTATCTTGATCTTCGTAAATACGGTTCTGTTCCTCATGCTGGATTTGGACTTGGTTTAGAACGTATGGTGACGTTTGTTGCAGGAACGAAACACATCCGTGAAGCCATTCCATTCCCACGTATGCTCCACAGAATTGAGCCTTAGGAAATGTAAAAACGCCGATTGGCGTTTTTTTTAAAATTAAAAGAATATGAAAAATGAATAAGTTAGAAAACTGAACGGAAAGTTCGGTTTCTTCTTAGTAAAGGAAAAAGTATGTCTAGGAGAAGTTACAAAAGAAATATTCCTCTTATGGCAGGAGTGGAATTCTTAGGATTTTTAGGTATTACGAGTTTTTGGATTTTATTCCTCAGTCAAAATGGTATGTCTTTACTGCAAATTGGGCTGTTAGAGAGTATTTTTCATGCAACAGGCATTGTTTTTGAAATTCCGTCAGGCATGTTGGCAGATCGATTTTCTTATAAGACCAATCTGTACGTAAGCCGCTTGACTAGCATTTTATCATCTATTTTAATGTTGACAGGGCAAGGGAATTTTTGGATATATACAATGGCAATGATAATCAATGCTTTGTCTTATAACTTTGATTCAGGAACGAGCTCTGCACTGCTATATGACTCTGCTGTTGAAGCTGGTTTAAAAGACCGTTATTTGAAAATATCAAGTTTGATGTCAGGTGTTTCTGAGGCAGCAATCTCTTTAGGAACGGTACTAGCGGGGTTATTTGTACATGGATATTTGTATATTACTTATTATATCATGATTGCGGTTTCTATTATTGTTTTAATTCTGATTTGGTTGATAAAAGAACCGACAATGAAAAAGAAAAATGACGAAGTGGTCACGATGAAGAAAATAATCCTGACGGTAAAAGAAGAAATGAAAAGTAATCCCAGTCTTTTTACATGGATGATGATTTTTCAATTTGTTGGAACAATAATGTGCATGTTTTACTTTTACTATCAAAAGCAATTGCCAGACTTGGCAGAATGGCAGATTTCGACAGTTATGTTGATTGGCAGCGTCTTAAATATTTTGGCAGTTTCTCTTGCCAGTAAGATTGGGAAAACATGGCATTCTTTTCGGATTTTTCCAGTAGTTGTCAGCTTAACAGGAGCAGCTTATGTACTGTCATTTTTGGGAACACCATTCATGTATATTATGATTTATTTGGCAACAAATGCTCTGTATGCCATGTATCAACCAATATTTTACAATGATTTGCAACAGTATTTACCAAGTTCAGCCAGAGCGACCATGTTAAGTGTTGCTTCAATGATGTTCAGTTTAAGCATGATTATCATTTTTCCGATTGTTGGTTGGCTGATTGACAGTTTTGGTTTTGATCAGACTTTTATTGGATTAGGGCTAGTTCTTATCTTGCTAACGCCACTTTTAGTGATTGTTTTTCAAATGATTCGTAAACAATTGAAATCAATCAAAAATTAGCTCATTATTTATTATCTGCAGTAGTGATTTGTATCTAATTTTTAATTAATGCAACCAGTTGTTGCTGCTTATGATAAAAACAGTAAATATAAGGAAAATTATATACTTATTTTTTACACAACTACAAAATATAATTATCAAATTTAGGAAACTCTTGTTTAAAAATACTATATATTGTAGTTAGTATAAACTGCTATATAATTCCTTAGTGTTATAGATATGATAGGAGGAAAACTTATGCGCGATAATCATCTTCATACTTACTTTTCTTATGATTCAGATGCTGATTTCAGAGATTATTTGGAACATTACGATGGTGAAATCGTGACGACTGAACATCTGGATTTATCTAATCCCTATCCGTATGATGCAGGCTCTCCTCACGATGATATTCCTGATTATGAGTCTTATTCTAGAAAAATAGCTACTCTCAATCGGAAATATGGAAATCGAATCAAAAAAGGAATTGAGATTGGCTATTACAGACCACGAAAGAAAGATATTTTAGCTTTCTTAGAAAATAAAAATTATGATTTAAAACTGTTGTCTGTTCACCATAATGGGAAGTTCGATTACTTAGAAGAACCTGCTTTACAATCTGATAAAATGAAGGTGATTCCAACTTATTTTAAAGAAATGGAAGAAGCTATTGAAAGTATTCCAGCTGATGTTTTGGCTCATTTTGACTATGGTTTTCGTAAATTTAATGTGACGGTTGAAGAACTGAAAAACTTTGAACCCCAACTTCGTACCCTCTTTCAGAAAATGATAGAATACAACTTGGCTTTTGAACTAAATTGCAAGTCTATGTATCTCTATAATCACGAAGATATTTATATCTATGCTCTATCTTTGGTGAAAGAATTAGGCGGGACAAAGTATTCTGTTGGCTCTGATGCCCATACGTTAGAACATTTTCGCTTGAATTTCGACCGAATCCAGCAAATCCTAACGGAATTTGACATAGACGAAGGAATGTTGCTATAAAAAAGGGGTTAGAACAAAAAGTTCTTAACCTCCCATTATATTTGTTTTAGATTACAAGGTGTAGTAGTTGTCGGACATGGAAACATCATAATAAATATTCATATTCTCTGATAATTAAACCATTTTCAAACTCAAAAATATCACAGGATAGTTGACCAAAATCGTTTTTGAAAATAGTAACAATCCGATTTTCATTAGTTGAAAAAGTATGCAAGCAGGAAAATTGAACGTTGCTCTGATGATAGGCTTGCTGAATCTTCAGAAGATAGTCATCTATTCCATGAATGACTGAAACTTCTTGCCCGTGCAATTCCCAAGTAATATCAGAATGTAAAAAACTTTGGTACATTTCCCAATCTTTTTGATTTTCTGCTTGAAAGAATAAGGTTAGTTTTTCTGAATTTGGCATCAATCGCCCCTTTAATGAAACAACTTTTTCCAAAAAGAAGTTTTCTTTTCTGTTTTTTGAGTTGAATCTGTTTGGAAAAACTCAGAAAAATGTTTAGCAATTTCTTTTTCAGCTATTTCTACTGGATGATCACTATGAATGACCAAGCCAAACGGAGAATTCTTGCAGTTACTAGACACGATTGTTGCTTTGCAGCCAAGGTCTTTTGCTATTTTTAAGTAAAAAATTTGATACTGATTGGTAACCTCGGGAGATATTTTCACAGTTACAGGCTGATAGTCCAAGATAATCTTTTGTAACATTTCTTTAAAGTGGTCGTGGATAGGAGCACTATTAGCCTCATCAATGCTACATTCTGCTACGACCCGTTCTTCAAATGTTCCTAAAAATTTTCTTTGCTCATCAGGATTTAATTTTAATCCCCCTTGAGCTTTTTCGATTATTGCTTTGTTTATATCTGTCATAAAGTTAGTATAACATACTTTTTTGAAATTTATCCAAGAAACATTCGGAAATATAAAACGCTTACACAGAAAATTATCGCAAATTTCATAGAAAGGCACGATTTTTCCTTGAAAAAAACTGATTTTTAAGGTATGATAGGAATGTAAATAAAATAACTCAAAGGAGAGTAAAAAATGTCAATTATTACTGATGTTTACGCTCGCGAAGTCCTAGACTCACGCGGTAACCCAACACTTGAAGTAGAAGTTTATACTGAATCAGGTGCTTTCGGACGTGGTATGGTTCCATCTGGAGCTTCTACTGGTGAACACGAAGCAGTTGAACTTCGTGATGGTGACAAATCTCGTTACGGCGGTCTTGGTACACAAAAAGCTGTTGACAACGTAAACAATATCATTGCTGAAGCAGTTATTGGTTATGACGTTCGCGATCAACAAGCTATTGACCGTGCAATGATTGCACTTGACGGTACTCCAAATAAAGGTAAATTGGGTGCAAACGCAATTCTTGGTGTATCTATTGCTGTAGCGCGTGCTGCTGCTGATTATCTTGAAATCCCACTTTACAGCTACCTTGGTGGATTCAATACTAAAGTTCTTCCAACTCCAATGATGAACATCGTCAACGGTGGTTCTCACTCAGATGCTCCAATTGCTTTCCAAGAATTTATGATTGTGCCTGCTGGTGCACCTACATTCAAAGAAGCTCTTCGTTGGGGTGCTGAAATTTTCCACGCTCTTAAGAAAATCCTTAAATCTCGTGGTCTTGAAACAGCTGTTGGTGACGAAGGTGGATTTGCTCCTCGTTTTGATGGAACTGAAGATGGTGTAGAAACTATCCTTGCTGCTATCGAAGCTGCTGGTTATGTTCCTGGTAAAGATGTATTCCTTGGATTTGACTGTGCATCATCAGAATTCTACGACAAAGAACGTAAAGTTTATGATTACACTAAATTCGAAGGTGAAGGAGCTGCAGTTCGTACAGCTGACGAACAAATAGAATATCTTGAACAATTAGTTGACAAATACCCAATCATCACTATCGAAGATGGTATGGATGAAAATGACTGGGAAGGTTGGAAGAAACTTACTGAACGCCTTGGTAAGAAAGTACAACTTGTTGGTGATGACTTCTTCGTAACAAACACTTCTTATCTTGAAAGAGGTATTAACGAAGGATGTGCTAACTCAATCCTTATTAAAGTTAACCAAATCGGTACTCTTACTGAAACATTTGATGCTATTGAAATGGCAAAAGAAGCTGGTTACACTGCCGTTGTATCACACCGTTCTGGTGAAACTGAAGATTCAACAATTGCTGACATCGCAGTTGCAACTAACGCTGGACAAATTAAGACTGGTTCATTGTCACGTACTGACCGTATTGCTAAATACAATCAATTACTTCGCATCGAAGATCAACTTGGTGAAGTAGCTGAATACCGTGGTTTGAAATCTTTCTATAACTTGTCAAAATAATTCAGTTATAATATGAATCGGCTAGTTCTGCTAGCCGATTTTTTCTTTAATAATATTGGTAACTTTTAGGAGGGCGATATGGACAAGATTGAAGAACTGGCTCAGAACATTCAAAGTAGCCAAAATATTGTATTCTTCGGTGGTGCAGGTGTTTCAACTGAATCTGGTATTCCGGATTTTCGCAGCTCAAATGGTATCTACAATATTGAGTTAAACCAGCATTTTTCAGCAGAACAATTAGTTTCGCATACGATGTTTGAACGTTATCCAGAACAGTTTTTTGACTTTTACAAGAAATATCTTATTTATCCTAACGCTAAGCCAAATGTAGCCCATGAATATTTAGCTTATCTAGAAAAGCTAGGGAAATTAAAAGCAATTGTTACCCAGAATATTGATAGTTTACACGAGATGGCAGGAAGCAGGAACGTATTAAAAATTCATGGTAGTGTGGACCGAAATTTTTGTACCAATTGTCATCGTTTTTATGACTTAGAGGATTTTTTGAAATTGCCGGGAATCATTCCTTATTGCGAGGCTTGTGGTTGTGTAGTTAAGCCAGATGTGACTCTTTATGAGGAACCGTTAAATATGGAAGTTTTTTCTCAAGCTATTCAGGTTATCAGTCAAGCTGACCTACTCATCATTGGCGGAACATCGCTAGTTGTTTATCCAGCTGCTAATTTGGTTCATTATTTTCAAGGACGGCACTTAGTTGTTATCAATAAATACAATGTACTACAAGATAGTCAAGCTGACTTAGTCATCAAGGGCAAGATTGGAGAAGTGCTGGATAAGGCATGGAAAGTAATGGGGTAGTCATTTTCAAATCAAATGATGGTTTCAATCATGTGCTTAGCTGTATTTTTTAGAGATAGTAGATTGAAAAATGTCCTCCATGACGGAAATTTTTTAAAATTTCCATTATAATAGACAAAAAGAGGTGATAAGATGATGTACATTGCTCTTATTGGAGACGTTATTGAATCAAAAAAATACAAGACCGAGCGCAGGCGCAACAGAAATTGTTGCAATTGATGAAAGAGTTGAATCAGCAATATCAGAAATATTTAGTTTCTCCCTTTACAGTCACAGCTGGCGATGAATTTCAAGCTTTGTTTTTACCAAATTCGGATATATTTCAAATCATAGAACAGCTTTCTATAGCATTTGCTCCTTATGAAATTCGATTTGGGATTGGTGCTGGAGACATGATTACAGAAATTAACAAAGAACAAAGCATTGGTTCTGACGGTCCGGCGTATTGGCTCGCGAGAGAAGCGATTAATTATGTTCATGATAAGAATGACTATGGCATCAATCACATTTCGGTTTCTTTGGCAGACTAAGAAGTCGGTCAGACAATCAATGCTATTTTAGCTGCGTGCTCTTTTATTCAGTCCAAGTGGACAGATGTCCAATATGATGTCCTCAAACAATTACTAGCTGAAAATATATACGATGAAACATTTTCGCATAAAGAAATGGCAAAACTACTTGGTATCACTCCAAGTGCTTTCAACAAACGTATCAAGGCGAGTGGGTTAAAAATTTATCTCAGAAATAAACGAGTTGCTATGAACTTGATGTTAAATGCGATAGAGAAGGAGGAGAAACATGTCTAATTTGTGGGGATTTTCAGACTATTTTGTACAACATCCAATCTTGTTGTTAACCTTATTAGCGCATGTTTTAGCTGATTTTCAATGGCAAAGTCAAAAAATGGCAGATTTAAAATGTCGAAAATTGCCTTATTTATTGCTGCATTTAGCCATTGTTTTTCTTCCGTTGCTGATTTTGAGTACCTTTTTCCCGAAAAATATTATTTACTTTATCGCTGTTTGGCTTAGTCATGTAGTTATTGATTTCCTGAAATACAGGCTCAACACGTTTATAGAAATAAAGAAACTCACAAAGCACGTTTTCATCATTGACCAACTCCTTCATTTGATTTATATTTTTCTATTTTATGCTTTATTAGCTAATAAAATCAACCCACAATGGCTGAAAAATGGAGCGTCAGTTGCTCAACCCCTCCTTTTCTTAGCAATCGTTGGCAAGCCTGTTAATATTTTATTTAAGCTTTTCTTCAGTAGGTATCAGTCAAAGGGAGATAACCAAGACACTATAGCAGGTGCAGGGGCGATGATTGGGATTTTAGAGCGTTTTATTATGGCTTTGTCTCTTATATTTGGGCAGTTCGCTTCCGTTAGCTTAGTCTTTACTGCTAAGTCAATCGCACGGTATAACAAAATTTCTGAAAGTCAGTCCTTTGCAGAATACTATCTCATTGGCTAACTTTTTAGCATGATTAGTGTGTTAATTGTTTTTGGTTTGCTTTATTTGTAATATAAAAACTGTAGTTTAGTGATTGACTACAGTTTCGTTATATTATTGAATTTCATAGCCCATGAGGAGACCATTTTCTTCAGCATAAAAGCTACAAAGTCCAGAAGTCGGGATGACTTCAATAACAGCTTGTGGGAATCTTTTACGAACCATTTCGGAAAATTGCTGGCAAAACTTGGGATTATTTCGATGAGCAATAATGATTTGTCCACCGGCATAGCCTTCTTTGATGAGTTCATCAAAAGCTGCGACTAGTGATTTTTTAGCACCACGCGCCTTTTGAAGCAACTCCAACTTGCCGTCTTGACTGGCTTCGCCGACCATACGAATATTCAGTAATCCTACAACGGCTCCAAGTAATTTGCTCAGCCGTCCGTTTTTGACTAAATTGTCAACTTTTGCAAGAACGAAAAGCAATTTTGTCTTGGTTTGATAGGTTGTAATTTCTTTTATGACTTCTTCATAACTTAAACCTTGACCGATAAGAAGATTAAGCTTTTTGATAATCAAATCATTTTCACCGCCAGCAGAAAGAGTATCAATAATGTGGATATTCACGTCAGGATGGTCTTCAAGATAGAGTCTTTTAGCCACTTGTGCGCTATTATAGCTTCCTGATAGGGTTCCTGTAATGGTGACCACAAAAATATTTGAAGCTCCATCAAAAGCTTTCATATAGTCATCTGGACTAGGGCAAGCAGACTTTGAAGCCGAAGAAGTGGTATACATTTTTTCCATCATATTATCAATATTGAGCTGAGCATTATCTATAAAGATTTCATTGCCCACTTGAATGGTCAGAGGAACACTTTCAAATAAGGTGTCAACAGCAAGGTTTTCGATAGTTCTATAATCACAGCCTGAATCAGCTACAATTTTCCAAGTCATTCAATTCTCCTTTAGTGGGATGATCCCTTAATTAGACATTGACAAAAGGTTTGCCTTTTTTTACAATTATATCATGGAAACATCGCTTTAGAAAGCCTTTACAGTCGGTTGTTACATGTAGAAAGAAAATGTTATGTCGGAACGTAAAATATCGAAAAAATCTTTAGAAAATCTAAAAATATCAAATCGGGAATCTAACCGAATTACAAAAGAATCCTTAGAAATCTCGCTATTGCAATTGTTAGAAAAGAAAGAGTTGACCAAAATTACCATTTCTGAATTAGTAGAGAGAGCGGGTGTCTCGCGAGCAGCTTTTTATCGAAATTATGATTCAAAAGAAGCAATTTTACAAGAGATTTTCCAACGAACAGTACAAAAGATTACCGATAAATTGGAACAATTCAATATGAGAACCGAGCTTTATCAAGTGTGGCTGTTCTTGTTTAAAGAAGTCAAAAAAGAAGCACAAATCCTTAGCTTAGCAGTGGATTATAATTTAGAAAAACTGTTGACAAGTGCTGTGTTTGATATGTTAGAGCAACAAAATTATTCCAGAAAAGAGGCTTCAACGTACATGAATTCTTTTTGGAGTTCGGCAGTGGTTTCTGTTTTGATTAAATGGATAAAAGACGGTATGAGGATTCCAGCAGAGAAGATTGCATCGCTCGGACTTCCGCTTTTTCCACATCGAAAAAATGATAAACTGAGTGATAAGTAAGAAAAGAAGGTGACAATATGGCGACAAAAAGATTGGCTTGGGACGAATATTTTGCAGCACAAGCGCTCTTGATTGCAAATCGCTCAACCTGCAAGCGAGCAAGTGTTGGTGCAGTTATTGTAAAGGATAATAAAGTTATATCAACAGGATATAATGGATCTGTTTCAGGAACGGAGCACTGCATCGATCATGAATGCCTGATAGTTGACGGGCATTGTGTGAGGACTTTGCATGCAGAAGTAAATGCAATTTTGCAAGGTGCAGAGCGTGGAATCCCAAAAGGATTTACTGTTTATGTCACACATTTCCCTTGTCTCAATTGTACAAAGCAGCTCTTACAAGTTGGTTGCAAGCGAGTGGTTTATATCAATCAATACCGTATGGATGATTATGCGCGCTATTTATATAGCGAAAAGAAAGTTGAGCTAGTACATTTGCCAATTGAAAAAGTAAAAGAAGCAATCTCGGAGACTGATTTGATATAACTTTTAAAGTGTGACTTTTGTTTTCTATGAATAAAAGGAAAGAAATTATGACAGAAGAACAACTTCAAAAAGCCTGGCAAGCATTGTTTGACGGGCAATATCAGCTTGCCAAGCAATTCGTTTATCAAATAGACCAAGATAGTTATAGTACACTGAATTTAAAAGCTTATATTGCTTTGGAAGAAAATGATTTTCAGTTGGCTCGTCAGTTTTTAAAAGACTATTATGCTCAAGCTGTGTCTGAAAAGAATCTGGAAGAACAGCATGTAGGCTTACATCAATTAGCGATGGTCGAACGAGAAGAAGAGCATTTTCAAAAGGCTTATGACTTGATAATGGCAGAAGCTGCAATTATTACAGAGAATTTCCCTGATGATGTCCTAAAGACATCGGTCAATTTGTACGAACAGGGGTATTTAAAATTCAAACTTGGAAATATTCACCTTGCAGAAGAACCTTTGCAAGAAACATTAAATTTAGCGTTGCAGACAGATGATTTAGTCAACCATGCTTGTGCTTATCGCGCCTTGGCTGAGGTAAGATTAGCTAAGGGAGATATAAAAATGGCTAAATCTGATTCTCAAAAAGCATTGGCGTGTTTTGAAAAAGCAGGTGATACCGTTGGAGCAGCAGGACTGAAGGACTTAATGACACAGATAAACTCACAAGATAGAAGTTTATAAATAATGTTTGTGAAATAAGATATTCTAATGTAAAAGTTAGAATATTTTTCTTTTTAGAACAATTTTAGCGAACGATAAGATAAAGTTTGCTTAATAAAGTTTTATTTTACCAAAAAATCTTGTATAATAGAATCAAAAAAGAATAAAAGAGGATTGATTATGAAAAAGAAAAAATTCATTATCCCCATTTTGTCAGCATTGCTAATTGCTCCAGCAATTTTAGCACATCAGGTTTCTGCTGATGCTGTAGATCCAACTGCTTCAACAGCACCTGTAGAGCAAGTAGAAGTTCCTAAAGAAAATCAGTCGGTTGCCCCTACGATCGCTCAAGGAGATTCAGCAGTTTCGCCTGCTACTGAAGCTTCCACGGAGAAAGTAACAGAAAAGAGTGAGAACAAACAAGTTGAAACTTCTGTAACTCCAGCAGATTCTATAACTCCAGCCGCTCAAGCGGTTGCTGCACCTACAACTCAATCTGAAAAAGATACGGTTATTCTTCATACAAATGATGTACACGGTCGTATTGTGGAAGAAAAAGGAGTCATTGGCGATGCTAAATTAGCAGCAGTCATTGAGCAAGAACGTGCAAAGACTAATCAAACAACACTTGTTGTGGATGCAGGCGATGCTTTTCAAGGGCTTCCGATTTCCAATAGCTCAAAAGGAGAAGAGCGCGCGAATATTTTAAATAAGATTGGCTATGACGCAATGGCGGTCGGAAATCATGAATTTGACTTTGGTTTGGATGAGGTGAAAAAATACAAAGAAATTTTGAAATTCCCTCTTCTTAGTGCCAACACTTATGTCAATGGAGCACGTCTTTTCCAAGCTTCTACGATTGTTGATAAAGACAAGAATGTTGTGGGAGATGAATTTGTGGTTATTGGGGTGACAACGCCAGAAACTGCAACAAAAACACACCCACGCAATGTTCAAGGGGTTACGTTTACAGATCCAATTTCAGAAGTCAATAAAGTCATTGAAGAAGTGGAATCTCGTGCGAAAGCGGAAGGTAAAACTTACAAACATTATGTCGTTTTGGCGCATTTGGGTGTAGATACGACGACACCAGTTGAATGGCGCGGTTCTACCTTGGCAGAAGCATTATCAAAAAATCCTTTGCTAAAAGGAAAACGTGTGACGGTGATTGACGGGCATTCACATACTGTAGAATCAGTAACCTATGGAGACAATGTTACTTATAATCAAACAGGTAGTTACTTGCATAATATCGGAAAAGTAACATACAAATCTGGTCAACTTCTAGGAAATCCTCAACAAATCTCAGCTGATTCAGTTAAAGGAATTACTCCAGATCCAGCTATTCAGCAATTAGTAAACAAAATCAAAGAGAAATATGACCAAGAAAACGCAAAAGTGGTCGTTGCTAATAGCCCAGTTGAGTTAAATGGCAATCGGGAAAATGTGCGTGTGCGGGAAACCAATCTTGGAAATGTCGTAGCAGATGCGCTCTATGAGTACGGGCAAACAGGATTCAGTCATAAGACAGACCTTGCTGTAACTAACGGCGGCGGACTTCGTGAAACAATTGCGAAAGGAAAACCAATCACCAAAGGAGATATCATTGCTGTTCTACCATTTGGTAATACCATTACTCAAATAAAAGTAACTGGGCAAAACATCGCAGACATGTTTGCTAAGTCTTTAGGTTCTATTGTACAAGAAAAAGACGGCAAACCAGTCCTAGATGAAAATGGGCAACCGTTACTTGAACCAAGCGGCGGTTTCCTACAAGTTTCTGGAGCAAAAGTTTATTATGACACTACCTTGCCAGCCGATAAGCGTATTCTTGGCATTGAAATCAAAAATCCTGAAACAGGAAAATACGAAAAATTAAATCTCGCAAAAACTTACTATCTTACAACCAACGATTTCTTGGCTGCAGGTGGTGATGGTTATAGTATGTTGGGCGGGGCTCGCGAAGAAGGTCCTTCAATGGATGTGGCTTTTGCGGACTATTTAGCAAAAACAGACTTAACAGCTTATGCGGTTGTCAATCCTAATTCACGAACTATCTCAATCTCAACTGCACAATACAAGAAACTTCAGGATCAAGCTGCTAACCAAGTGAAGCCAAATGAAACTGGAGAAAAAGAACTTGTGCCAGCAGTTCAAACAAATACAGCTCAAAGAACGGCAACGATTCCAGTCAATGTACATAAACAATTTATGCCTTCAAGTCAAAAGAGCTTGCCAGAAACAGGTACAACAGATACTACCTTTATCAGTTTATTTGGCTTTGTTGTTGGACTTTTAGGATTATCCAGATTTAAAAAAGCTCACAAAGAATAGAATAAAAGGAAGCTAAGATTTTTTATCCTAGCTTCTTTTATTTCTGTTTAGGTTGTTGTTTTGTGATATTCAATCCGAAGGGAATGAGGTTTTCTTGTTTCATCCGAATTCGCTGGATATTATCTTTGTGTCGAACGATAATGATAAGCGCTAGTGCGAGCACAATCACGGTAAAGAGTACATCATAACGTGGCAAAAGAAAGCCAAATAGTGGGAAAATTAAGACTCCCAGAATAGCGGAGGCAGCAGCTGTCACACTTGAAAAGGAAATCATACTAGTCAGATACAAGCAGCTGAAAAAGATGACAGCTAAATAAGTGAAGAAAGTCGGTGAGAAGCCCAGAATGGCACCTGCACTGGTTGCCACGGCTTTACCGCCTTTAAATTCAGCAAAAATGGGGAAGGTATGCCCAAGAACGGCTAAAAGTCCAAAAACGAGAGGAGATATACCGTTGATATGAAGGAAAAATGGCAATAGTGTCGCAAATGTCCCTTTAAAAAAGTCAAAAATAAAGGTGATGATGCCTGCTTTTTTTCCAAGGACACGAAAGGTATTGGTCGTCCCTGTATTTCCGCTGCCGTATTCGCGGAGATTTTTCTTGTAAAATACTTGTCCAATCCAAAGCCCGGCAGGGATTGAACCAATCAAATAAGCTACTATCAATGTAAAAACTATCTTTATCATGTTTTTATTATACCATGAATTTTGATTTTGATAGTTGAACGACCAGAAATATTTTATAAAATTTGTCTAGGCTGAAAAAATAGCGGTGAGAAGCAGAAAGAATACACTATTTTCTAAAAATCTTTGCAAAATTCACTAAAAACTTGTAAGATAGAAAGGATGAATGATTCAGGAGGTTCCTTGTGGCAAAAAAGGAAATCAATATTAACAATTACAATGATGATGCCATTCAAGTATTAGAAGGATTGGACGCGGTTCGTAAACGTCCTGGTATGTATATCGGCTCAACCGATGCAACTGGGCTTCACCATTTGGTCTGGGAAATTGTTGACAATGCAGTTGACGAGGCTCTGTCTGGCTTTGGCGATAAGATTGACGTGACGATTAACAAAGACGGGAGTTTGACTGTAGCAGACCACGGTCGGGGAATGCCGGTCGGTATGCACGCTATGGGAATCCCGACAGTGGAAGTCATCTTTACAGTGCTCCACGCTGGGGGTAAATTCGGTCAGGGGGGTTACAAGACCTCTGGGGGGCTGCACGGTGTGGGTTCTTCTGTGGTCAATGCACTGTCTAGTTGGCTGGAAGTTGAAATCACACGTGGCGGAACGGTTTATCGGCAACGATTTGAGCAGGGTGGCAAACCTGTTACCAGTCTGGAAAAGATTAGCAAAGCTCCTAAATCAAAAACGGGCACAAAAGTGACCTTTATGCCAGACGATACGATTTTCTCAACGACAGATTTCAAATACAATACCATTTCGGAGCGGCTCAATGAATCAGCCTTTCTCTTGAAAAACGTTCACCTTTCTCTGACAGATGAGCGAACGGGCGAGTCTGTTGATTTTCATTATGAAAATGGGGTGCAGGACTTTGTCAGCTACTTGAACGAGGACAAGGAAACTTTGACACCAGTTCTTTATTTTGAAGGAGAAGAGGGTGGTTTTCAAGTGGAAGTGGCTCTCCAGTACAATGACGGTTACTCAGACAATATCCTATCGTTTGTAAATAACGTCCGCACCAAGGACGGCGGAACGCACGAGACGGGGCTTAAATCAGCTATTACCAAGGTCATGAATGACTATGCAAGAAAGACTGGATTGCTGAAAGAAAAGGATAAAAATCTGGAAGGTTCTGACTACCGTGAGGGCTTAGCGGCTGTTCTTTCTATCTTAGTTCCAGAAGAGCATTTGCAGTTTGAAGGACAGACCAAGGACAAGCTGGGCAGTCCGCTTGCTCGTCCTGCGGTGGATTCGATTGTGTCAGACAAGTTGACTTTCTTCCTCTTGGAAAATGGGGAATTGGCATCTAATCTCATCCGCAAGGCGATTAAGGCGAGAGATGCGCGCGAGGCAGCCCGCAAGGCGAGAGATGAAAGCCGAAGTGGCAAGAAAAACAAAAAAGACAAGGGGCTTTTATCTGGAAAGCTAACGCCAGCTCAATCCAAAAACCCAGCTAAAAACGAACTCTATCTAGTCGAAGGCGATTCGGCAGGTGGCTCTGCTAAGCAAGGACGCGACCGCAAGTTTCAGGCGATTCTGCCCCTACGTGGTAAAGTCATCAATACTGCCAAGGCTAAAATGGCAGATATTCTTAAAAATGAAGAAATCAACACCATGATTTACACCATTGGTGCGGGTGTTGGTTCGGACTTCTCTCTCGAAGATGCCAACTATGACAAGATTATCATCATGACCGATGCCGATACGGACGGCGCCCATATCCAGACGCTCTTGCTGACCTTCTTTTACCGCTATATGCGCCCACTCGTAGAAGCGGGGCATGTCTATATCGCTCTGCCTCCTCTTTATAAAATGTCCAAAGGCAAAGGCAAGAACGAGGTTGTCGAGTATGCTTGGACGGACGGTGAGCTAGAAGACCTGCGCAAGAAATTTGGCAAAGGTGCCACGTTGCAGCGCTACAAAGGGCTTGGGGAAATGAACGCCGACCAGCTCTGGGAAACCACCATGAATCCTGAAAACCGCACCCTCATTCGCGTCACCATTGACGACTTGGCCCGTGCCGAGCGCCGCGTCAATGTCCTCATGGGTGACAAAGTCCCACCTCGCCGTAAATGGATTGAAGATAATGTCAAGTTTACGTTGGAGGAGAGTGGAGAGATGGTGTTTTAGGAGAAGAATATATGGATATACAAAAATTTATTTCTGCTTTAGTTGGAACTGCTGGGTTGGATTTAGATAAGTTTTTAGCGGGATTGGGAATAGACGAAAAACTTGAATATCGGAAAATTCAAACCGCAGTAGAATATTTTAAAGAATTATATATTGAAGAGACATGGTGAGAATCCGAGTTATGATGGTATAGCCAAATTTTGGAAAGAAAATCAAGTTTTTGAAGAACTTGTGAAGATTCGCTATTTATTGAATAGTAAGTATGACAGTTATGAAGGGTTTAAAAATCACCTCAAAACAGAGAATAGTAACCAAGATTTTAATAGTTCTCTGTTATTTGAATTGATGGATGAATTGGACAAATACTTATCTGATACAGTAAAGGATACTTCCAATCTTACGCAAGCTGATATTGCAGTACATAACGAAATGCATGGGCAAACTAGGGATAGAATTGATCACTTGTCAGAAAAAATTGACAGCCTTACTCAGAGAGTTACAGAAAATAACAAGACTCTCGACAACTAGAACAAGAAAAAACAAAAAGTCTTTCCCTCAATAGTGATTTTAATGCCGAGACGGAAGTAGATATAATAAAAAGAATATTGCAAGAAGATTTTCCTATCGGAAATTATAAAACGAATCTTCAAAATTTTTTTCTGATGGGTATAAAAATTATTATCCGGTGAAGAAAAAAGAACAAGATTTTACGTTTGACGAAAAATTTACTTCCATTGAGCAACATTATAATGGCGTTGCTCATTCATAAGAGATGCCTCTTACATCAGGGAGCATTAAAAAAGAAAATTACAGAAAGGATAGTTTGGTTGTATAGCAACTGAACACGGGACTAAGACTTAGAAAAAAGATAAATCGATTGGAGTTCATCGAACCCTGCATCGATTTCCTATTTTTCTACAGAAATTTTCGGAAAGCCGAAACGTCCCTTTGTATCTTATGAGTAACATTCAAAACATGTCCTTGGAGGACATCATGGGAGAGCGTTTTGGGCGCTACTCCAAATACATCATTCAAGAGCGGGCTTTGCCCGACATTCGTGACGGGCTCAAGCCTGTGCAGCGTCGGATTCTTTATTCGATGAACAAGGACGGCAATACCTTTGACAAGGGCTACCGCAAGTCAGCAAAGTCTGTCGGAAATATCATGGGGAATTTCCACCCGCACGGTGATAGCTCCATTTACGACGCCATGGTACGTATGTCTCAGGACTGGAAGAACCGTGAGATTTTAGTGGAGATGCACGGAAATAACGGTTCTATGGACGGCGATCCGCCAGCCGCTATGCGGTACACCGAAGCTCGCCTGTCTGAGATTGCGGGCTACTTGCTCCAAGACATCGAAAAGGACACCGTGCCCTTTGCTTGGAACTTTGACGATACGGAGAAAGAACCGACCGTATTGCCTGCTGCCTTTCCCAATCTTTTGGTGAATGGGGCGACGGGGATTTCTGCTGGGTATGCGACGGACATTCCGCCTCACAATCTGGCAGAAGTCATAGATGCGGTGGTGTATATGATTGATCACCCCAAAGCCAAGGTTGACAAACTCATGGAGTTTCTGCCGGGGCCTGACTTCCCAACGGGGGCCATTGTGCAAGGGCGAGATGAGATTAAGAAAGCCTATGAGACTGGAAAGGGTCGCGTTGTCGTGCGTTCTCGGACGGAGATTGAAAAGCTCAAAGGCGGCAAAGAGCAGATTGTTGTCACTGAGATTCCTTACGAGATTAACAAGGCTGTTCTGGTCAAGAAGATTGATGACGTTCGGGTCAATAATAAGGTAGCTGGTATTGCGGAAGTACGGGATGAGTCTGACCGTGACGGGCTTCGTATTGCCATTGAGCTGAAAAAGGATGCCAATACCGAGCTGATTTTGAATTATCTCTTTAAATATACGGATTTGCAGGTCAATTACAATTTTAACATGGTGGCGATTGATCATTTTACACCGCGTTTGGTAGGGATTGTGCCGATTCTGACTAGTTACATCGCCCACCGAAAAGAGATTATTCTGGCGCGTAGTCGATTTGACAAGGCAAAAGCAGAAAAACGCCTGCATATCGTAGAAGGCTTGATTCGAGTGATTTCTATCTTGGATGAAGTGATTGCGCTCATTCGTGCGTCGGAAAATAAAGCTGACGCCAAGGAAAATCTCAAAGTCAGCTATGATTTCACCGAGGAGCAGGCAGAGGCTATCGTCACTCTCCAACTTTATCGTTTGACCAATACAGACGTGGTGATTCTGGAGGAAGAGCAGGCGGAATTGCGCGAGAAAATTGCCATGCTCTCAACCATTATCGGTGATGAGCGGACCATGTACAATCTCATGAAGCGTGAACTTCGCGAGGTCAAAAAGAAATTTGGTAATCCTCGTCTTAGTGAATTGCAAGATACGGCTAACGCCATTGAGATTGATACGGCTAGTCTGATTGTGGAAGAAGAAACCTATGTCAGCGTCACTCGTGGGGGCTACCTCAAACGCACCAGTCCACGTTCTTTCAATTCATCAACGGTTGACGAGGTCGGCAAGCGCGAGGACGACCGTCTGATTTTTGTCAGCTCGGCGAAAACCACTCAGCACCTTTTGATTTTTACCAATCTTGGAAATGTCATCTATCGACCGGTACATGAATTGGCAGACATTCGCTGGAAAGAAATCGGGGAACACCTCAGCCAGACCATTACCAATTTTGAGACGAATGAAGAAGTCATCTACACTGAGTTAGTAGATAATTTTGACGAAGGCACTTATTTTGCGGTAACAAAACTAGGGCAAATCAAGCGCGTAGAGCGAAAAGAATTCAGTCCTTGGCGCACCTATAAGTCCAAGTCTGTTAAATTTGCTAAATTAAAAAATGAAGACGACCAAATTATCACACTTTCTCCAATCAAGCTAGACGATGTTATGCTAGTGACCCAGAACGGCTATGCCTTGCGGTTCAATATCGAAGAAGTACCAGTTGTGGGCGCTAAGGCAGCGGGTGTCAAAGCTATCAATCTCAAAAAAGATGATGTCTTAGCAGCAGCTTTTATTGCCAATACTGATTCATTTTATATCTTGACCCAGCGCGGAGCACTCAAGCGAATGGCAGTTGCAGATATTCCTGTGACCAGTCGAGCAAATCGTGGCTTGCAAGTGTTGCGCGAGCTGAAGTCCAAGCCACATCGTATTTTCCAAGCAGGTCCTGTCTTTGGAGAGCAACCTGCAGAACTAGACCTCTTTAGTTCAGATCATCCAACGGCAGAAGAAGAGCAGATTCTTTCTATTGTTTCTAACAAAGGAACGACTTACCAAGTGAATCTTGCTGACCTCGGTTTGTCTGAAAGAACCAGCAACGGTAGCTTTATCTCTGATACTATTTCTGATGAAGAAGTGTTCTCTGCGAATATTAAATAAGTGAAAATCAGTCCAAGCGGCTGATTTTTTGTTCAGGTATAAACTGAAATTAAAAAATTTTCAGAATTTTGCAAAAAACTATTGAAAATATCTAAAAATAGTGTAAAATAAAAATCATAAAATTAAAAAGGAGAATGTTATGTCAGTAAATCTTGATTGGGAAAATCTTGGTTTTTCCTATATGAAATTGCCTTATCGCTATCTTGCTTATTATAAAAATGGTCAGTGGGAAAAAGGAGAATTGACCGAAGATGCTACTTTGCATATGTCCGAATCTTCTCCTTGCCTTCATTATGGGCAACAAGCCTTTGAGGGAATGAAAGCCTATCGCACGAAAGACGGTAGTGTACAGCTATTTCGTCCAGATCAAAATGCAAAACGTCTGCAACGCACCTCAGACCGTCTCTTGATGCCGCAAGTTCCGACTGATATGTTTGTTGATGCTGTAAAGCAAGTGGTTCGTGCAAATGAAGAATACGTTCCGCCGTACGGAACGGGAGGAACCCTTTATATTCGTCCGCTATTGTTAGGTGTTGGTGACATCATCGGTGTTAAACCAGCAGATGAATACATTTTCACCGTGTTTGCCATGCCTGTTGGAAATTACTTTAAAGGGGGCTTGATTCCAACAAACTTTATCGTTTCTGACAAGTATGACCGTGCTGCTCCTTATGGAACAGGTGCTGCTAAAGTCGGCGGTAACTACGCAGCAAGCTTGCTTCCAGGACAAATGGCGCATGAAAGGAAATTCTCTGATGTTATTTATCTAGACCCAGCTACTCACACGAAGATTGAAGAAGTGGGATCTGCAAACTTCTTTGGAATTACCAAAGACAACGAATTTGTAACGCCGTACAGCCCATCTATCCTTCCTTCTATCACAAAATATTCTCTTCTATACCTAGCAGAACATCGTTTGGGCTTGAAAGCTATCGAAGGAGATGTGCCAATTGATGATTTGGATCGTTTTGCTGAAGCAGGGGCTTGCGGTACAGCAGCGGTCATCTCTCCAATTGGTGGTATTCAGCACGGTGACGATTTCCATGTCTTTTATAGCGAAACAGAAGTTGGACCTGTCACTCGAAAACTCTATAATGAATTAACCGGTATTCAATTTGGCGATGTTGAAGCACCAGAAGGTTGGATTGTAAAAGTTTAAAAATTTTTGAAGCTATCTCTCGATTGAGGTAGCTTTTATTTTCACGTAGCACTTGCTAGTTTTTCTATTTTTTTGTAAAATAGAAACTTGAAAGAGGTATATGATGAGTAAAAAAGATAAAAAGATTGAAATCCAATTGGCAGATAGCAAAGTTAAAATAGGAACTGACCAGTACGAAGGTTATGTTTTATCTATTGGTAAAAAAGTCATTGGTCAAATTGCTGAGTTAGACGGGCAATTTGCTATTATAAAAAATGAAAATGTTGATAGTTTTTATAAAAAAATTGAAAATGCCGTGGAAAAATTGATTGAAACCTATAATTTGGGGAAATAAATGCTTGTGTTTTCTCTTCATCAATGGTATAATAAATACTGTTGATTATACAGGAGAGGTAGCGAAGAGGCTAAACGCGGCGGACTGTAAATCCGCTCCTTCGGGTTCGGGGGTTCGAATCCCTCCCTCTCCATGAGCGTACTTAGTTTTTAATGGTATGACCACGTTCTTTTTGGGGTATAGCCAAGCGGTAAGGCAAGGGACTT
>NZ_KV810526.1:0-10678 GCF_001812815.1 Streptococcus sp. HMSC073A12 | reverse complement strand
CTCATGCGTTGGTTCGAATCCAGCTACCCCAGTTCTTAGGTAATATATCAGATAAATGGTAAAATATCTTAGGGTATTTTATTTCTTTATAGGGTGAGAAACGTTAAAGATAGTTCAATGTCATTGCGGTGCTTAGGAAAAATATTATAAGTATGTCAAGCGAGAAATGCTTGATTGTTGGAGGATTTTTTAGATGAATGAATTTGAAGATTTGCTAAATAGTGTTAGCCAAGTTGAGCCAGGCGATGTCGTTACTGCTGAAGTATTGACTGTTGATGCGAACCAAGCTAATGTTGCAATCGCTGGAACTGGTGTAGAAGGTGTGTTGACCCTTCGTGAATTGACAAATGATCGTGAAGCTGACATTAACGATCTTGTAAAACCAGGTGAAACACTTGAATTGCTTGTTCTTCGTCAAGTAGTTGGTAAAGATACTGATACAGTTACTTACCTTGTATCTAAAAAACGTTTAGAAGCTCGCAAGGCATGGGACAAGTTGGTTGGACGTGAAGAAGAAGTTGTTACTGTAAAAGGTACTCGTGCTGTTAAAGGCGGTCTTTCAGTAGAATTTGAAGGGCTTCGTGGATTTATCCCTGCTTCAATGCTAGATACTCGTTTCGTTCGTAACACTGAACGTTTTGTTGGCCAAGAATTTGAAGCAAAAATTAAAGAAGTGGATCCAAAAGAAAATCGTTTCATTCTTTCACGCCGTGAAGTAGTAGAAGAAAAAGCTGCAGCAGCACGTGCTGAAGTATTTAGCAAATTAGCTGTTGGTGACATCGTGACTGGTAAAGTTGCACGTATCACAAGCTTTGGCGCTTTTATTGATCTTGGTGGTGTTGACGGACTTGTTCATTTAACTGAATTGTCACATGAGCGCAATGTTTCACCAAAATCTGTTGTATCAGTTGGCGATGAAATCGAAGTAAAAGTTCTTGATTTGAATGAAGAAGAAGGTCGTGTATCGCTTTCTCTTAAAGCTACAACTCCTGGACCATGGGACGGTGTCGAGCAAAAACTTGCTTCCGGTGATGTTATCGAAGGTACAGTTAAACGTTTAACAGATTTCGGTGCTTTTGTAGAAGTATTACCAGGTATTGACGGACTTGTCCATATTTCACAAATTTCACATAAACGTGTTGAAAATCCCAAAGATGTGCTTAAAGTCGGTCAGGAAGTAACCGTGAAAGTTCTTGATGTAAATGCTGATGCAGAACGTGTATCACTTTCTATCAAGGCTCTTGAAGAACGTCCAGCACAAGAAGATGACCAAAAAGAAAAACGTCAATCACGTCCTCGTCGTCAAAAACGTCAAGAAAAGCGTGACTTTGAACTTCCAGAAACTCAAACTGGATTTTCAATGGCTGACTTATTTGGTGATATTGAATTATAATCAAATAAAAGGATTGGAATTTATCATTTCAGTCTTTTTTTACTTGTTATTTTTTCATTTTTTGTGTATACTATAATAGTTGCCACCCTTAGTGTAATGGATATCACGTAAGATTCCGGTTCTTGAGATGGGGGTTCGATTCCCTCAGGGTGGATGATTGTTATCTGCTTATAAATCTTGTTATATGCAAGATTTTTTATTTTTATAAGGGAGATTACCAATGCCTGTGAAATTGATTGCACATGCTCTAATTGAAAAAAATGGAAAATACTTGCTCATCAAACGAAGTAAAATAAAACGTGGTGAGCCAAATATGTATCCCGAATATTGGGACATTCCTGGAGGGAGTGTGGAAGAAGACGAATTGCCACGAGAAGGAGCTGTACGTGAAGCGATGGAAGAAGTTAACCAAAAGGTACAATTAAGTTCGATTCTTCATGAGGATAGCTGTTATGATGATACAAAGGGCGTCGTTTTTACGCGTCTAGTGTATAAGGCAAATTTGCTGGAATATAGAGAGATTAAACTTGATCCAGAAGAGCATACAGCGTTTCGCTGGATTCGGGTGCTGTCAGATATGAAGGGTGAGAAGACTGTTCCTTATTTAAAAGATATATTGAAATAATTGATAAAGTGAGATTATATAAAATAAATGGATACGATAAAGTTGATTTGCACGGCATCATGACTTTATCGTATCCGTTTTAGATATGAAAAAGGAGCTGAGACAAAAGTCCCCAGCTTCCTTTGTTTATATAGTTAGAATTATAAGACGCAGTGGTTGAGTGGACTCTAATACGTTGATAAATCAACTTTTACAGCCCCACTCTCAAGAAAGGAAATTCTTTAGTTTTTAGCTGCTGAAGCAAATTCTTCTTTGGAGAAGGCATCATTGATGATGTCTTTTAATTGTTTAGCAGAAGCTTGCATTTTTTGTTTTTCAGCATCATTCAACGGGATATTTACTGGACGTACGATACCATGTGCGCCGACAATAGCTGGTTGACCAATGTAGCAATCTGTAACGCCAGGATATTGACCTTCTTGGAATACTGAAAGTGGAAGAACTGAATTTTCGTCATCAAGGATAGCTTTTGTGATACGAGCTAAGGCAACTGCGATACCATAGAAAGTTGCACCTTTTTTATTGATGATTGAGTATGCAGCATCACGAACACCTTCAAACAAGTCAACTAATTCAGCTGCATTAAAGTTTTCTACGTCTTGGAGATAATTTTCAAGGTTGACACCTGCAACGTTGGCATGTGACCAAACAGCGAATTCTGAATCACCATGTTCTCCCATGATGTAAGCATGGACAGAACGAGCATCTACATCTAATTTTTCAGCAAGTGCTTGACGGAAACGTGCTGAGTCAAGAGAAGTACCTGAACCAATGACACGTTCTTTAGGGAATCCAGAGAATTTCCAAGTTGAATAAGTCAAAATGTCAACTGGGTTAGCAGCTACAAGGAAGATACCGTTGAATCCTGAAGCAACAATTTTAGTAACAACATCTTTGTTGATACGAAGGTTTTTTTCAACCAATTGAAGACGAGTTTCACCCGGTTTTTGTGGTGCACCAGCAGTCAAAACGACAAGATCTGCATCGTGCGCATCAGCATATTCTGCTGAATAAATTTTCTTAGGTGAAGTGAAAGCCAAGGCATGGCTAAGGTCTTCAGCATCCCCTTCTGTTTTTTCTTTGAAAATATCAACAATACCAAGTTCTTGGGCGATTCCTTGGTTGACAAGAGCAAATGCGTAAGAAGAACCTACAGCACCGTCACCAACAAGGATGACTTTTTTATGTTGTTTAGTAAGAGTCATTTTGCTAAACATCTCCTTTATTTTATTGGGGAACATTTTCCCTTTACACATCTATTCTATCACTTTTGTAACATTTTGTCACGAATATAATACATATCATCTTATGTAAACGTTTTTATAATAAGGGATGTTTACTGAAAAAAATCCCAATTTATGTTATAATGATATGGTCATATAAATGAAGAGAGGCATTTTTTAATGCAGGATAATAATTTAGTAAATGTGAATTTAACGAGTGAAATGAAGACGAGTTTCATTGACTACGCCATGAGTGTCATTGTTGCTCGAGCGCTTCCTGATGTTCGTGATGGCTTAAAGCCTGTTCACCGTAGAATATTGTATGGAATGAATGAGTTGGGGGTAACTCCTGACAAACCACATAAGAAATCTGCTCGTATCACGGGTGATGTCATGGGTAAATACCACCCACATGGAGACTCTTCTATCTATGAAGCAATGGTGCGGATGGCGCAATGGTGGTCTTACCGTCACATGTTAGTAGATGGTCACGGAAACTTTGGTTCTATGGACGGAGACGGTCCCGCGGCACAACGGTATACAGAAGCTCGGATGAGCAAAATATCACTTGAAATGTTGCGCGATATTAACAAAAATACAGTTGATTTTGCAGATAACTATGATAGTAGTGAGCGTGAACCATTAGTTTTACCGTCACGTTTTCCTAATTTGCTGGTCAATGGGGCGACAGGTATTGCTGTGGGAATGGCAACAAACATTCCTCCTCACAATCTTGGTGAGACCATTGATGCTGTGAAATTAGTCATGGATAATCCAGATGTGACCACACGTGACCTTATGGAAGTGTTGCCTGGTCCAGATTTCCCGACAGGCGCTTTGGTTATGGGAAAATCAGGCATTCATCGCGCTTATGAAACTGGGAAGGGGTCCATTGTTTTACGTGCTCGGACAGAAATCGAAGAAACTAAATCTGGTCGCGAACGGATTGTTGTTACCGAATTTCCGTATATGGTCAATAAAACTAAAGTTCATGAACATATTGTGCGGTTAGTCCAAGAAAAGCGTATTGACGGGATTACGGCAGTTCGTGACGAGTCTAACCGTGAAGGGGTTCGCTTTATCATTGAAGTGAAACGTGATGCAAGTGCGCATGTTATTTTGAATAATTTGTTTAAACTCACGCAAATGCAGGCGAATTTCAGTTTCAATATGCTAGCAATTCAAAATGGAGTGCCAAAGATTCTGTCTTTACGCGAGATTTTGCTTGCTTATATTGAACACCAAAAAGAAGTGGTGACACGTCGGACTGTTTTTGATAAGGAAAAGGCGGAAGCTCGTGCACATATTTTAGCTGGTTTGCTGATTGCACTTGATCACATTGATGAAGTGATTCGCATCATCCGAAACAGTAAGACAGATGCAGAAGCGCAAGCAGAGTTGATGGCACGCTATGAATTATCCGAACGTCAAAGTCAGGCGATTCTGGATATGCGTCTTCGCCGTTTAACGGGATTAGAACGGAATAAGATTCAATCTGAATATGACGACTTGATGAAATTGATAGCAGATCTAGCAGATATATTGGCAAAACCAGAACGAGTTGTTGCGATTATCAAGGAAGAATTAGAAGAGATTAAACGTAAGTTTTCTGACGAACGTCGTACAGAACTAATGGTTGGTGAAGTACTGGCTCTGGAAGATGAAGATCTCATCGAGGAAGCAGATGTTTTGATTACACTTTCCAATAAGGGTTACATTAAACGGTTGAACCAAGATGAATTTACTGCGCAAAAACGTGGTGGGCGTGGTATTCAAGGAACAGGTGTAAAGGATGACGATTTTGTCCGTGAATTAGTTTCTACCAGCACACATGATCGCTTACTCTTCTTTACCAATAAAGGTCGTGTTTATCGTTTGAAAGGTTATGAAATTCCTGAATACGGTCGTACAGCGAAAGGTTTGCCGATTGTTAATTTATTGAAATTGGACGAAGGCGAAACAATCCAAACGATTATCAACGTTCAAGCCGAGCATGATGATAATTCCTACCTTTTCTTTACAACGCGTCATGGTGTTGTGAAACGGACAAGCGTAACAGAGTTTGCTAATATTCGTCAAAATGGTCTGAAAGCTCTGAATTTAAAAGATGAGGATGAACTCATCAATGTCTTTTTGACAAATGGTCAAGCAGATATCATTATTGGAACAAAAATGGGTTATGCTGTACGTTTTAATGAAAACCAAGTCCGAAATATGGGACGGGCTGCGACCGGCGTGCGTGGAGTGAATTTGCGTGCGGGTGACCATGTTGTAGGAGCAAGTGTCATTTCGAATGATCAAGAAGTGTTAGTCATCACTGAAAAAGGATATGGCAAGCGTACTTTAGCTAGTGAATACGCTACGAAAGGACGTGGCGGAAAAGGGATGAAAACAGCTAATATTACTGAGAAAAATGGTCCATTAGCAGGTTTGATGGCTGTGAATGGTGATGAAGATTTGATGATTATCACAAATACAGGGGTTATTATTCGGACAAATGTTGCTAATATTTCTCAAACAGGACGTGCAACTTTGGGTGTTAAAGTAATGCGGCTAGATAAGGGAGCGCAGATTGTTACTTTTACAAGCGTTGCAGCAGAGAATGAAAAAGAAGTGGATGAAGAATAAACTAAATAAAAGGAAATGTTATGTCATCAACAAGAAAAAAACATAATAAAAGAAAAAATATTCTGATTAACATTATTGCGACATTGTTAATCATTGTTGCACTTGCACTTATTTTCAACTCTTCTATTCGGAATATGATAATGGTTTGGCATACCAATCGGTATCAAGTGAGCAAAGTTTCAAAAGATAAAATCACTCAAAATAAAAAAGCCAAAACTAGCTTTAATTTCGATAAAGTTAAATCGCTGTCTACCGAAGATGTGATTAACGCGCAATGGAAAGCACAGCAATTACCAGTTGTTGGTGGAATTGCTATTCCTGAACTTTCAATGAATTTGCCGATTTTTAAAGGCTTGGATAATGTGGGGCTTTATTATGGCGCAGGTACGATGAAAGAAACGCAGCAAATGGGGAAAGGGAATTACGCATTGGCTAGTCACCATGTATTTGGGATTACAGGTGCAAGCAATATGCTCTTTTCTCCTTTAGATCGTGCTAAAGCCGGAATGAAAATTTATCTGACAGATAAGGAAAAAATTTATACTTACTCCATTACTTCAGTTGAGAATGTAGCACCTGATAGAGTAGATGTGATTAATGACCGCGAAGGTGTCAATGAAGTGACTTTGGTGACTTGTGAAGATGCTGCAGCTACGTCACGAACGATTGTTAAAGGAACGCTGGAAGAAGAAACTTCTTATAAAGACGCACCAAAAGAAATTCTAAATGCATTTAGTAAAACGTATAACCAAATGCAACTATAATAAAAACGAGGTTGGGACGATAATATCCCAGCCTCGTTTTTATGATGGAAATAAATAGTCACGCGATACTTGAGCAAGTTTTGCAAGAGTGAGAGAACGGGCTAAAAATTTTTAGTTTTCAGCCCTATCCCACTTTTGTTTTTTTGTCGAATGAAATCAAAATGGTTTATGACAATATTTTTGTCAAAGTGCAGAAGTCGTGATTAAATCGCAAATAGTAGGTGGAGGTAGTGGTATGCACATTGTAACATTACCAGAAGCAGTTTCTAAGATTAAATCTGGTTATATGGTTGGCATCTCAGGCTTTCTTGGGGTAGGTGTACCATTTGAACTCATTGAAGAATTGGTTCGACAAAATCAACAGAACTTAACAATAGTATCTGTTGTTACCTCACAACTGGGTAAAGAGCTTAGCGTTGGTCGCTTGTGTGAAAATCACCAAGTAAAAAAATACATCGCTGCTCATGTGGGAACTTCTGCTGCCGTACAACATGAATATTTTAGTGGTGATATGGAAGTTGAGTTCACACCAATGGGAACTGTGGTAGAACGACTTCACGCTGCGGGTGCTGGTTTGGGAGCTGTCTTGACTCCGACTGGAGTTGGGACTATTTTGGAAAAAGATTATGAAAAAGTAGCTCGCAACGGCAGAGAATATCTGGTTTATGATCCTTTGAAAATCGATGTTGCTTTGATTAAAGCTACCAAGTCAGATAAATATGGCAATTTATACATTGATGGGACAACTAAAAATATTTCATTGCAGCTGGCTCTTGCAGCTGATACAGTGATTGTTGAAGCCAATGAAATTGTTGAAGTTGGAGAAATTGATCCTAACGATGTATATATTCCCGGAATTCTTGTAGACTATGTTGTTAAAAGCTTGACTTCTAAAGAACATCATAAAATGATGAGCGACCTCTGGATAGAGACTAAAAAATTGGCAGGGGTAAATTAATATGAAATCAAAAGAAATTATAGCAAGACGTGTAGCTCTTGAATTTAAAGATGGAGATGTCATCAACCTTGGATTTGGTATTCCGAATGCCTCTGCTGATTATATTCCTGAAGGCGTGAATGTTATCCTTCAAGCAGAAAATGGTGCTCTTCGTTTTGGTGAGACACCAACAAAAGAAAACTACAATGCGAATCTGGCGAACTCTGGTGGAGCCCCCACTACTCTTTTACGGGAGCATCTTTATTTGACCTTCAAACGTCGTTTGCCATTATTCGTGGAGGCCACGTTGATGCTACAGTTTTAGGAGCGTTAGAAGTTAGCCAAGATGGTAGTATTGCAAACTGGATTATCCCCGATAAGTTTGCTCCAGGAATGGGGGGAGCTATGGATCTTCTAGTTGGTGTCAAAAGGGTTATCGCGGCTATTCAATATACTACCGTTGACGGCAAATCAAAAATGCTGAAAGAATGCACACTGCCCTTATCAGCTAAAGGAGTTTTGGATTTGGTCATTACAGAATTAGCAGTATTTGGTTTTCAAGAAGGGAAATTCCTTTTGAAAGAATTAGCTCCCGGTGTCTCTTTGGAAGAAGTTCTTGAAAAGACAGAGGGCGAAGTAATCGTATCAGATGACTTAAAAACAATGTCTATCTAGTTAAATTATCAAGCAAATATAGCTACTGTTTGCCATAAAGTGTGTTAGTATATGCTTATAACGAACTTTATCGATGATAAGTTTTTAATCAACCTATTAGCAACTGATCATCTATATTAAAAAGATCAGTTGCTATTTTATTCCTGACAATTATATTACAAATATTGAAAGATAGGAGACGATGAACATGGATATTATTCAAATGACTTACTTTATCAATATCGTCGAATGTGGATGTAATCTTTCGATTGCTGCTAAAAAAATTCATATTAGTCAATCTGCTTTGAGTCAATTTGTCACAAATTTTGAAGCGACTGAAGGACTGCAGCTTTTTAATCGTAGAAATGGAAGATTAGAAAGTCTGACAGAAGCTGGTGGGAAAATTTATCGTTTTGCTACGGAAATTGTCAATCGTCATGAAGAAATGCAATCCATGATTCATATGGAAGCGCAAAAACAAAAAGGAACCATTAACTTAGCCATTCCTTCTCTGATTTTGCGTGTTTATTTTGCAAGTGCTCTCCCTAAATTTTTAAAGGATAATTTGAACATTAATATTCAAGTTGTGGAGGGAGGAAGCAAGGATTTACGTCAAAAATTTCTTGAAGGTGATTTAAATTTTGTTTTATTGATTGAGCCGACTAATTTAGATGCTAAAAAGTACGAGCAATATATTATACAAGCCGATGAATATGCAGCTTATATGGATAAAAATCATCCTTTAGCAGATAAAGAACTTCTTGAATGGAAAGACATCGCCGCTTACGATTTAGCAACATTTAATAAATCATTTACCACTTATGAATTAGTAGCTGAAAAATTAAAAAATAAGAAGATAGAGACAAATTTTACATATTTATCATCAGCATGGGATTTTTTAACAGAGTCTACGTATAAGAATGATATGATTACTATTTTACCTCGTCCAGTAGAATATTTTGTGGATAAAAATAAGTTTAAAGCTGTTCGTTTTAAAGATCCGGTTCCATTTAATATCTGGTTCTGCAGACCGTATAAAGCAAATTATAATGAAGTTGAAGCATACGTTTATGAAGAACTTTTGAAAGGTTACTATCATCCTATTTCGAGCCTTGATACCTAATAAAGGAGCAAATTGATGTCAAAAATTAGCACTACAGCAGCTATGATTGATTCATATACGAATACAGCAATTAAAAACTATATAAAATCACATGATGAATCAACTTATTTTCCAAAGGAAATGTGGGATGAATTGACGAACGAAATGGATATATTTTTGCCCATTTTATCTGAAGAGAATCACACGTTAAGTTCTGATTTCATCACATTTATCTGAAAAATTGCTAATGAATTTGCTGCTCTTTCAGCTGTTTTATTAACACAAGGTTGCTATGGAATTTATTCTATTTTGAATTTTGGGACAGCAGAGCAAAAGGAATTATATCTTGAAAAGTTACTAAAAGGTCAGTATATAGGAGGATTAGGATTTTGCGAGTATAAACATCTAAAGGGGCTAGAAGATCTTGAAACGTATGCGACAAAGACTGAGCAGGGATGGTGTCTCTCAGGGAAAAAGGCGATGATTTCCAATAGCAGCGTTGCAGATATACTACTGGTTTTGGCAAAAGTAAAAGAACAAGGTAAGGTGGAGAAGTACGGACTCTTTATTGTTGATCCAAAAGATTCGGATGTGCTAATTGGTGAACAGATTGAAAAATCGGGCTTGATAGGTCTTCCTTTGAGTTCAGTCACGCTGAAAAATGTCTTGCTCCCGGAAAACGCCTTATTGGGAGACGAATTAGCTGGGGATGTCCAATTTGCTAACATCATTAAAAATATGCAACTTGGCTTAAGTGCTATTGCATTAGGTGTTGCTGAGGGGGGCTTTCAATAAAGGTATTGAATTTGCAAAGGTGAAGAGAGGATTTGGAAAGCGTTTAATTGATGTGGAAATTCATCAAAATAAATTGGCTCTTTGTCAACTGTAGTGGGTAGATGAAAAGTTAAGATCTAGAAAGGCCAAATTTCGTCCTTTCTTTTTTGATATTTAGGGCGATAAAAATTCGTTTTTTGAAGTTTTCAAAGTTCCGAAAACCAAATGCATTGCGCTTGATAAGTTTGATGAGATTATTAGTGGCTTCCAATTTTGCGTTGGAATAGGGTAGTTGAAGGGCGTTGACAATCTTCTCTTTATCCTTGAGGAAGGTTTTAAAGACAGTCTGAAAAAGAGGATGAACCAGCTTAAGATTGTCCTCAATGAGTCCGAAAAATTTGTCAGGCTCCTTGTTCTGAAAGTGAAAAAGCAAGAGCTGATAGATATTATAGTGGTATCTCAAGTCTTCTGAATAGCTCAAAAACTTGTCTATAATCTCTCAGGGAGCGGGTCTACTTTTTGTATATATGACCCGTGGTGCTAGTTAATTTCAAAATATCTCAAATTATAATCTAGTA
>NZ_KV810525.1:0-859 GCF_001812815.1 Streptococcus sp. HMSC073A12 | reverse complement strand
TAGACTTGTTCGGTAACTACATCATCTCGTGGTTGATGATGCCACAAATCAACTCAGCTCTTAATTCAAACCGTTTTCTACGATTACGATAGGGCTGTGCCATGATTTGAAAGGTTTTAAATTTTGCATTAAAGTGCTCAACTTCAATACGCATTTTAGCTATCTTGCGATTCAACTGCTTATCCTCTTGGGTTAAGGGGTGATGTTTAGAACGCTTAGCAGGAATAAAGGTATTTTCGTGAAATTTCAAGATGCCTAAATACCCTAAATCTACGAAAACAAGGGTATTTTGGGGCAAACTATAGCCAATACTCTCTTTAAAAAGGGTAAAATCATGCGTATGGCCATCTGAAAAAGCCAATTGACAAGCACGATGGCTAGTCAAATCAAGCATGATTTGAGTTTTTATGGTATGTCTTTTCTTTTTACCAGAATAATTCTTGCTTTGGTTTTTTTAGGGCGTTGAATAGGACTTTCAGTGACATCAATGGCAACAGTGGCGCTAGGTGCTTCCAAGTGGTCTAAATCAAAGAGACCTGAAGAACGAAGGGTGTCCTCTACCCATGTAATGGCCTCATTGACAGTTGCCACACCTACACCAAAATCAAATGCCAACAAGCGTTGAGTGGGGTAATAGCGTAAGTAGCGCAAGGTCATGATAAGTTGGTCTTCCATACTTAGACGGCGTGGGCGTCCTCCTTTTCAGTGTTGCTCTTGATAAGCGTCAGTGAGACAATCAAGCATCAGTTGAAACGTCGCTTTTTTAACACCTATCAACAATTTGAAATTCTCTGAGTTTAATTTTAAGGCTTTTTCGTATGTTGTTTCCATAGCTTTAGTATACCACTTTTGAGTTACC
>NZ_KV810524.1:0-327 GCF_001812815.1 Streptococcus sp. HMSC073A12 | reverse complement strand
CTATGAGCCGTATTCGTGTTCAAATCATGAATCAATTCGATCGAAAATCCCATGAATACAAGACCATCAAACGCTACTGGAAGCTTATACAGCAGAATAGTCGTAAACTGAGCGATAAGCGATTTTATCGCCCTACTTTTCGTATGCATCTAACCAACAAAGAGATTCTAGACAAGCTTTTGAGCTATTCAGAAGACTTGAGACACCACTATAATATCTATCAGCTCTTGCTTTTTCACTTTCAGAACAAGGAGCCTGACAAATTTTTCGGACTCATTGAGGACAATCTTAAGCTGGTTCATCCTCTTTTTCAGACTGTCTTTAAAA
>NZ_KV810523.1:0-356 GCF_001812815.1 Streptococcus sp. HMSC073A12 | reverse complement strand
TCTTTTAAGTAGGCTCTTAATTCTCGAATCATGGCTTGGCGGCCTTTGAACCGTTCATCGGCTAGTAAGCGCTCATACTGCTCCTGTTTCTCTGGGCTCAGTTGAGCTTGATAGCTATTTAGTTGGTCTCGGAGAATCACCAATTCATCCAGATATAGTTCTTTTAGGCTGAGCTTGTGACCAATCTCGCTCACTTCTTCATAAGCTTGACGATTAAGTTTGCGTTTTTGACTTTCCTGTTTACGGAGGATGTCCAGGATATGATTGCGGAACTTGGTCTTATAGTAAACATAGAGCTGACTTTCTTCTTCTACCAGCTGCGGATACTGGCTTACCAACTGATAGAGCACCAACAT
>NZ_KV810521.1:0-3667 GCF_001812815.1 Streptococcus sp. HMSC073A12 | reverse complement strand
CCGGGTTAGAGTGGCCATAACACAAGGGTAGTATCCCAACATCGCCTCCATCGAAACTGGCGTCCCGATCTCTTTGGCTCCTACCTATCCTGTACATGTGGCACAGACACTCAATATCAAACTGCAGTAAAGCTCCATGGGGTCTTTCCGTCCTGTCGCGGGTAACCTGCATCTTCACAGGTACTAAAATTTCACCGAGTCTCTCGTTGAGACAGTGCCCAAATCATTACGCCTTTCGTGCGGGTCGGAACTTACCCGACAAGGAATTTCGCTACCTTAGGACCGTTATAGTTACGGCCGCCGTTTACTGGGGCTTCAATTCATACCTTCGACTTACGTCTAAGCACTCCTCTTAACCTTCCAGCACCGGGCAGGCGTCACCCCCTATACATCATCTTACGATTTAGCAGAGAGCTGTGTTTTTGATAAACAGTTGCTTGGGCCTATTCACTGCGGCTGACTTTAAGCCAGCACCCCTTCTCCCGAAGTTACGGGGTCATTTTGCCGAGTTCCTTAACGAGAGTTCTCTCGATCACCTGAGGCTACTCGCCTCGACTACCTGTGTCGGTTTGCGGTACGGGTAGAGTATAAATTAACGCTAGAAGCTTTTCTTGGCAGTGTGACGTCACTCACTTCGCTACTAAACTTCGCTCCCCATCACAGCTCAATGTTACAGATAGAAGCATTTGACTCCTATCACACCTCACTGCTTAGACGTGCTCTTCCATTCGCACGCTTGAGTTAGCCTACTGCGTCCCTCCTTCACTCTATACTCTAGTACAGGAATCTCTACCTGTTGGCCATCGGATACACCTTTCGGTCTCTCCTTAGATCCCGACTAACCCAGGGCGGACGAGCCTTCCCCTGGAAACCTTAGTCTTACGGTGGACAGGATTCTCACCTGTCTTGCGCTACTCATACCGGCATTCTCACTTCTATGCGTTCCAGCGCTCCTCACGGTACACCTTCACCACACATAGAACGCTCTCCTACCATCCCCTAAAGGATCCACAGCTTCGGTAAATTGTTTTAGCCCCGGTACATTTTCGGCGCAGGGTCACTCGACTAGTGAGCTATTACGCACTCTTTGAATGAATAGCTGCTTCTAAGCTAACATCCTAGTTGTCTGTGCAACCCCACATCCTTTTCCACTTAACAATTATTTTGGGACCTTAGCTGGTGGTCTGGGCTGTTTCCCTTTCGACTACGGATCTTAGCACTCGCAGTCTGACTGCCGACCATAATTCATTGGCATTCGGAGTTTATCTGAGATTGGTAATCCGGGATGGACCCCTCACCCAAACAGTGCTCTACCTCCAAGAATCTTTCTGTCGACGCTAGCCCTAAAGCTATTTCGGAGAGAACCAGCTATCTCCAAGTTCGTTTGGAATTTCTCCGCTACCCACAAGTCATCCAAGCACTTTTCAACGTGCCCTGGTGCGGTCCTCCAGTGAGTTTTACCTCACCTTCAACCTGCTCATGGGTAGGTCACATGGTTTCGGGTCTACATCATGATACTATACCGCCCTCTTCAGACTCGGTTTCCCTACGGCTCCGTCTCTTCAACTTAACCTCGCATCATAACGTAACTCGCCGGTTCATTCTACAAAAGGCACGCTCTCACCCATTAACGGGCTCGAACTTGTTGTAGGCACACGGTTTCAGGTTCTCTTTCACTCCCCTCCCGGGGTGCTTTTCACCTTTCCCTCACGGTACTGGTTCACTATCGGTCACTAGGGAGTATTTAGGGTTGGGAGATGGTCCTCCCAGATTCCGACGGGATTCCTCGTGTCCCGCCGTACTCAGGATCCTGCTAGGTATAAAGATTATTTAAAATACGAGGCTCTTACTCTCTCTGGCAACCTTTCCCAAGGTCTTCTTCTATAATCTTTAAATCCACATCGCAGTCCTACAACCCCGAGAAGTAAACTTCTCGGTTTGCCCTCTTGCCCTTTCGCTCGCCGCTACTCAGGCAATCGCTTTTGCTTTCTCTTCCTGCAGCTACTTAGATGTTTCAGTTCACTGCGTCTTCCTCCTCATATCCTTAACAGATACGGGTAATAGGTATCTACCTATTGGGTTCCCCCATTCGGACATCCCTGGATCTACGCTTACTTACAGCTCCCCAAGGCATTTCGTCGTTTGTCACGTCCTTCTTCGGCTCCTAGTGCCAAGGCATCCACCGTGCGCCCTTACTAACTTAACCTTATTTTTGACCTCTCAGTCATATACTCATTAATATTCACAGCGTTTTCGGTTTATTTTCTTGTTACTATTTGATATCGTTATTCAATTTTCAATGTGCTAAATTTAGGATAGTTAGTCTCGTATTCAACTTAACTTCTTTATTAAGTTTAGTAGGATTCTATCCTAATGGAGCCTAGCGGGATCGAACCGCTGACCTCCTGCGTGCAAAGCAGGCGCTCTCCCAGCTGAGCTAAGGCCCCACAAGACCTCTCAAAACTAAACAAGACAAACTCAATGGCTTCCGTTTTCCTTAGAAAGGAGGTGATCCAGCCGCACCTTCCGATACGGCTACCTTGTTACGACTTCACCCCAATCATCTATCCCACCTTAGGCGGCTGGCTCCTTACGGTTACCTCACCGACTTCGGGTGTTACAAACTCTCGTGGTGTGACGGGCGGTGTGTACAAGGCCCGGGAACGTATTCACCGCGGCGTGCTGATCCGCGATTACTAGCGATTCCGACTTCATGTAGGCGAGTTGCAGCCTACAATCCGAACTGAGACTGGCTTTCAGAGATTAGCTTGCCGTCACCGGCTTGCGACTCGTTGTACCAGCCATTGTAGCACGTGTGTAGCCCAGGTCATAAGGGGCATGATGATTTGACGTCATCCCCACCTTCCTCCGGTTTATTACCGGCAGTCTCGCTAGAGTGCCCAACTCAATGATGGCAACTAACAATAAGGGTTGCGCTCGTTGCGGGACTTAACCCAACATCTCACGACACGAGCTGACGACAACCATGCACCACCTGTCACCAGTGCCCCGAAGGGAAACCCTATCTCTAGGGCAGTCACTGGGATGTCAAGACCTGGTAAGGTTCTTCGCGTTGCTTCGAATTAAACCACATGCTCCACCGCTTGTGCGGGCCCCCGTCAATTCCTTTGAGTTTCAACCTTGCGGTCGTACTCCCCAGGCGGAGTGCTTAATGCGTTAGCTGCGGCACTAAGTCCCGGAAAGGACCTAACACCTAGCACTCATCGTTTACGGCGTGGACTACCAGGGTATCTAATCCTGTTCGCTCCCCACGCTTTCGAGCCTCAGCGTCAGTTACAGACCAGAGAGCCGCTTTCGCCACCGGTGTTCCTCCATATATCTACGCATTTCACCGCTACACATGGAATTCCACTCTCCCCTTCTGCACTCAAGTTAAACAGTTTCCAAAGCCTACAATGGTTGAGCCACTGCCTTTCACTTCAGACTTTTCTAACCGCCTGCGCTCGCTTTACGCCCAATAAATCCGGACAACGCTCGGGACCTACGTATTACCGCGGCTGCTGGCACGTAGTTAGCCGTCCCTTTCTGGTTAAGTACCGTCACAGCATGAACTTTCCATTCTCACACTCGTTCTTCCTTAACAACAGAGCTTTACGATCCGAAAACCTTCTTCACTCACGCGGCGTTGCTCGGTCAGGGTTCCCCC
>NZ_KV810520.1:0-37527 GCF_001812815.1 Streptococcus sp. HMSC073A12 | reverse complement strand
GAGTTTTCTTGTCTAACTTTTGGGGTGCAGTTCATCATTCCAGCTTTTTGCTTGCCATTCAATCAGAAAAGCATCTTACTATTATGAAATAGCACCCTACCTATCCAATCCTCCACCTGAATAAATAGAATGCCCTCATTTAAACATAAAATTACCAAAATTCGCGAACAAAATCATTTTCTAAGCGTTCACTATAAAACAATTCTGACAACGATTTGTCATCAAAAATACGTAGCAAATTTTTTAAATCATAAGCCAATTCGAGAGTGTCCAACTCTTCACGTGCCACCCACCTAACTTCACCTTCTTCTGATGAGCGGAGATGTCCTGAAAATTCATTTGTACGATAAAGAAAGACCAGATAACGAATGCCTTCTGCTGTGTACCAATGTTTCATACCAACCAGTTTAGGATGATGGATTGTTAGTCCCGTTTCTTCATAAATTTCACGCACAACTGCTTGGTGGAGGCTCTCCTTTTCTTCTATATGTCCACCAGGTAAAGCTGCTCCTGACCAAGAATACATCTTGGGGTCACGAATCTGCATGACAATGCGATTTTGATTATCTTCAATCAGACACATATTGGTTAAAATTACTTGAGATTTACGGGACATATTTTTCTCCTCTAAACTTTGTATCAAATAGATAAGAATTTGGGACAGGTTTCATAGTTGCTATCGCAGCCATCAACCTATCCCAATCCTTTATTTTTTAAGCTGTTTTTTCGACTTTTAGGATTTTTACATCATAACTGCCCACAGGTGTTTCAACTGTAGCAGTATCGCCTGTTTTCTTGCCAATTAGAGCTTGTCCAATAGGACTTTCATTAGAAACCTTTCCAGCAAAAGCATCTGCTCCTGCTGCACCCACAATCATATAGACTTCTTCATCCGTTTCACCAACTTCTTGAATCGTAACGGTCTTACCAATAGCAACTTCATCTTGTGCTACTGCATCACTATCTACAATTTCAGCATAGCGAATCTTGGTTTCCAGACTTGAGATTTGTCCTTCAACAAAAGCCTGTTCATCTTTGGCTGCTTCATACTCACTGTTTTCTGATAAGTCACCATAAGAACGAGCAATTTTAATACGTTCTACCACTTCTGGACGGCGAACTAATTTAAGTTCTTCTAATTCTTTTTCAAGTTTTTCCTTTTCTTCAAGGGTCATGGGATAAGTTTTTTCTGCCATTATTTTTTCTTCTTTCTATTTTTAAAATAAAGAGGGAGTGGGACAGAACTTATCTTGAAAATTTTAGTTCCTAGTCTCACCCTCGCAGGATTGCTCAACAGTCTGGGAGACTGTTGAGCAATCAGTAGCTGCGTCGTTGGTTTATTATAACTATATACTTTATACTTTGAAGCTGGAAACTTTCGTCCCAGCTTCTTTTTAATATTCGCTTGCTTTGCAAGGCGCATTCTTCATCTAGTCTAAAATACACTTGTAGCAATCTTTTTAGACTTATACATCATTGCTCAGAAGTAGAACAAAATCAAGTTTTAAAAGTTACAATTTTGTCCCGCTTTTTTAATTTGAACTACTTGATTGTGTCAATTTACTATTAACATGTTCTTGAACATTTTTTTCATGTTCTTCATAGGTATTTGCGAAATAAACATTTCCTGTTTCTGTATTGGCTACGAAGTAAAGATAATCCGTTTTGGCTGGATTAACAGTCGCTTCAATAGCAGAAAAACTAGGATTGTCTACAGGACCAGGCATTAAACCGGTATTTTTATAAACATTGTAAGGCGAATCAATATTAGTATCAATCGCAGCGTCTTCTGCTAAGGTTGTCTTTTGACCAAGCTTTCCTTGAGCATACAAAATTGCAATATTGCTTTGCAAAGGCATGTTTTGATTTAAACGATTGTAAAAGACACTTGCGATGTTTTTTCGGTCTTGATCTGTTGAACCTTCTTTTTCAACCAAGGACGCAATTGTCAAAACATCGTGCACAGTCAAGTTCTTTGAGGCTAAAACATCATAATATTGCGACATGGTTTTATCCATTGCTGCTAACATTTGGTCAATGAGCGTTTCAGCAGTTATGCTGTCGGTCACATTGTAAGTAGCAGGGAAAAGATAGCCTTCTAAGCGATACTTAACACCGCTCTCTTTTTTAGCTAAATTGCCTAATAAGTTTGGATATTTTGTAGCTTCCTGAGTGATAAAATTATCATCTTGCACTTTCTTTAAAAACGTATCCGAAGACAATTTATTTTTCTTCAACTTCGCAATCGTTTTTGCAATTTGGTCAATCGTATATCCTTCTGGAATGGTCAATTTTTCCATTGAGGGATCCTGCGGAGTGTCCGTTCCACCTTGCTGTAGCTTTTTAGCAATCGTATCCAAACTCATGCTCTTTTGCAGATTGTAATAACCCGATTGGAAATCTGCATAGTTTTTAAACTTAGCATAATAGCTAAAAATCTGAGCATTTTTGATCAAACCAGCTTTTTCCAAGACCGTTCCAATTGCTTTGGTGCTCGATCCAGTCGGAATCTTAACCGTCACATACTTTGTATTTTTCGCATCAACTGGTTGTAAAGCTGATGTAACATAGCGATAAGCAAAGAAACCAGTTAAACCAATCCCTAAAAGCAGCAAAATTAAGACCGTTTTGACGATTTTTCCGGCGATTTTGTTTTGACGCTTCTTCGTGTTAATCGTTTGAGCAGTCCTATTTGAACGAGAAAGTTTCTTTGTGTCTTGCTCCGTTCCGTAAACTGCAGGTTGAACTAATTCTTTTGGAACCTTGGTTTCTTCAACAGCCTGATTGGTTGGGTAAGAAACAGGGACTTTCGTCGTATGAGTATTAAACTCTTTTTCTTCTTCCCTAGCTGCCGCTTCGGCTTCTATTTGTTCAACGGTTGGAAGGGGACTTTCTAAAGGAGCAGGCTCTGGCTCGCCACTCTCTTCTTTTTGAACTTTTGGTATATCCGTTTCAGAAGCGGTTGCTTTCTCTTCTTCCTGTGCAGAAGGAAGCGCAGATTGACCCAAACCTAACTTTTCCTGCAAGTCATTAGATTCTTCTACAAGTTTTGGTTGTTCAGTTCCCTTTTCTTTAGCCAAGTCGTACAGAATCTGCTCTTTAAAACTCAGCCCTTCTTTTTCTTGCGAATCTTCAGCCAAATAGTTGACCTCCTTGTTCAATATCCCTACCATTATATCTTAAAAAGTAAAGAAAAGCAATAAGAGAATGCCTTTCTTTCAAGCATTCTACAGAATAATCAATTCTTTTCTCCACTATTTGGGAGTTTTCCAAAGCATATCATACCAAACTTCACCTGCATAGGTAGATTGGGATACGCCCTCGTTGATAAAACCATGTTTTTCATAGTAAGTGACCAAATAATCATGACAAGTTAAGTTGATTCCCAAACGCTGGTCGCGAACAGCAATATCCTTCATTGCATTCAACAAACTTCTACCTAACCCCATATTTTGAGCATTTTTAGCAATAGATAAACTGGTCAACGAAATATAATGGTCTGTCAAATGACTATAATCTTCTACCTCAGAAGTAAAGGATTGATCTACTAAATGGCGTTCTGGACGAACAGGCCCTTCAAGGTAGCCTAAAATCTGACCGTCTCGTTCAGCTACTAAGAAACTGGTTGTTAATTTTTGGATATGGGCTTCCAAAATCTCTCGACTCAGAGCTTCTTCTGGTCCAAAGTTTTCCCATTCAATAGTCGTAATAGCATCCAAATCTGCTAAATTTGCCTGTCTAATCTTCATTTTCCCTCCTTAAAATATGGATTATCCCAAACGAATTCATGTAAAATAGCATGGCTATCTCCCCTTTCAGAAATTCCTTCGTTTATGAAAGCATTCATTTCGTAGTAAGAAATCAACTCATCTGAACAAACCAACTGAAGACCTTTTTGATTTTGTGCAACAGCTATTTCTTTGCAAGCAGCTAAAAGCAAAGTTCCCAGTCCCTGCTCTTTAAAATCTGGATGAATGGATAAGCGCTGAATCGTCATAAAATCAGAATCTTGCTGCCACTTTGACGAATTGTCTATCATTTCCTTTGTCAAATGACGTGAAAAAACGGCTGCCCCTACAAGGTAGCCAGCTATTTTCTCATTTAATTCCGCTATTAAAAAGTTCGTTTGCCCCTGTTCAATCCATTTTTGAATTGTTTCTGCACCAGCTGCTTCTGTGGAAAAATTCGCCTCCTCAATCGCAACGATTGCCTTCCAATCTTCCAAAGAAGCTTCTCGAAGGGTGACTTGTGGTATTAGATTACTGGACATTGCTTGTCAAATTGGATAGCAAACGTTCAAAAGAATATTCATAGGTTTGAATATCCCCAGCTCCCATGAAAACATAAACAGCATTTGGGTGTTCTAACAATGGTGAAACATTGTCAACAGTAATAATTTCTGCCTTTTTGATAATTTTTTCAGCTAAATCTTCTACTTTGACATCTCCGTGGTCCACTTCACGCGCAGAGCCATAGATTTGCGCCAAATAAACGGCATCGGCTTGATTCAAAGCTTCGGCAAATTCGTCCAAAAGCGCAATGGTTCTGGTAAAAGTATGTGGTTGGAAAATCGCAACAATTTCTTTACTTGGATATTTCTGGCGAGCTGCGTCCAAAGTCGCAATAATTTCAGTTGGATGATGCGCAAAATCATCAATAATTGTTGTCCCATTAACCACTTTTTCAGTAAAACGACGTTTCACACCACCAAAAGTGACTAAATGCTCCCGAACTAAATTTAAGTCAAATCCAGCTGTGTACAATAAACCAATAACAGCTGTTGCATTCATAATATTGTGGCGACCAAAGCTAGGAATCTTGAATTCTCCTAATTCTTGCCCACGGAAAGAGACTTTAAAGCTAGAGCCTGTCGTAGAACGGAGTAAGTCATGAGCGATAAAGTCATTACCTTCCTTAAAGCCATAGTAATAAATAGGAGCGTTAGCTGTGACTCGGCGCAATTCTTTGTCTTCACCGTAAACAAATAACCCTTTGCTAACCTGTTTAGCATAATCATTAAAAGCATTGAAAACATCTTCTAAGCTGGTGAAATAATCTGGGTGGTCGAAGTCAATATTCGTGATAATTGAATATTCAGGATGATAAGGCATAAAATGACGTTCGTATTCATCTGCTTCAAATACAAAGTATTTCGCATTTGCAGAGCCGCGCCCCGTCCCGTCACCAATCAGATAACTGGTATCCGTAATGTTTGACCAAACGTGTGCCAACATACCCGTCGTTGATGTCTTTCCGTGTACACCTGCCACTCCCATGCTGACAAAATTACGCATAAAGATTCCAAGAAATTCATGGTAACGCTTATAAGAAATACCATTTGCATCGGCATAAGCAATTTCAAGATTATTATCCGGACGGAAAGCATTTCCTGCAATAACTTCTACATCTGCTTGAAGATTTTTTTCGTCAAAAGGCAAGATTTTAATTCCTGCTTGTTCTAAGCCACGTTGAGTGAAATAGTATTTTTCAACATCGCTTCCTTGAACTTGATGTCCCATTTGATGCAGCATCAATGCTAAGGCACTCATTCCAGAGCCCTTAATCCCGATAAAATGATAGGTTTTTGTCATAATTTCTCCTTAAATACTAAGAGCGTTAAATTTAGTGAAACCAAGTTCACACAAAAATAATTGCTCTTGTCAACGTTCGATTATTTTCCTTCCAGCCGTGTTAAATTTAGCTCTTGCGCTATCCGACGCTCTCTTTGATTTTGTAATTCTTTTTTGTTATAAATTTGACTTGTTTTTAAAAAGTCATAATTATTTTTAGATTTTTTGGGTGATTCCTTCGGCAAAGAGGTATTTACTTTGATATCTGCTAAAATATAATGATCCTGCTTTAAATTTCGACTATATTTTGATAACCTACTACCATTTTCCTTTTGGAAAAATGCTGTTGGTTTATGTGAAATAGCTGTGTTACCATTCGTAACGGTAGGATAAGAACGCTTTTTAGCAGTAAAATCCGATGTCAAATAAGCTGCCGAACGTTTCTTTTTCAAATCCGCTCTGGCTTCTTCTCTAGCCAATTCTGCATAACTTTTTGAAGTAGATTTTTTGGCTTTGACAGATTGAACAGCTGAAGTCGCTTGATAAAACTTTGCCTGTCCTTCTTTTACTTGACTGTCTGCAATTTTCTTTACAATTGGTTCCCATTCTAAATAATTTTTATCAACATAGTCACCATTAATATTACTGATAAGATCGCTTTCATCGTAAAGGTTCATACGCGGCATTTCTGATAACAAGATTTCATCATCAGAAATCAATGGAAAAGGTTTTTCTTTCATTAGCACATTTCCTTTCAACACTTCATTATAACCTATTGGTGCTATTTTTCAAGTGTTTCTGTAGAAATTCCTAGAATTTCTCGTATTTCAGCAACGGTTAGGCTGCTACGGGGTTCTGTTCCATCTAGGATAGTTGATACGAGATGACGCTTGCTTTCCTGCAACTCTTGAATTTTTTCTTCAATCGTTCCTCGCGTAATCAATCGATATACTTCTACATTTCTTTCTTGACCCATACGGTGAGCTCGACCAATTGCCTGAGACTCTACTGCTGGGTTCCACCAAAGGTCTACTAAGATAACAGTATCAGCACCAGTTAGATTCAAGCCAACACCACCAGCTTTTAAAGAGATTAAAAAGGCGTCTCCTTCCCCATTATTAAAAGAATTTGTCATCTCTTGACGATCTTTTGCTGGGGTGGAACCTGTAATTTTAAATGTCTCCATTTTCATCTTTTTCAATTCTTTTTCGATAATGTCTAGCATTCCTCGGAATTGAGAAAAGATTAACATACGGTGGCTTCCTGTCTGAATCTGCTCTAATAGTTCTAACAGGCTTTCTAGTTTGCCACTCTCTCCATGATAGTCATCCATAAAGAGCGCAGGAGTATCGCAGATTTGACGTAATCGCATCAAGCCAGATAAGATTTCCATTTTGCTGCGATTAAGTTCTTCATCTGTAGAAGTAAGCACACGCTCCTGCATTTGTTTTAGTTGCGCTAGGTAGATAGCCTTTTGACTATCTGCAAGCTCATTGCGATAAGAAACTTCGATGAGTTCTGGCAATTCTTGCAAGACATCTTCTTTCTTCCGCCGCATGACAAATGGTTTGATAAAACGAGCAACAGTTTCTGCAGGCAGTTTCAAAAAGTTCTTTTTGCTAGGTAATAATCCTGGCAAAACAATTTGAAAAATAGACCATAATTCGCCGAGGTTATTTTCAATCGGTGTTCCAGAAAGAGCAAAGGTATTTTTTACCTCAAAATTTCGTAGATGATGAGCAATCTTGGTCTGTGCATTTTTCATGACCTGCGCTTCATCTAAAAAGAGATAATCGAAGTTCAATTGACTATACCCTTCAACATCTTGACGGAAAGAAGCATAGCTTGTAATCATCACCTGATGACCTTCTGCAATCAAGTTATCTCTGACTGGCTTTAATCCATAAATGACCGCTACATCCATTTCTGGTGCAAATTTTGCAAACTCATCCAGCCAATTGTAAATTAAACTAGACGGAGCCAAAATCAAAACGTTGGTCTCTTTTTTTAGCTGACTACTTAAAAAGGCAATAGTTTGAAGGGTTTTTCCCAACCCCATATCATCTGCCAAAATACCGCCAAATCCATAATGGTGAAGCATAGACATCCATTTGACACCCGTTTCTTGGTAATCACGCAAAGTTGCTTCCACTTTTAATGTCGGTAGCGCAAATTCCTCTGGATGCGTCAAATCAAAGGCTAAATGGTGAAACTCCTCTGAAAAGCTCACTTTTTCTTGATCTTTAAATAATTCAGATAGCTGATAAGCAGCAATCCGCTGCGTTTGGAAAATACCGTCTTTTCCTTTTTTAGCTCGTAAATCCTGTAAGGTTTTGCTGACTCTTTTTGTTTCTTCATCAAAAACGAGCACCTTGCCAGAGCGACTGATGAAATAATCATTAGCCGAAAAAAGAGCTTCTAACGCATCGTCTACTTCTGTTTGGTCAATACTTGTAAAGTCAAACCCGATATCCAACAAGCCACCATTTGTCTGAACAGAAACTGCTGGTCTTTCCACTTGGTACAAGGCTGTCAGGCTTTCTGCTAATACCTTTCCCAAGCGCCTAAAACGAGGGAGAATGGACGTAAAAAATGAATAAATCTCTTGTGGTTGCAATGGAGGACGAGTGCTTGTAAAATCTGCTTCAAAACCAGCAGACAGAGCTTGTTGAAAAACCTTTTGTTCTAACTGGAAATCGCTAGCAAATGGCAGTTCTTCCAACTTAAAACGAGTATCCACAACATGATTTCCATAATCAAACTGGATTTTGAGACGAATTTCCTGAGTATCCAATAACTCGAAATCAAACAGCGGAGTAAACGTATGAATCACCAAACTTTCTGGTTCATGAATAGAGCCAATTTTACCAAATTCTAATAGTCCTGAAGCTAGTTTTGCTTGGTCGCTTGTATCAAATTGAAGCCGTTTTTTGCGGTCCGTGTCCACAGGCAATTCTCGAATCACCTGAATCATCCGCTTTTGCTGCTCTGTCAGTTGATAGAAATGATCCCCATAAAAAATAAAGTCACCACCGTATAGAATTTTATAATTTTGTTCTGTAATGGTGAGCTCAAAATAATCCGAATTTTCCTCTACTGTAAAATCATAGATGCCTACTTCAGCATGCAAATCTTGAAAAAAGACTTTGTCATAGTCATAAAGACTGTATTCCAAGCGAAAATGCGGCAAATTCATGAGTCGATTTACGCCTTCTTCAAACAGACTAGACGGAAAATAAAGATGTCTAGCAGCATTTGGAAAGATAAAAGAAGCATCTTGATCCTGCTGATAAGAAACAAGTCCTCGTAAAAACTGGATCACCTCTTGACTAGCTTCATCGAAAGCAGCCAATTGCATTTTTTCATAATAGTGCTTGCCGATTTGATAATAATCGCCTTTTTCAATAATCTTTAAAAAAGCACGAATATCTCGGATAACATAGGAGCGCTCATCTGGTAAACGACTGATGCGCAAGGTCCACAAAAATTGTCCTGTATAATCATCTTCTTGCCCAACAGCAGCCAGTTCATAGCGAACGGCTACATCTTTTGTCAAAAGGATTTTATCCAAGAAGAGACTGCCAAAAGAGACTTTCGTTTGAGTTTCCTCTGAAGTTGTTTGCTCCTCTTCAAGATTGGTCAAAACGACTTTTCCTTCAGGGTCATTTTTAAGAAAATATTCTAAGCCTGCTAGATGAGCACAGTATTTCTTTTTTTGAAAAAAATCACAGGCGCAAAAAATGGCTTCGTCATCCAAACTATATCGCAGATTGTGATTTTCAACTCGGCTGTAAATCATCTGATCTTTCACTTTGAGAATTTCAATTTCCCCTGCTTCGTAAAGGGCTATTCCTTCCGTCCGAATCTTCCCAGGAATCAATTTTGCCATAAGTACCACCTTTATTTTATCTATTAATTATACCATATTTTCAGCATAAAGAAAAAAAGCAAGGTTCTCCTCGCTTTCTTTTAGAAAATGTCCTCGTTGAGCTTTTTATAGCATTTAGTGCGTGCAATCAACACTTTCATAAAACCGACTAGCAATATTGTATTGCCTATTACTAAGAATACTAAAAAGAGCCAAATTCCCAGTAAAAGTAGAGAATTTTGTTATCATCAACCAAATGGCTCCCAATGTTATAGCAGCCAAGAAAAGATGTGCAATTCCTACAACGATCAGACTAAAAAGTGATAACCAATAGCGAAAACCAAACGGTTTGTACTTTCTGTCATCATAGTGAATATTCACATAAGCTGCACTTGCAATTCCAATGAGCACCACTTTAGCAATATTTATCCAATTCATATTTCTTTTTCACATAGGTACGTTAGACTAGTTATCTTGTACTGTACCACTTCTACTATTTTTATGTTCAGCCTTGTTTAGTTAGTTCCGCCCTACTTCCGCTTTCTGGCAATGAGATGAATTGGTGTCCCTTCAAATACGAAAGCTTTGCGGATTTGATTTTCTAGGAAGCGCATATAAGAAAAGTGCATGAGTTCTTCTTCATTGACGAAAATAACAAAGGTTGGCGGTTTAGTTGCGACTTGTGTCGCATAGAAGATTTTCAGCCGTTTGCCTTTGTCGGTCGGTGTCGGATTAATCGCAATGGCATCCATGATGACGTCGTTGAGAACAGCTGACGGAATGCGAGTATTTTGACTTTGACTAATTCTCTTAATCATGCCTGGCAATTGATGCAAACGTTGCTTAGTCAGAGCTGATACAAAGACAATCGGTGCATAAGAGAGATACTGAAATTGGTCGCGAATATCGGCTTCCCAATTTTGCATGGTCTTGTTATCTTTTTCCAGCGTATCCCACTTGTTAACAACGATAACAATTCCTTTACCTGCTTCATGAGCAAAACCAGCAATCCGCTTATCATACTCGCGAATGCCCTCTTCAGCATTGAGCACCATAAGCACCACATCAGATCGGTCAATCGCTCGCATAGCTCGCATAACAGAATACTTCTCTGTATTTTCATAGACCTTGCCTGACTTGCGCATACCTGCTGTATCAATCATGGTAAATTCTTGTCCCTCATTGTCCATAAAGACCGTGTCAATCGCATCACGAGTAGTTCCAGCCACAGGACTAGCAATCACACGGTCTTCTCCTAAAATCGCATTGATTAAGCTAGACTTGCCGACATTGGGACGACCGATGAGGCTGAATTTAATCATGTCTGGATTTTCAACGGCTTCTTCATTGGGAAGATTTTCAACAATGGCATCTAAAATATCCCCCGTTCCAATCCCATGAACGGAAGAAATGGGATAAGGGTCACCCAAACCAAGCGCATAAAAATCAAAAATTTCACTACGCATCTCTGGGTTATCTACTTTATTAACCGCTAGAATAATCGGCTTGTGGGTCTTGTAGAGCATACGAGCCACATATTCATCCGCATCTGTAATACCTTCTTTTCCAGACACCACAAAAACGATGACATCCGCTTCCTCCATAGCAATCTCTGCTTGGTGCTTGATTTGCTCCATAAAAGGCGCATCTACATCATCAATCCCGCCTGTATCAATCATGCTAAACTTGCGATTCAGCCACTCAGCCGTTGCATAAATACGGTCTCTGGTCACTCCTTCAACATCCTCAACAATCGAAATCCGCTCCCCGGCAATTCGGTTAAAAAGTGTTGATTTGCCGACATTAGGACGGCCGACAATGGCAATAGTTGGTAAAGCCATAGTGTTCCTCTTTCTGTTCTAAGAAGCTGGGACACAATGCTCAGCTTCGCTTGTTTATGTAGTTATAATTACAGGGCGCAGCGGTTTGGAGAAACTCTATTGACTTTAGGCAATTTAGAATTTCCCATGTACAATTGACTAGGCAATTAGTGCCAATCAAACACTGCTAAGTGGGGTCTAATGCGCTGATAAATCAGCTTTTATATCCCTTTTGACGTCAAGTTTTACTTGAGTTTATTTCCAACCTCGGAAGGTTTCCCAAACCTTTCGAGCTGTGCGGGCAAGCCAACAAAATCGAATTGTTTCGAAATGACCGATTTTGTCTCACTCTCTTTATTTTACAATAATTTCTTGTCTTGTAATAGATTTTGACTAGCAAGATTGGGCTTTTGAGCAAATTGCTTCGCTAGTCGCTCGCTCCATGTATCAGTTGCTCGATCTCCAGCATAGTCTGCTTGAATCTGATCATAGTTCTGAATAACAGATGTGTCCTGTTCTTGATAGTTTTCTTCAAAAACGACTGTTTCATACGGCAAACGTGGTTTAACAGCATGGTGCTGATCCGGCTTTCCCAAAGCCATTCCAAAAATAGGATACGTATAATCTGGTAAGTTAAACAGCTCTGCTATTTCCCTAGAAGCATAGCGAATCAAGCCAATGATGACCCCGCCATATCCCAGACTTTCAGCCGCCAAAAGAGTATTCTGCGCGGCCAGACTAGCGTCAACAGAACTAATCAGAAGATTCTCCACTCCTTGTGAGTAAAAGGTATCCGTATGAAGTCGCACACCTTTCTCAGCTCGATTGAGGTCTCCGATAAAAAGAAGAAAAACAGATGACTGACGAATAGCCTCCTGAGGCACCAAATCAAACAAGGCTGCTTTCTTTTCTTGATTGCGAACAACAATAATCGAATAAGATTGGAAATTCTTCCAGCTAGAGGCTGCTCGACCAGCATCAATAATCACCTTCAAATCCTCATCTGAAATCTGCTCATCTGTAAAACGACGAACAGAAGTATGCTTTTTCATCAAATCAATCGTTTCATTCATCGGCGATTTTCTCCTTCCAGACGAACTTCCTCTGCTAAGAATTTTATTCTTTCCATGACCCGACGAGCCTGCCAAGTTTCATCTCCGTTTTTGGATGTCGCAAAATGCCGTCCCAAATCCGCAAAATTAAAATTCGATGTAAAGAAAGTTGGCAAATTTTCCTGCATCCGGTGCTGTAAAATAACCTGCAAAATCTCATCTCGCATCCACGGACTTGATTGCTCCGCACCGATATCATCCAAAATCAAGACTTGCGCTACTTTTACTTCATCAATCTTTTCCTTAACCAGACCAGAAGAAATAGCATTCTTTACATCCAAAACAAAACTAGGATAATGAAGCAAGGTCGTGGAAACACTACGTTTTTCCGACAAATCATGTGCTAAGGCTGCCATCATGTAACTTTTTCCCACGCCAAAATCACCATAAAGGTAAATCGCTTTTTTGTAGTTTGGATAATCTGCCACAAAATTCGTCAGCAACTCAAAAGCCTTATAACGACCAACATCGTCCAAATCCACTTTTGCCAAACTAGCTTCCTTGAGACTAGCCGGAAGACTAATTAAATTTAACCGTGCATTGATAGTTGCTTGTTTCTGCGCTTCGACTAGTTCGGGAGTTTCTTCATAAGAAACATCTGCATACCCCTCATTCTTCACCAATATCGGCTTATAGCCTTTGGCAATATACGCTTTATCACCTAGCAAGAAACGGTTTCGCTCAGAAATATACTGATTAAACTTAGAAATGCTTCGTTTGATTTCAGCAGGTGTCAATCGCTCAGACTGGATAAAAGCCGCCACATCTGGATCGGTAACGATTTGTTTCACCAACTCTTCATAGTCAAATTGACGAGCTTGGTTCCTATGCGCCATCGTTTGTCCGACACTCTCCATCTAGTCACCTCCTTGGTCTAATTTCGCTAAAAGTTTTCTCTTTTGCTCCTCTAGCTCAGCCCGCTTTTCAGCACTTGTTTCATTCTTATAGTCAGGATTGCTCCAGTCGGGAACATTGTTCTTTGAAGTAGCCGTTTGATTTGCTTTTTTGCTTGGTTGTTGATTTCGCTCACGAATCCGCAAAACTGCTTCTTCTGCCGATGCCACTTCCTGATATGAAAAGTCATTTGCCACTTTCAAAGCGTATTTTTCATTGAGATTAGCTGAATCTACTTTGTTAAAAGTCAACAGCAAAATCACATTGATAACTTCATCTAACAGTCCCAAATTTGCCAATTCTTGCAAACACTGACGTTCTCCTCGTGTGATTGTCGCATGCTTTGTTTTTTTGATTTCTGCCAAAAACTGCATGGCTGACTTACTCTTAGCCTCTCGAATAATCGTTTGTTCAGTATTAGAAAATCCACTTGCAGCAGGCTTTTGATTTAATTTTTGCTTCATTCGCTTGGTTGAAATCACATGACCGACAGCCGTTTCCTTAGCCAACAAATAGGTCTCATACCAAGTCCAATTTTGTTGCTCTGAAATAGCAAAGAGTACCAGCAAATCTTCTTTTTCGTTTTCAAAACGCAAGTTTTCTCGCGCCATCAATTGTTTAAAGTAATCCAAGTCAAAATGATTCTGTTTTGATTGCGGCTCTACCTTTGCATCTTCCACTTGAAAAATCTCTGACAGCTTCACATCTTGCTTCTCACCACTTGGGTGACTAGGCAACAAAGCTTCTACTGCAGCTTCACCAATCTTCTTTTCTAGCAGGCGTCTATAAACAGGATTGCTTAAAAATTCACCAGACGCTAATGTGGGCTGCAAATAGACCTGAAAATGATTCTCCGTATGATAAAGCTCTACTAACTGCATAGCAGACAACATTTCTAAACTTTTTTGCAAGGCATTCATCCCCAGATTGAGATGATTCAAAATGTGCCCAAAAGTATAAGATGATTTTCCATCGTCCCAAAAAGCAAGAAAATATTGATAGATAGAAGTCGCATCAAGCCCTAGAATTGGCAAATACAGACGAATCAAATTGGTGCTATCCTGACTAATCAGATTATTCTTCACAAAAGAAAATTGATCATTCGGTTTCATTTATTGTTCCTTTTTCTTTTTAGCTGTTTTTGTAATCTGTTTCAAGAGGTTTTCCAGCTCGCTCACATCTTTAAAGCTACGATAAACACTAGCAAAACGAACATAAGTAATTTCATCTAAATCCGCCAACTCTTCCATAACCAAGCTTCCGATAAATTCACTTGCGATTTCGTTTTCATTACTGCTGCGCACTTTTTGCTCAATTCGGCTAACAATTGCTTCAATCTCATCACTAGAAACAGGACGTTTTTGCGCCGAGCGAATGATTCCATTAAAGATCTTATCTCTTGAAAATTGTTCCCGCGTGCCATCCTTTTTAACGACAACGAGCGTCCGTTCTTCTACACGTTCATAAGTCGTAAAGCGATACTGACATTCATCACACTCACGCCGACGACGGATTGTGTTGCCATCTTCTGCTTGCCGACTGTCAATAACACTTGATTTATTACCACCACACTTAGGACAACGCATCTGCTTCCCTCCTGAATTCTTAATACTTCATTATACCATGTTTTAAGAAATAACAAAAGATAGGAACTTCCTCACGAAAATATATAATAATCCGTTATCCTATTTACTTCTCTCAAGAAATTTTATATAATAATTGTAAACGTTATCATTTCAAGGAGAATTATGATGAAAAGATTTTTTTCTGTTGCCTTTTTTAAAGACAAAAAGAATATTGCTATTCTAGCTCTAATTATTCTTTTGTTAGGTTCCTTTTCTGCCATGGGAAATCAGCGCGAAAATGGGGAAGAATATAAAGCACAGATTCGAAAATTAACAAAAAGCAATGAAGAAGCTGCTAAAGACTACAAAGCATTAAAAAATGAGTTTGACTCCTACAAAAGAGAAAACTAGCAATATATTGCTATAGGTAAAAAAGAGAAACAGGCAAAGAAGGAGAAAGCCGCTGAGGAAGAGAAGAAAAAGGAAGCGGAACAAGCTAAGCAAGAAAAAGCAGCAAAAGAACAAGAAATAGCTAAACAAGCGGAAGAAAAACGAAAACAAGAAGAAGCAGCTGCCGCTCAAGCGCAGCAACAACAAGAGGCTGCTGCAGCACAAGAAGCTCAACAGCAGGAACGAACCGTTTATGTAGCTCGTAACGGAACTGCTGATGTTTATTGGTATAGTATAGATAATATGCCACGCAATACACGTTTTGACAGAGTAGTCTCCACGACTGAGGCCAATGCTATAAACGCTGGGAAACGCCACACCTCTAAAGAATAACAATCAAAAACAGGAAGTTTCATCTCACAACTTCCCGTTTTTGATTGTTACAATGCAACTTCTGCTTCTAACCCAAAATGGTCACTAACGACAGGTGTTGCTTTGCCGTCAAAAACAACAGCAGATTTTTTAACGTTAAAATCTTTACTCGTAAAGATATAATCAATTTTTAGAGCATCCTTGTTTCCAGCCCAGCCGGCAATATCGCCTTCGACTGTTGCTGTACCAATGACTGTAGCCGCAACAACATGACTGTCTTGCAGAGCAAGCGGACTTTTTAGAATGTGCCGATAGCCCTCATAACCGACGGGATTGTTAAAATCCCCCATCAATACTAGAGGCATATCGCGCTGCAACAATTCTTTTTCTACTTGTACCCATTCTTCTTGGAAGCCTTTGTCCCACCAAGAAAGATGACAGGAAGCCACCGTTACAAGCCGTCCATCAACTTCTGTTTCTGCTAAGAGGACTTTTCTAGTGTGATAATCTGTTGGATCGTTGGCATCTGAAACCAATAACTCACTTGGTTTCAACGGCTTTAAGGATAAAATAGCAACTCCCTCATGAAACCGATCAAAACCAATATGATTATAAGCCCAAGACCAATGATAAATAAGACCTTTCTCTATCAATCTCTCCACGAGACAATGCGCAAAGTGATCTTTATGAATCGCAATGGCGCCATCTACCGCATGATAAAATGGAGCCTGAACAACCTGTTCAGACTCCATTTCTTGATTGACTTCCTGCAGGCAAATGACATCATATTTTTCTTGAAGAATCCGCTCAGCTAGTTGATCTAGCTTTTTTTCTTGCTCATCTTCCATCCAACTATGAGTATTTAAAGTCAGGAATTTTGCCATGATTTCTCTTTTCTATTTACAATTCTACTTTAGCAACAACTGTTTTCGCTGCTACTTTGCCGAATGTTTCAACGGTTACAGATTTAATAGCTTGTGCATTTGTGAAGACAACAACTGTTGAAGTTTCACGACCTGCTGCTTTGACAGCTTCTAAATCAGCTGTCACAAGAAGATCACCTGCTGCAACTTTTTGTCCTTCTGCAACATGCACTTCAAATGGTTTACCTTCAAGACTGACTGTATCAAGTCCGATATGAACAAGCACTTCAAGACCATTATCAGTCAAAAGACCGAGAGCGTGCTTGGTAGGGAAAATGCTGCTAACCGTACCTGCTACTGGTGAGTAAATCTTGCCATTTTCAGGTTCAACAGCAAATCCGTCACCCATCATTTTTTGAGAGAAGACTGGATCTTTGACATCTGTAATCGCAATCACTTCACCGTCTGCGACTGTCTCAACTTCTTCTGTCACGCCTTTGTAGCTCGCTTCGGCAGCTTGTGAAGCTGTCATTTGGCTCGGAAGAGTTTCAGGAATCACTTCGCCTGAGTCAAGTAAGTCTTGAATGTCAGATTTCAAAACATCCGCTTTTGGTCCATAAATTGCTTGAACACCTTGACCTTTCATCACCAAGCCCATAGCTCCTTCGGCTTTCCATTGCTCTTCTGTACCAACTTTTTCTGCATCTTTAACAGTTACACGAAGACGTGTCATACATGCGTCAACATCAACAATGTTTGCACGTCCACCAAGAAGATTGATAATATTCACAGTTTGAGATGCTTCTGCTACTTTGCCACCAGCTGCGGTAGACGAAGGACTATCTTCTCCATCAGCTGTTTCATAGTTTCCGTTACGTCCTGGAGTTGCGTAGTTAAATTTCTTAATCATGAAGTTGGCAATAAAATACATTCCAACTGCAAAGAGCACTGTTACCCAAACAAAATTAATAATATCCATACCCAAACCAGCATTGATGGCTAGTGGAGTACGAGTCAGAAATTCGATTGAACCAAATGAGTGCATACGCAAGTGAACAATATCTGCCATAGCAAAGGCTGACCCTTGCACAACAGCATACACCAAATAAAGAGGTGTTGCAACAAACATAAACATGTATTCAATTGGTTCTGTAACACCTGTTAAGAAAGTTGCAAGTCCTGTTGCAATCATCATCCCTTTGTATTTATGTTTCTTATCATCATCTACATTTCGATAAATTGCAAAGGCAACCCCCATCAAAATACCAAATGAACCAATCATTTGCCCAACTTTAAAACGAGCTGGAGTAATACTATTTAGAAGATGTTGATATTGGTCAGCGTGTGAACCTTTTAAATTAACAAGGTCTGTTACCCAAGCCAACCATAATGGATCTTGACCAAATACAGTCGTTCCTTTAGCAGCCCCTGTCAACACTTCATATGTCCCACCTAATTGAGTATAGTTGATTGGAATTGTCAACATATGGTGAAGTCCAAATGGTAAAAGAAGACGTTCTAAAGTACCAAACAAGAATGGTGCGAGAATTGGAGCTGTCTTTTGAGAGTTAGCAATCCAAATACCAAAATTGTTGATTCCAGTTTGAACAACTGGCCAAAATACTGCAAGAATCAAAGCCACAATTGTAGAACGCAAAATAACAACGAATGGCACAAACCGTTTACCATTAAAGAATGAAAGCGCATCTGGTAATTTACGGTAATTATAATATTTGTTGAAAGCAGTTGCTCCAACAAAACCGGCAATGATACCAACAAACACCCCCATATTAAGGGCAGGAGCTTCAAGTACACTTACAAAATAATCAGCCACCTTAATGGTTCCACCAAAGACAGTTTTTACAGTAGCTCCTTGTTTTGTAAGAAGGTCTGAAGTTACTCCAAAAAAGACCCCTGTAATACGGTTAATTAAAATAAATGAAAGTCCGGCCGCAAATGCACCACCAGCACGTTCCTTTGCCCAGCTACCTCCAATAGCTAATGCAAACAAAATGTGAAGGTTTCCGATAACTCCCCAACCAATTTGCTCAAGAATACCGCCTGTTGTAACAAGAGCAGCTACGTTTGGATTGAGCATTGGAATTGACTTACCAATACTGATCATCAAACCAGCCGCGGGCATTACTGCGATAACGACCATCAGAGCTTTTCCGAATTTTTGCCAAAATTCGAAACTGAATATGTTTTTGAATGTCTCTTTCATCATTCATATCTCCTTATAAAATTTTCTGAAAACGCTTTCCGCAAACGTTTGCATTTATTTACTCTTTAATTATATCATATATTTCTATTTTGTAAAGCGTTTTTATATAATATTTTAAAAATTTTTCCTATTTCTTGCTTGCAAGTTGTAATAGACTAGGGAAATATGCCCATTAGAAAAGTGCAGAAAAACGATATTTCCTGCACCTCAGAGTTATTCTTGCATAGCATAACCAACACCACGCACGGTTTTTATATAACTTTTTTGCCCCGCTATATCAATTTTACTACGAAGATAGCGAATATAAACATCGACAACATTTGTTTCAACAGCTCCTTCGTATTTCCACACGCGTTCTAACAACTGTTCACGGCTTAAAGCCTGATGACTTCCCATCAATGTTGCTAATAAATCATACTCTCTTCGAGTCAAAGCAATCACTTCTTCACCTCGATAAACTGTATGATTTTGCACATCAATCCGAAGATTCCGATAAGATGTTGGAACTTTCATCTGACTACAATGCTGGTCAATAAAATCACGCCCACGAAAAATGGCAGAAATTTTTTCAACTAAGTCCGTCACAATGAATGGTTCTACCATGTAAGCAACAGCAAAGCGTTGGATTTCCTCAGTATATTGAAGAATATTATCACGATTATCCAATACAATGATGACCGAAGCAGGCTTTATCACACTTAATTGTGCGGCAAATTCTGTTCCTGTCATATCGTCAAGCATAAAATTCAACAGGAATAAATCGTATTGATTAGCTCTCGCAGACGCCAAAGCATCTTTTCCTGTTTCAAAAAGATCAACTCGATAACCTTCTTTTTGTAGCTCTAAGCCAATAAATTGCGCTAATTTTTTTTCTTTCTCAACTAATAAAATCCGCTTCCCCATAGCTTATCCTATTTTTCATCATACCAAGAATAGTGGTAAATGCCTTCTTTATCCTTGCGTTCATACGTATGCGCGCCAAAGTAATCGCGCTGCGCTTGAATCAAATTAGCTGGCAAGTTTTCTGCACGATAGCTATCAAAATAAGCAATCGCACTAGAAAAAGTTGGCACTGGCACACCCGCCTGAACAGCTAAAGCAACTACATCACGAACAGCTTGTTGATATTTTGCAGTAACATCCATAAAGTATTCATCAAGAAGTAGGTTTTCAAGATCTGCATTACGGCCATATGCATCTGTAATTTTTTGCAAGAAACGAGCACGGATGATACATCCAGCACGCCAAATAGAAGCAATTTCACCAAATGGAAGATTCCAAGCCTGCTCTTTAGATGCGACACGCAATTGTGAGAAACCTTGTGCATAAGACATGATTTTCGAGAAGTATAGAGCTTGGCGAATTTTTTCAATTAATTCAGCCTTATCCCCATCAAATTTAATAGCAGTAGGTTTTGGAAGAACTTTGCTAGCTTGAACACGTTCTTCTTTATAAGCAGAAATATAACGTGCAAAAACAGACTCCGTAATAAGTGGAAGTGGAACACCAAAATCAAGAGCTGATTGGCTCGTCCATTTACCCGTTCCTTTATTTCCAGCTGCATCCAAAATGTAATCAACGATTGGTCCATCTTGTCCTTCATCATCTTTACGTGTCAAAATATCAGCAGTGATTTCAATCAGATAGCTATCCAACTCACCCTTATTCCATTCAGTAAAGATTTCAGCCATTTCTGCTGCTGAAAATCCAAGCAAGTGCTGCATTAAATCATAACTTTCTGCAATTAATTGCATATCGCCATACTCAATCCCATTGTGTACCATTTTTACATAATGACCTGCACCATTTGGTCCGATATAAGTTACACATGGCGCACCGTCTTCTAGTGCTTTCGCTGAAATTTCTTCCAACACGTCTGCTACTAATTCATAAGCTTCTTTTTGTCCACCAGGCATGATAGACGGTCCTTCAAGCGCACCTTTTTCGCCACCAGATACACCTGTTCCGATGAAATTGATTCCTGAATTTGCCAATTCTTCTGAACGACGAATGGTGTCTTTATAGAAAGTATTTCCACCGTCAATCAAGATATCTCCCTTATCAAGGAAAGGTAAAAGTGCCTGAATCGTTGCATCAGTTCCTGCCCCAGCTTTGACCATGAGCATGATACGACGTGGTTTTTCAATAGAATTTACAAAACTTTCCACATCATAACTTGGAACAAAGTTTTTTTCAGGGTGAGATGCAATCACATCTTCTGTTTTATTCGCTGAACGGTTGTAAATTGCTACTGTATAACCACGAGATTCAATATTAAGGGCAAGGTTACGACCCATGACGGCCATACCAACAACACCAAAATTCGCTTTTGTCATTTTGTACTCCTCTTTTAGTTTGTTTTATTTTATCATTTTTATGCGTGAAAATAAAGGATTTGTTGTTTTACATGAAACTATTTGCTAGCATAAATAGAAAAACATATAAGTAAAATAATTCTTAGAACCTGTCCCCGCAAAGATAGTTTTGTCAGACGAAGATTCACTCCTCAGTTAATCTAGACAAAAATTTGCAAGAATACTGAATATATGTCAAAAAACTTTAATAACGGACGAGTGACGGAGAATAGTCTTTTATATATGAAAAAGTTGTCTATAGAATACAAGCACTTATATATATATATATATATATATGTGCCAATGAATTTACTAGCTAATTGATAAACCTGTCGCTCTGCTTTATTGGTTCCCCACGTCTTGAGTTCCGATTTTACAAGTTCTGGAAATTTTTTACTAATATCTTTTAAAGCATTCCCTACGGACTTTCTTACGTATTCACTAGAGTCTAATCTTAAGTTCGACAATCTTTTTATCGCTTCCTGAGGATTCTCATTAAAATAAGGTCTGCTAGTCCATATTCGTAAACCTTCTGTTACTGCTCTTCTTGTATTTGGCTGTTCTGCATGTAGCCACTCATCAATTATATCTAGAGATTGCTCATATCCAACTCTTTTGCAATACTTATCAAAGGATTTTGCTAGAATTTTCTGAACTCTCCAATTCTTATCTTTCGACACTTCTTCTTTCATAAAATGCAAAACTGCCTTATCATCAGACAAATATCCGAATAAAAAGACAGCATACATCCGAACTTGATATACCTCTGATTGATAAGCTAATTTAGCTAATGCATGCACTTCTTTTTCTTCATAACTTTCAAAATCTAACTGCGCTCTTTTCTCAAATTCTTTAAAACCATTTTTTATTTCAGAAAAATCATGCTCTAATCTTTTTATGTATTTTTGCATATTCTGCTCCTTTTTCCAATAAAAAATATGGCAAACAAAAATTAGATTTTTCACTCCTCATCAAATAGACCTTGCAGGCTAGCAAAAGAACTGTTCTTCTCTTTTTGCTCTTGTTTACTTTGCTGATACTCTTCTTCGGTCATGACCTGCCAATCATTTCCTGAAGGCATGCTATCACTCGCTTCCTCCTCGGCTGTCAGCACTTTAAGAGGGATATGCAATAAAATATTATCTGCCACACTTTCAGCTAGCTTGATTTCTTCATTTTCAATCGGCAACACCAAGTCATCCGCTATCAAATCCTGATCCACTTTTCCACTATGCGCTTCAGCAAAAACTTCATTCACCAAGTAGCTCTCTTTTTGCTCTACCGGCTCCATACTGCGACTTGACGCCAGAGTAATGGTATAAGACAAATCATAATCTAAAAAGTAAAGACCGTCCTCATATTGCACTATTCCACTTGCAAAAATATCTTGGACATTTAAAATTTCAGGATTGCGCACTTGCAATTCTTGTGTCAAATCAAATCCTTGCTCAAAAGCAAGACCATCTGGATTTTTACGTATTTCTTGAATATGTAACATCATTTCCTCATTTGTATTTAAATTTCTAATTTTATTATACCATTTTTAAGATGAGAAATAGGAGAGAAACCATTATTTTGTTATAATAATAACAATCAAAAGGAGGATTGCGATGGATAATTTAGGTCGTATATTTAAATCTTTCCGAGAAGCTAGACATATTTCCTTGACTGAAGCAACCGAAGAAGAATTTTCAAAGTCTATGCTGTCACGTTTTGAAAATGGTCAGAGTGAACTTTCTGCTCAAAAATTATTTACAGATCTTGAAAATATCCACACAGATGTGAACGAATTTACTCTAGCAGCTCATGAACATTAAAAAAATCCGAACAACAACTAATTGATCCCCTTCAAGAACAGTCTGATAATCCAGATTTTATCGAAGCTTTTTACTTAGAAAAACAAGCTCTATATCAAAAATCCAGAAAAAAAGAAGATAGGATTGAATCTATTATTGTCAAAGGTTTTCTTTGCGCTCTAAAAGATGGAATTACAGCTTCCACAGAGGAAAGTAACTTTCTTCACAATTATCTCTTTTCTGTGGATATTTGGGGGTTGTACGAACTTAAACTTTTCGCCTTTTGTACGACTATTCTCTCCTCAAAACTTTATACACAATATACAAAAGAAATGATCAACAGAAAAGATTTTTTAGGCTTATTTGAGAGCAATCGTTATACTATTCATACCATTTTTATAAATGGCTTCTTTCTAGCTATTGAATCAAGACACTTTGCGGAAGCTGCTTTCTTCGAAAACTGGATTAAAGCTCATTTTTATAAGGAAAATGAAGCCTATCTACGGATCGTTTTTAAATTTGCTCAAGGAGAACTCCTATTCCTTCAAGGAAATAAAGAAAATGGATTGAAACAAATGAAGCAAGCTGTCCATATCTTGCAACTATTAGATTGCCAGACTAGTGCCGAATACTATCAAAATGGAATCGAAAAGCTTCTCAAAGAAAATTAACTTTTGTTGAATATGTGCAACGTTTTGCTGACGTTGCCTTTTTTCATTTATACTAAAATATATAAAGTTTGCTTGCAAGTTACTTTTCCATATCGTTCACTTACTTAGGATTTATTCCCACTTGCGAAAAGGCTATTGAATTTACTTTTTTGCTTGTTATAATCATTGCAACACATATAGGAGGTTATCATGAAACTTATTTTGAGAAATAAAGTATTTGCTTTTATTAGTCTGTCACGCATATTCAATATCTTGGGCTCTTCCATTTATAATATTGTTTTTGTAGTCTTTGCATCCAGTTTACCAAATCCTAAATTTGCTGTTGGAATTGCTAATTTTATCGTTCTCGTTCCAGTGTTTTTCACTATTTTTGTGGGAATGAAAGCTGATCAAACAGCCCATAAAGCTCGTTGGCTCATTCACATGGGCTATCTCCAAGCCCTGCTTTTTGTCTTTGTAGCATGTCTAACTCGCTCAACTTCTTATCTAGCTTTTTCTGTCGTTTGTTTGCTAAATATCGTATCAGATATGATGAGTGATTATCGTAGTGGTCTGCAAATGCCTATTTTGAAAAAGAATCTAGCAGAGGAAGAGATGATGCCAGCTTTCTCCTTTATGCAACTAATTACTTATCTCTGCAATCTTGCCGGACAAGCATTAGGAGTTTGGCTTCTTGCTGTCAGCAACCAACAATTTGCGTTAGTCGCCTTCATCAATGCCTTAGCCTTCCTACTTTCTTCCACTACTCTTTATTTTGTTCGTCATAAACTCACCCATGACCCAGTCAAAGAAAATGAAAATCCTCTTCCTCTCAAACAACAATTCCTAAAAATGTATCACAGCTCCAAACTAATTTTTTAACAAAACGGAGACAGCCATTTTTTGACTTTACTCTTTCAGATACTAATACTCAATGCACTCGGCGGCTCTATTATGGCCATTTACAATCTTTATTTATTGGATCATCCTTTATTTGGACTTCCTTTCAGTCAATCTCTTCTCATTTTTGAAACAACGATTATTTTAGGAGTTATCTCTGCCAGCCTGACTCCCAATGATTATTTTAGCAAACTTTCCGTCAATAAAATTGCTTTTTGGGCTACTTTAACCATTGCTCTAATTGGCTTCATAAATCTTCTCCAGCTACCTGTTTTCCTTACTATTTTTGCTGTTTTCTTTATCATGTATCTTTCCGGAAAAGTCAATCCAAAAATCAACAGCATGCTCCTCAGCAAACTTCCATCAGATATCTTAGCACAGACTTCTAACTTTCTGAGTTTGCTGTTTAGTTTTTCTGTCCCATTTGGAACCATGATCTTTACCAGTCTCGCTATTTGGAATATGAAAGTCACTTGGATTGTGTTTACAATCTGTGGCGTGCTGTCTCTCTTACTCTCATTCCAAAAACAACATAGATAAAGCTATCGCAACTAAAATTTATATGGTGAAATACAAAAAAAGATTGGGACAGACAGTCATGATTGCGGCACAATCATAGTAGTCTATCTCAACCTTTTTACATTTTTCTTAAGCGCTCCACTCGCTCTGAAATCGGCGGATGAGTGTAAAATAGCTTTTGAAGTCCACCTTCTTTTTTCGGATCATTGATATAGAGAGCTGCACTAGCGTCATCAACTTTGTGGTGCATCGGCTCGCTATTTTCTAATTTCAAGAGAGCGTTAATCATCCCTTGCGGATTGCGCGTTAATTCTACACTTGAAGCGTCTGCCAAAAATTCACGTTGACGAGAAATCGCCAACTGAACCAAAGTGGCTGCTAAAGGAGCTAATATAATCGCAACGAGCGATAAAATCAACATTAGAACGCCCAAACCATTATCATTATCTCGGCTATCACGTCTGCGACCACTCCCACCAAACCACATCATACGCCCTGCCAAGCTCGATAACATCGTTACCGCACTAGCAAGCGCTACTGCAATCGTTGAAATTCGAATATCATAATTCCGAATGTGACTCACTTCGTGTCCAATAACAGCTTCCAATTCTTCACGATTCATTAGATTTAACAGACCCGTTGTCGCAGCAACTGCTGCATTTTCAGGCTTTGAGCCCGTCGCAAAGGCATTAGGCGATGAATCCTCTACAATATATACCCGTGGCATCGGAACTTGCGCTACCATCGCCATATCTTCTACCACATGGTACAAATCAGGAGCTTCAGCCTCAGTGACTTGGCGAGCACCGTTCATAGACATGACAACCTCAGTAGACTGAAAAATCATGCTAAAAGCATAAATGCCGCCAATGATAAAGGCAATTATCACACCACCGAGAGTTGAATCTAACCATAAATACCCTACCGCAGCACCAATAATCGCTAACAGAGCAAAAAAAGCAATTAAGAGAACCCACGTTCGTCTTTTATTACTAGCAATTTGATCAAAAAGCATATTAGTCACCTAGACCGCTAAAATCAACTTTTGGTACGGATTTTTCTTCCTCTGGGACAGCTAAGAAATCTGCCGGCTTAAAGCTAAACATTCCGGCAATAATATTACTTGGAAATATTTCCAGCTTCACATTGTAATTGCTTGTTACACTATTATAAAGTTGACGAGAATACGAAATTTTATTTTCAGTATTAGTCAATTCTTCTTGCAATTTTACAAAGTTCGTACTTGCTTTCAATTCTGGGTAATTTTCTGCAACTGCAAAAATGCCAGAAATTTGACGCGTCAAGGCATCACTTGCTTTCATGGCTTCTGCTGGCGTTGTAGCAGCTGCCACTTGACGACGAAGCTCTGTTACCTTTTCAAGCGTTGATGCTTCATATTTAGCATACCCTTTGACTGTTTCAATCAGGTTTGGCAGCAAATCATTTCGACGTTTTAACTGAACATCAATTTGACTCCACGCTTCCTTGGTTTGCATACGACTTTTGACAAGACCATTGTAACTAGCAATCACAAACAATATCAGTACTACAACAATGGCTAAAATAATCATCCACATAATCATTCTCCTTTAAATTTATTATAGACATTATACCAGAAAAATGAAAAGAATAAAAATTTAGACTTCTGTAGCAAGAGAAATTTTGAAGATTCTCTTCTGATTATCTGGTATAATAGAAATAAGAAATACAAATAAGGACAAATGATGACACCCGAAGAATTTTATGAACTCTTAAAACAGCAGCAAATTGAACTCACAGACCGACAAAAGAAGCAATTTGAACACTATTTTGAACTGCTCGTTGAATGGAATGAAAACATCAATCTGACAGCTATTACTGACAAAAAGGAAGTCTATCTCAAGCATTTCTATGATTCCATTGCGCCAATTTTACAGGGACGGATTGAAAACAAAAGCATCAAACTATTGGATATTGGAGCAGGGGCAGGTTTTCCGAGTCTTCCGATGAAAATCCTCTATCCAGCATTAGATGTGACGATTATTGACTCTCTAAACAAGCGTATTCTGTTTTTAAATCACTTGGCTGACGAGTTAGGTTTGGAAAACGTTCATTTTTATCATGGTCGGGCAGAAGATTTTGCTCAAGATAAAGACTTCCGCGCCCAGTTTGATATTGTAACTGCACGCGCTGTTGCTCGTATGCAGATCTTAGCCGAGCTGACCATTCCCTTTCTTAAAGTTGGCGGGCGTCTTTTAGCGCTCAAAGCTAGCAATGCTCCTGAGGAATTAACAGAAGCAAAAACCGCGCTTAGCCTTCTTTTCAGCAAAGTCGAAAAAAACATTCATTACCAACTCCCCAATGGCGACCCGCGGTATATCACGGTTGTTGGCAAGAAAAAAGAAACTCCCAATAAATACCCACGCAAAGCAGGAATTCCTAATAAACGACCGTTATAAAAAGAAAAACCAACCATTTTAATTGGTTGGTTTCGTTTTTATCTGCCAACTTTTCGGTTGCGATGTTGGTAATGCTTGTAAAGCGCGGCATAGCGTCCGTGGTATTCTTTCAGCCAAGGCTTATCTCGACCGCAAAAGTGAAGAAAAACGGTGTTCTCAATCACCCAATCCAAGTCCCACTCTCCTTTACTCCGAGCATAATATAGCACATTGTAGCGTGCATCATAGTTATACAATTCATCTGGAATCTGAATTGTCAAATGTCCATACAAAGCATTCAGCACATCTTGATCCGGTAAAAAGAGTTTAAAACTGTTTTGAGCAATGTAATCTAAAATAGCTTCACGCTTCACTTCTTTCCGAATGCTGGTCAAATTCATAAGTAAAACTCCTGAATTATAGTAACTTTCTGCCTCAAAATTCTGTAAACGCATCTTATTGACTAAATCTGTCATATTGGCATCTGATCCATGACTAGCCGCAGCATATAAAGAAGCTCCTAACTCCATTTCATAAAGAGGACAAATATCATTCAGACATAAAATATCTGCGTCTAGGTAAAGAATTCTGTCTAAGTCTTTAGGAAGGTATTCATGTGCCAGCAAGCGATAGTAGATTGTTTCTGGATACCGATCAGTGCTGGGGGCGTCCTCAAATGCTTTTTCCCCAATCACGACTGGTTCATAGATGATTCCTAGTGCCTCACAAAATTCCTCAATCTCCACATTCCTTTTTAACAATTTTTTTTGCAAAACAAACACATGCAGCAAAGCTGACGGTGAATTTAGGTAAACGGAATACAAGGTTGTTTTAAATTGCTCGACATAGCGATCATCGATTGAAAACAAAAGGTTTATTTCTGTCATATTCTCCCCATTCTATCTCATCTATTCTTCTCGAAAAACAGGCTGCGCTCCAAATGTTTGTGAAACAGGCATGATTTCAATCCGGTTAATATTGACATGAGGAGGCTGTCCAACAATCCAAGCAACAGTATTGGCAATATCTATTGGCTGAATAGCATGAGCTCCTTCATACAATTTTTCAGCTCGTTGATCGTCCCCTTTAAATCGGACATTTGAAAATTCTGTTCCCTCACAAAGACCAGGTTCAATGTTAGTAACACGAATATGATGTCCTGCCAAATCAGCACGTAAATTCAAAGAAAATTGCTTCACGAATGCTTTACTAGCTCCATAGACGTTGGCACCTGGATAAGGAACCGTTCCAGCAGTCGAACCTAGATTGATAATCAATCCGCTATCTCGCTCTACCATTTGCGGTAGGATCTGACGTGTTAGATAAACCAAACCAATAATATTGGTCTGAATCATCGTCAGCCAATCTTGCATATCTGCCTCATAAGCCTTGTCTAAGCCCAATGCTAGGCCTGCATTGTTGACCAAAATATCAATCGTTCGCCAATCCTCTGGCAAACTTTCTAAGGCCTGATCCACGCTTTTTGTATCCGACACATCCACTTGAAGCGGATAAAAATTTTCAAGACCTAATTCCTGATGAAGTTGTGTCAGCTTTCCCAATCTTCTCGCTGAACCAATCACTCGGTGACCTTCTGCCACCAATCGACGACAAATAGCTTGACCAAAACCAGCTGAAGCTCCTGTTACCAATGCAATCATTTCCTTCCTCCTATGTACATTTCAATTCTCATTTATAGCCAAGGATTGTAAAATCGACCATGATTCACGACAAAGAGTAATAGACTGAATAATAAAAATAAACCAGCCAGTACAATTACTTCAATATCCAACCTCTGAAAAGCCTGATAAGTGTACCATGTCCGCTTCTTATTTTTGCCAAAACGCCGCAATTCCATAGCTGTCGCAATCGTATCAATCCGTTCCAGCGAACTAAAAATCAATGGAATAATGATTTGCAGGTTCCCTTTGATGCGCTGGCTTAATTTTGCTTTTTTGGACAATTCCAAACCACGCGCTTCTTGCGACATTCTGATCAGGTAAAATTCCTCCTGCAGGTCAGGAATATAGCGCAGCGTCAAACTGACAGAATAGGCAATTTTATAAGGAATTCCGATTTGATTCAAACTGGATGCAAACTGACTTGGGTGAGTTGTCATCAGAAAAATAACCGCCAAAGGAATGGTGCAGAGATATTTTAAGAACAAATTAAACAAATAAAAGATTTCCTGCGCAGTCACGGTATAACTGCCTAATCCGCTGAACCAGACCGTCTGTTGACCATAAATCTCCACTCCGTACTGAGGAGCAAACAGATAAACCATGATAAGATTCAAAGCGGCAAAAATACCTGCAAAAGCCAAAACAAACGATACATCTTTAAAATGAATGTTCGAAACTCTAAAAAGAAAGAGTGAGCCAATCGCGATGACCAGCAGAAAGCGAGTATCGTAACTAATCATCGCTGCAGTTGATACCAAAATGAAAAACAGTAACTTACTCGCTCCGGATAGGCGATGCAAAAAGGTCGTTCCCGCATGGTAACCAATAAGTTTTTGTTGATTAAGCATGGTTTCCCCCCCTTTCTTGCATATAGAATTCTGTTAAAGCGAGCGGATCAACTTCCAATTTCTCAGCCAAGGAAAAGATAGACGTTTCCTTGAGGTTCGCCGCCTGAATCAAAGTCTTATCTGTCAAAACTTCGGCCGGTGTTTTGTCTGCCAAGATCTTTCCGTCTAACATCACAACCGCACGGTCAGAATAATCCAGCATCAGCTGCATATCATGTGTAATCATGATAATCGTATGCCCTTTTTGGTTCAATTCATCTAAGAAATTCATGATTTCTGTGTAATTGCGCTGATCTTGGCCAGCCGTTGGCTCATCTAAAAGGATAATCTCTGGATTTAACACTAAAATCGAAGCAATGGTCACCCGCTTCTTTTGCCCAAAAGACAGAGCAGAAATGGGCCACTGCCGAAATTCATATAAACCGCAGGTTTTTAGCGCAGCCAATACACGCTCTTTTATCTCATTTTCTGCAATCCCACGCAACTTCAAGCCTAAAGCAACCTCATCAAAAATCATGGTCGTAGAAATCATCTGATTTGGGTTTTGCAAAACGTAACCAATCCGTTCTGCCCGCTCTTTAATGGAGTCGCCTTTGATGTCTCTTCCCTGCCAAGTATAGCTTCCTTCTGTTGCGATAAACTGGCAGAGCGCTTTGGCTAACGTGGATTTTCCAGCACCGTTTTTCCCGACAATGGCAATTTTTTCGCCTTTAGAGATTGTAAAATCAATATCTTGTAAAACCTTTTTCTCACCGTAGGCAAACTGGACATTTTTCAACTCCAGCAAATCATCCTGTGCCTGTGATTTTTGAATAGAAACTTTTTCACCCAAAAACTGAACAGCGGAGACATCTATCTGAGCTAAATTTGCCAACTGTGCAGAATTTTCCAGCTGAAAACCAAGCTGACGCAAGGTGGTCAGATAAAGTGGCTCTCGAATCCCATTTTCGGCTAATAAATGCGTATGCAGCAGATTATCAGGACTGCCGTTAAAGAGAATTTGTCCGTCATTGATGAGGACAATCCGATCAATAGACCGATACAGCACATCTTCCAGACGATGCTCGATAACAATCGTTGTTGTTCCTGCTTCCGCATGAATTTGGTCAATCAGCTCAATCGTATCCTGTCCCGACTTCGGATCTAAATTTGCCAAAGGTTCATCAAAGAGCAAAATCGGACTTTCGTCAATCAGCACCCCGGCCAAACTGACCCGCTGCTTCTGCCCACCAGATAAGTCTTGGGGGCGCTGGTGCAACAATGATGACAAATCCAATTTCTCCGCCCACAAATGAACCTTTTCTCTCATCGTCGGCAAATCCACCATGTCATTTTCCAAAGCAAAGGCCAAATCTTCTGCAACACTCAGCCCGATAAACTGACCGTCTGTGTCTTGCAAGACGGTACTGACAAGGTTGGACAGATCATAAATACTGCTGCCAAATGCCGACTTCCCTTGAATCCACAGATTCCCAGTCATTTCTCCATGATAAATAGTTGGAATAATTCCGTTTAAGCATTGCCCAAGAGTGGACTTTCCCGAGCCAGACGGCCCCACGATTAAGACCTTTTCTCCCTCATAAATCGTCAAATCAACATTTTTCAAGGTTGGTTCTGTCTGTGCTTGATACTGAAAACTAAAATTTTCAAATTGAATAATTGGTTTTTTCATAGCATGTTCTCTATAAAGCAAGGGCGATCTGAATCGCCAAGTTAGCCACTTTGTCTTTTTCGTCTAAGTCTGCATGATTGGCTAAATTGCGCATATCCCAGGCTTCTTCTGATAAGTGGTCCGCCGCATAAAAGAAATGGCAAACGGAAATCTCACGAAAAGCTGCCAAAGCTGCAACTGCTGAACATTCCATATCTACACAAATAGCACCCATTTCTTTTCGCTTACGGAGTTTCGCAGCTGTTTCACGATAAATACCGTCTGTCGTCCAAACTTTTCCAACTGTATGAGAAATTCCTTTATCAGCTAAAATTGACTGTAAAAAATCCCGCAAACCGACATTTACTTCTATCTCATCAGAAGCCGGCAGGTAATGATAACTGGTCCCTTCATCACGAATCGCAGTATGGGGCACGATAATAGACGTTTCCCTAATCGTTTCATCTAAAACACCACATGTTCCAAAAAGAACCAGCTTCTTCATTCCAAAGGCAATCAGATCTTCCAAAATGGCGATACAGGCAGCTGCCCCTACTGGTGAATTGAACACGGCGATTGCCTTACCTTTTATAACAATCTTGTAAATGGGAATTTCAATATTTGCCATGGAAGTGGAGGTCAATAGCTCATGCTGAAAATCAGCCAGCATGCGCTTAAAGGTCTCACGGGCAAAGCAAGACACCACTGTTTCTGGAAAATCCGGTAGCGCCTCCACCAAATCTTCTGGATTGATAATCGCCTGACGATTTTCATCAAATTCCTCTAAAATCATCCACTTCTCCTCTTGTACTTACTCACTCTATTGTAGCACAAAAGAAAATAAGATGAAAATCAATTTTGAAGTCCGCTACACCTGCCGCAAAATTAAATCTTGAACGTGAAAAAGAATCTGACCAAACAAAAAGAGTTCAGCTTCTTGCCGCCCCTACACGGTTAATGAGAAAGTGCGACAATGGTTAAAATGCTCAACTCGGTCGACGGAGTAAACCAAAACTCGTTGAGACTATCGACCCAGTCAACGAAGCAAACTAAAACTCATTAAAAGTATCGACTCGGTCAACGGGACAAACCAAAACTCATTGAGACTATCGACCCGGGCGACGGAGTAAACCAAAACTTGTTGAGACGGGCGACCCAGTCGACGAAACAAACCAAAACTCATTGAAACTGTCGACCCGGTCGATGGGACAAACAAAAACTCGTTTCTTCTGTCCGACCCTCAGATAACATGAACTAAAATCAGTTTGCTCCGTCTGAGCCTCGGATGACATGAACCAAAATCAATTTGCTCCGTCTGAGCCTCGGACGACATGCACCAAAACTAGTTTACTCCGTCTGAGCCTCAGAAAGCTTACCCAGACAATATTTTCCGTATTAGGTGCTTTCTTAAGCTTAAAAAGCAAATGAAAAGCTCCATCATAGGGCATTTTGCCATTATAAAGTAAGAAACTGAGGCAAAAATGCTCAGCTCCTTTGTTTATATAGTCATCAGAATTATAAGACGCAGTGGTGAGAATAGGAAAAAACATTTTCAAACCTTCGCTCCGTCTCACTCCCGCTTCCTGTCACTAATCTTTTTTCAAACTTCCTGATTTGGTTTGCGTGCGGGCATAAGCCAGCAAAAGCGCTGTCCCTGCAATAGCAACGGTCAAACCATTAGAAATCGTTGCAACAAAGCCCTGTACAAACACTTTGTTTACAGGCTCATTGTAAATCAAAATATCACCAAGCGGCGCAATGACAATCCACACCACAGCATTGGCCAACAGTTGAATTACATTGAACGATACAATATCTTTTGCTTCAAAAATACCTTGCATAACACGGAGTCTTTTCCGAAACAGCCCAATAATCAAACCAAACAAACCGCTGGCAATGACCCATGACCACCAAGGATTTCCATATTGCAAAGAATCTTTTAAGGCATGCCCGATGAAGCCCGTTAAAAATCCAACAACCGGACCAAAAATCACGCTAAATAAGGCCTGCAAAGCATACTGCAATTGAATGCTGGTATTTGGCACAGGAGTGGGAATACTAATCATTCCAATAACGACGAAGAGGGCTGCTCCAATACCCGTTGCGACAACACTTCTTATTGAATTATTTTTCATAATAATCTCCTTTATTATTTATTTTTCAATCCGCTTGATTTCAATACTCCATTGCGCTCCGACTCCTACATTATAGGCCTTCGCAAAAGACCCCTGATTGATCGCCAGACCAACACGATAAAGAGAATTGATATACAAAATCGGCTGACCAATCCGTACATCCGCAAAAGATTTCCCATAAGTCACCTGGTTCTGATAGACCAGCATATCGTTATTATAAATCGTGACCTCAAACCGATTACCAAATTCAGGACTAAGAGTATAAAATTCCTCACGTGTAATAGACGTCCATAGCGAACCAAAACGAACATCTAAAATATCAATAGCCCCACTAACAAAATCATTCCCAATTGTCGTTTCTGCAACAGGAATTTCTACAATTTCATCTATACTTAATTCTGGGCCCACTTCTTCAAAAGTAATGTGTCCGCTTGCTAACTTCGCACCAGTATAAGCATAAACATCACGACCATGAAACGTATAAGAATGCTCCGTATTTTTTCGGCGATTTTCCACCTCCGAAATCTCACGAATCGCTAGAATTCCCACATGTTTCTTGATAAAAGAAAGTGTCCCATTATTTGGCGTGACAATATACTGATTTTGTACAGTTTTGGCAACCACGCTTTTCCGCTTCGAACCAACGCCTGGATCCACAACGGAGACAAACGTTGTCCCTTCCGGCCAATAATTCACCGTTTGAAACAAACGATAGCTTCCCTCAAAAATATTATAAGGCGTAATATCATGAGTCAAATGATGTATTTTTAACGTTGGGGATTCCTCTAAGGCCACACCGACCATTGCCGATACAGCCCCATCTACCAAACCAAAATCTGACTGTAATACCAGTAAGTTATTCTGCATTTTCTCTCCTTTATTACACTTATATCATAACATAAATTAAATTTCTTATCCATATCTATTTTTTATCACGTTGATAAATACTCTCTATAGCTATTTGCCAATATCCCCCAATAACTAAATACCGAATGGCTACTTTAACAAAACATGTCATTCTAATTCAAACTTGGTACAAATCTCTAATATTAAAAAATAACATTAACCCGTGGTGCTAGTTAACCTCAAAACACCATAAAAAGCCCAAAAAGACTATACTGTAAGTGACGAAACAAACAGGAGGTTATCCAAATGAGCCACTTACAGTATACCGCTAAATCCCATCATTTACAATGGAATATGAAGCAATTATCAAAAATTTGTCATCAGCTTTATCGGGATTATTGCCCTGATTCATTGAAACATCGTCATAATGTCAGCCTGTCAAAAGTTTCGGATGAATCTCTATTAGTCTTACTGCTCTTGCAAGCTGAACTAGGAATCAAATCTCAACGTCATTTTCACCGAATCTGCCAACTATTTCCCTGTAGCCGACTGCTGGAAATAAGTCGCTTCAATCGTCGTTCAAGGCAGTTGATTTGGTTGCTACAACTCATTCGTCAGGCGATGAATAACCAAATCTCCTCCGATACGATTGCCATCGTAGACAGTTTTCCCCTACCACTTTGTCAGTCTGTTCGTAACCATAGAGCAAGTATTTTCGAAGGATTGGCAGACATTGGCTACAATGCGTCAAAACACTTATGGTTCTATGGTTTCAAAGTTCACATACTCGTTACCTTATCTGGTCATATTCTGAACTATATTGTCACGTCAGCTTCTGTTCATGATATCAAAGTGGTGGAGGATTTATTGGAAGGCTGCCAACAATCTGTGATTTTAGCAGATTTAGGGTATATCAGCCAGGCTCTTAAAGATCGGTTGAAACAGAGAGGGTATCATTTATGGATGCCCTTACGTCAGAATATGGGAAGCGCGAGCCAGCATAATAACTGGAGATTATTGGCTATGAGGCGAACCATTGAAACGCGCTTTTCTGAGTTATGTGCTCTCTTTGATATGGAACACACCTTTGCCAGAGGAATAGTTGGACTACAGTTGAGGATTGAACAAATCCTATTGACTTATAATTTGAGCTATTTTGAACTTAACTAGCACCACGGGTAACATTACTATTAAAATATAATAATTTCTAACATAATATTTATAAAATTTCAGATCTCTCCAGAATGTAACATATGATTCAAGAAATTGATAACAAATCAGCCAGCGACATTTGAATATAAAAAAGAAAAGCAAATTGTTTCACCTCTATTTCAATATTCGCTGGCATCTCCCCGCTACAATTATATTGAACAAAAAGAAAAATAGCCTGAGACAAAAAGATTTCTCAGCTAATAAAAGAGAGATTCACATTTGGTGTAAGTCTCTCTTTTAGTTTTTAGTTAATTTCTTGTTATATTTCAGTAGGTTATTGGCCATGAGAACCAAGCCCATGTCAATTTTAACCTGACGTCTGCCTCTGAGATTACATCGTTTGTCCCCCAAACAAGCCTTTATCTGACCAAAGACAGGTTCCACATCAACTTTACTTGGGCAAAGATGTGACTGCCTTCGTCAGACAAAAGCGCTTGGCTTTCTTTTCGTTTTAAGACTTGATATCGCTCATTGACGTAAAGTCCCTTTTGCGAAGCCAAGTCAGGTTGTTCTGCCTTATAAACCCTGATTTTCTGCTTGAAACCTGTCGTGATATGGCTGTGTTTGAGGTGGTCAAATTGGTATACCCAACCCTCTAGATGGGTGTAGAAATCAGCTGTTCCATCGTAAGTCTAGTTATCCAAATTCCTATTAGATTCTTTGTGTTTTTTATTCTGTTCCTTGTCAAAAAGACCATATTTAATCCAGTGGTCAACGCCCATCCTATCCAAGGTGAGAAGATTCTCCTCGCTGCCGTATCCCGCATCGGCGACAACCCTTTTTAACTCATGTGGATATGTTTCTAAAAAAGGCAAGAGCGTTCTGGTATCTGTTGGATTTGGATAGATGTCATAGTGAAGGACGAACTAATTTTCAGTGGCGATTTGTAGGTTGTAGCCAGGTTTGAGTTGTCCATTTCTCATAAGATCTTCTTTCATTCTCATGAAAGTCGCATCATGATCCGTCTTAGAAAAACTCTTTCGACCTTGGAAGGTCTCTTGATAAATCTCACATTTTTCGGCCCGCACTGAAAAGTCATCCTTGACTTTACGCAGGACTTTCTTGAGCTTGCGGCGTTTGGTCTTACGATCGTCCTTACCTTTAACTGGTGTTTCCTCAATGTCTTGGCTCAGTCCAGCCAATTCTTCTTCAAGAAGTTGAGCGAACTCAGTCAACTGTTCTGAGGAGATGGGCTCTTGTGTATCCAGTTCAATGGCTTGATGGATAAGAGGCGTGATTTCTTCTTGGAAATAGACCTGCATCTGTTCTTGAAGTTTAGCGGAGAATCTCTCTGTCGCTTTCTTCCAAACGAAACTGTACTTATTGACGTTGGCCTCAATCTTAGTACCATCAATGTAGAGACCATCAAGTGTTACCAACTTTTCCATTTTCAACTGAAGGTTGAGTTCGATAAAGAGTTCTCGCAGCAGATTTTCCATCCCGGCAGCTACACGGAAACGGTTGATGGTCCGGTAGCTGATAACCAACTGCCCTATCAAGTACTGCATGGCTAGATTTTCTGTTATCATCTTTTCAATCTTACAACCAGAGAAACTTCCTTGGGAATAAGCAAAGAGGAGGGCAGACAGAAGTAACTTTGGGTGATAGGAAGGGCGACCAAAATCATGTAGAAAGACTGAAACTGACCGTCTTCTAGTGCATTGACGACCTTTTCGATAGTGAAGACGATGTGGCCTTGGGGTAAGACACAAGCAAGTTCTAGTGGCAAAGTTGTCTGATTTGTGTTATAGTGAATGTGCATGAGATAGCCTTTCTAATATTTTCTAGACAACTATATTTGGCTCTATAATATTTGTAGTGGGTAAATCCCCTATAGAT